>NZ_JBEOOW010000003.1:0-338026 GCF_040309505.1 Psychrobacter sp. TB55-MNA-CIBAN-0194 | reverse complement strand
ACTTGCATGTGTTAAGCCTGCCGCCAGCGTTCAATCTGAGCCATGATCAAACTCTTCAGTTTAATCTTGCTATGAAGCTCTTTAAAGAAGCTTCTAAACTTGGCTCATCTAATCTGGCAAAATCGCTAAAAATTATGTTCGTAATGAATTAACTTTGAGTTTTTCTGCTGTCTTAAATGATAATTTTTATAGTTAGAATCCTATCGAAAAGATAGTCAACCAACTTTATTTTTTAACATTCTGAATCAGCAAAAATCCACACAAGTTGTTCTTTAGTTATGCTTTTAAATAATGCCTAATCACTGTCGTCCAGTGTTAGTATTTCTAACTAACTATTCCCAGCCAATGTGGCTTATCCTATTTAGCGAGCTGACTATCATATCATGTTTTAATAGTCTGTCAACTTCTTTTTTAATTCGTTTCAATGAGTTAACTGGGTTTTAATTAAGTAATTATCTCCTAATTACTGCCAGTTCTCCCTGTTGAGGGGCGTATTATATAGAGTTTAAGAGCTGTGTCAACTGCTTTGCCAAAGGTTTCTTGACTAACTTAACAGTATATTTAATAATCTATTCTTTTCAATGGGTTAGGAATTAAGATACTTAAACGATATTCTAAAAAAGTCTTTTTACGGCTGTTTTATGTGGTTGGAAGGCTCATTTCTACTATCTAGTCTCTCACTATGAACTTACTATAGTCATTGATCTGATATTTAACGCTACCTATATTCATCACTATTGATATTGGTACAAAGTGTACCTATATATAGAAGCAGACCTAACCCCTTACTATCTAGTGTTGATAGGCAGTTTTTGC
The DNA here is from genome assembly GCF_040309505.1 of Psychrobacter sp. TB55-MNA-CIBAN-0194. Lineage (NCBI taxonomy): Bacteria > Pseudomonadati > Pseudomonadota > Gammaproteobacteria > Moraxellales > Moraxellaceae > Psychrobacter > Psychrobacter sp. TB55-MNA-CIBAN-0194. The sequence continues at coordinate 337,210 of NZ_JBEOOW010000003.1, read as the reverse complement.
TATAATAGTTGCTTTTATGACATTGCTTAATAGCCGTTCTGCTTTATCGTACGAGAAGGTAGTTCGTTTCACCTTATATAGCGTTGATTATAGCTTGTTAAATGGCGCTTAATCATCATGCTATATCAAGGTAAAAGATAGTGCTATTAAGTTGTGCTTATCTCTTACAACATATCATAGTAGTTAGATATAATTGACGTGGTCTCACGGTTATATGATTGATGGTTGCAATCATCACTGCCAATGGACCCAAAAAGGTGAATAGATTATGGTAGCGATTACTTTACCCGATGGTAGCGTAAAAAACTTCGAAGGCAATACTACGGTCATGGAAGTGGCGCAAAGTATAGGAACAGGACTAGCGAAAGCAACAGTTGCTGGACGTGTAGATGGGCAGTTGGTAGATGCGCATGATCCTATCATTGCTGATGCTAAAGTCGAAATCGTGACGCCAAAAGACGACGACGGTGTTGATATTATCCGTCATTCATGTGCGCATTTGTTAGGTCATGCGGTCAAGCAGCTGTACCCTGATGTGAAGATGGTCATCGGTCCAGTAATCGAAGACGGCTTTTATTATGACATCTATAGTGAGACGCCTTTTACCCCTGAGCATATGGAAGCGATTGAAAAGCGCATGATGCAGCTGATCAAGCAAGATTATGACGTTGTTAAAAAGATGACACCACGTGCAGAAGCCATTGAGATATTTGAGTCACGTAACGAAGATTATAAGCTCAAGTTAATCAACGATATGCCAGGTGAAGAAGCCTTCGGTCTTTATCATCATCAAGAATATGTGGATATGTGCCGTGGCCCACACGTGCCAAACACACGATTCCTAAAAGTATTTAAACTGACTAAAATGTCTGGTGCCTATTGGCGCGGTGATGCGAAAAACGAGCAGTTGCAACGTATTTATGGTACTGCTTGGGCAGATAAGAAACAGCTAAAAGCTTATATTCAGCGTATTGAAGAAGCAGAAAAACGTGACCATCGTAAAATTGGTAAAGCGTTGAATCTGTTTCATATGCAAGAGCAAGCACCTGGTATGGTGTTCTGGCATGCAAATGGTTGGACAATTTATCAAGTGCTTGAGCAATATATGCGTAAAGTGCAACATGATAATGGCTATGAAGAAATCAAAACCCCACAAATCGTGGATCGTAGCTTGTGGGAGCGTTCTGGACATTGGGGCAACTATGCCACCAATATGTTTACGACCTCTAGTGAAAACCGTGATTATGCCGTAAAACCGATGAACTGCCCTTGCCATGTGCAAGTATTTAACCAAGGCCTAAAGTCTTACCGTGACCTGCCTTTGCGTATGGCAGAATTTGGTTCTTGTCATCGTAACGAGCCATCAGGTTCATTACATGGCTTGATGCGTGTTCGTGGCTTTACTCAAGATGATGCACATATCTTCTGTACTCAAGCGCAAATTCAGCAAGAAGTGGCTGACTTTATCAAGCTAACGCTTGCGGTCTATGAAGACTTTGGTTTCGATAGCATTATTATGAAACTCTCAACTCGTCCTGAAAAACGTGTTGGTAGTGATGAGTCATGGGATTTTGCAGAAAAAGCCTTGTCAGATGCGCTCGATAGCTCAGGTCTTGACTGGGATTATTTACCAGGCGAAGGCGCATTCTACGGTCCAAAGATTGAATTCAGTCTAAAAGACTCATTAGGTCGTGTATGGCAGTGCGGTACTATTCAGGTTGATCCAAACATGCCTGAGCGTTTAGATGCTGAATTTGTCAATGAGCAGAATGAGCGCGAAGTACCTGTTATGTTGCACCGTGCTATATTAGGTTCATTCGAACGTTTCATTGGTATATTGATTGAAAACTATGCCGGTTGGATGCCAGTATGGCTAGCACCACAGCAAGTAGTCGTCATGAATATCACCGATAAACAAGGCGAAGCTTGTGAAAACGTCGTCAGCGAACTAAAAAATGCAGGTTTGCGAGCTATTAGTGACTTGCGTAACGAAAAGATTGGATTTAAGATACGAGAGAAAACATTAGAACGTATTCCCTATATGCTAGTATTAGGGGATAAAGAAGTCGAATCGGGCAGTGTCAACGTCCGTACGCGTGAAGGTGAGAACCTTGGCGTGATGAGTGTTTCTGAATTTATTACATTAGTACAGACCGCTGTCGCTGAGAAAGGCCGACAGACCCCAAAAACAGATGAGGAGTAATACCTATTAAACAGTCGAACCGTTTGAACATCAACGAAGATATCAGTGCCAAAGAAGTCCGTCTGGTTAAAGAAGACGGCGAACAAATGGGCGTGGTCGATATCGACACCGCGATGAAAGCGGCACGTGAAGACAGTCTAGATTTGGTTGAATTAGTTCCTGAAGCTAAACCGCCAGTATGTAAGATCATGGATTATAAGCATTTCCTCTATGATCAAAAGCAAAAGGCAAAAGAAGCTAAGAAAAACCAAAAACAGACTCAGCTCAAAGAGATGAAGCTACGTCCAAGTACCGAAGAAGCCGATTATCAGGTTAAACTGAGAAAAATCGTTAGCTTCTTGGAAGATCAAGACAAAGTTAAAATTAGCATCCGTTTCCGCGGACGTGAAATGGCGCACCAAGATATCGGTCGTAAACAACTTGATCGTATTATTGAAGATACCGCTGATATCTCAAACGTCGAGCAGTACCCTAAGATGGAAGGTCGTCAAATGGGTATGCTGCTTGGGCCAACTAAGAAAAAATAATCTGTTTTTCAGATTGTTTTAGTTGTGGCTGTTAGTCGATGTAGATACTTGTAATCTTAACCATCAATATGCTGCGGGATATTGATGGTTTTTTAATATTTAGGCCTGTAAATAGCCATTTTTTAATATAATAAGTCGACGCTACTTTACAAAATCTATCTTCTCAACCTTTTCATTACCAGTTAATCTAAAGGTCTGCTGTACCACATTTATATCATTCGAATAATTATAATCGAGTGTATAAAAACATCCATTTACTGTTAACGTGTTTTACGATTACCGTCTTTTGTAGCTATTGACCAAAAATACTGTCCATTTCAGATATTATAGGAAACTTCATGCAAGAATTGACTCCACCAGAAAACGCAACAACTCCAAGTATTTCTTTGACGCCGCCTGAACCTGTGAAAGAAATACAGAAAAGTGAAGCAGATCAGATGGTCAAGTTGGATGAAAGCCAGATTCCAGAGCTCGATGCCAAAGTTGACGCTTTTGTAGATCACGTTCTTACTAACTCTGTGCATAGCGATGAGTTTAGACAAAACGTGCAGTCTATTCATAACTTGGGTACGAAAGAGATTCGTGAATCGGCACAAGTATCTAACCGTATGTTGGATTTGCCAGCGAAAAGTCTCAATGATAGCTTGTTTGACAACTCCCCTATTGCCAAGTCATTGACTGAATTGCGCGGTATCGTAGAAGATTTAGATCCGAGTAAAAAAGAACTGACCAGCTCACGCAAGCTGTTCGGTCTCATACCTTTTGGTAACAAAGTGCAAGACTACTTTCGCCAGTACGAATCAGCACAATCACATATCAATGCAGTGGTGACCAGTCTTTATAATGGCAAAGACGAGCTGCTCAAAGACAATGCGATGATTGAGCAAGAAAAAGTCAATATGTGGGAGTTGATGCAGTCTATTCGTCAGTATGTCTATGTCGGCAAAAAAATTGACGAGCAGCTAGAGCAAAAAGTCTATGCAATAGAAGCAACTGACCCTGAAAAAGCTCGCATTATCAAAGAAGAAATGCTGTTCTATGTGCGTCAAAAAAATACAGATTTCTTGACCCAATTGGCTGTCAATGTACAAGGTTATTTGGCGCTTGATACCATTCGTCGTAATAATTTAGAGCTAATCAAAGGCGTAGATCGTGCTACAACAACGACTGTGTCAGCATTACGTACGGCTGTCGTTGTTGCTCAAGCAATGACCAATCAGAAACTGGTACTTGATCAAATCACTGCGTTGAATAAAACCACCAGTAGCTTGATTGAATCAACCTCAGCGATGCTAAAACGTCAGTCGGGTGAAATTCATGAACAAGCCACTAGCAGCAGTATCGAGCTTGATAAACTGCAAAACGCTTTTAATAATGTCTATGATACGATGGATATGATTAGCAATTATAAGATTGAAGCGTTAGAGAACATGAAACAAACGGTCAATACCTTGACTACTGAAGTAGATAAAGCACAAAAATACCTCGACAAGTCTAATCAAACAACTGTGCTAGAAGTCTCAAAAGAAATTGACAGCAAAAAGATAGCCAATAAATCAAGTAAGGTCGATGTTGATATTTGATTTATCACAATAGTTGTTACTAATTGAAAGTAACAACTCCTTGCTACTGAACACACATAAGACAATTGACGCAAGATATTGCCACGTTGTTCGTGTTAAGATAGCCCCTATTAATAATTTTAAAAATAGATACGGTAATTTATGAGTTGGAATGATCCAAACGCCTCAAGCGAGGCAAAAAGATATGACAATCCCATCCCTAGTCGTGAGCTGATACTTAGCACGATTACTGAGCATGGCGAAGTCACTCATCAGCAATTGGCAAAAGCCTTTAATATTGATGATCCGAACCAGTTTGATGCTTTGGGCAATCGCCTAAAAGCAATGGCGCGTGATGGACAAGTAAACCGCGACGGTCGTCCTTATCGCTATCGCACAGTGACTCAGCAAGATGTCGTCACTGGTACAGTGTCTGCGCATCCTAAAGGTTTTGGTTTTGTGCTTTTGAGTGATATGCCAGATTTGTTCTTGCATGAAAAGCAAATGCGTTGGGTATTTAACGGAGACACCGTCGAAGCAGTCGGTACTTCAACAGACAATCGTGGCCGTACCGAAGGGCGTATTGTCGATGTCGTTGAACGTCGCCAAAACAACTTTATTGGCACATTAGCTCGTGATGACGATGGCTACTGTGTCGAGCTTGGCAGTCCAAATAATCATCAGCCGATTACGGTCACTGAGGACAATGTACAAGCATTTAATGCCAAGCAAGGCTCTCCTGTCAAAGTCGATATTATCGATTGGCCAAACCAGCATGAGTTTGCTACTGGTAAAATCACGGAACTCCTGTCTGATGACAATGATCGTGAACTGATTATTGAAACCACGCTACTTAATTATGACATCCCGTCAGACTTCAGTGAAGCCACACTCAAACAAGCTGATGGCTATCAAGAGCCAACTGAAAAAGACATTAAAGGTCGCACAGACTTACGTCATTTACCACTTGTCACGATCGATGGTGAAGATGCACGTGATTTTGATGATGCTGTATTCGCTGAAAAACGATCTGGTGGTAACTATCGCGTTTTAGTAGCGATTGCTGATGTCAGTTATTATGTAACGCCAAATTCAGCACTTGACCAAGATGCTTACGAGCGTGGTACCTCAGTATACTTCCCGCATCGCGTGATTCCGATGTTGCCAGAAGTGCTTTCTAATGGTCTGTGTTCATTGAACCCTAATCTTGATCGTCTGTGTATGGTTGCTGATATTAAGATATCACGCGCTGGCAAGGTTACTGGGTATGAGTTTTATCCTGCCGTCATGCATTCACAAGCACGTTTAACCTATAATCAAGTAAATGATTATCTGGTAAATCCGACTGATAAGCGCTTGCCTGAATCATTAACAGGTAATAAAGACGTTAAAAAATCTGTCGACACGTTACATCAGCTTTATGAGCTACTGCTTAAAAAACGTGAAGAACGTCATGCGATGGAATTTGAAACCGTTGAAACCTATATCAAGTTCAACGAAAAAGGCGGCATCGAGGCTATTCTGCCACGTACTCGTGGTGATTCTCAGAAGCTTATCGAAGAGTGTATGCTACTGGCCAATACCTGTGCAGCGAACTTTGCGCTAAAGCATGAACTGCCTGTCTTGTATCGTAACCATGATAAGCCTGATGGTGAAAAATCAATGCGTATTCATGAATATGCAAAGAACTTTGGCCTGTCGTTCCCAGAAGAGAATCCAACGCAAGCGGATTATCAGCGCATTATTGAAGCGACTAAAGACAGACCCGATGCGATTAGTATCCATAGCATGCTATTGCGTTCGATGATGCAAGCAAATTATGCACCTGACAATATCGGTCACTTTGGTCTAGCATATGACGAATATAGCCACTTTACGTCCCCTATTCGTCGTTATCCTGATCTGATGCTGCATCGTGCTATTAAAGCAAAAGTGACTAATAGCCAACAGCCTGCCATGGACTTTTCTCTTGAAGGTGCTGGTACGCAAACGTCAGATACAGAACGCCGTGCAGAAAAGGCCTCTCGCTATGTAGAGTCTTGGCTCAAATGTCATTACATGAAAGACCATGTCGGCGAAGAGTTCGAAGGTGTGGTGACTACCGTTACTAGCTTCGGTCTATTTGTGACATTGACTGACTTATATATCGATGGTTTGGTCCATATCTCAAACGTCGGCGATGATTTCTTCGTCTATGATGAACAGCAGCAACAACTGATTGGTAAAGACAAAGGTACTTTGTTTGGACTTGGTGATTCGGTTAAGGTCAAAGTTGCTGGCGTGAACATGGATCTGCTGCAAATTGACTTTGATTTAAAAGCCAAACTGCAATCTAGTGAAATGAATCAGACAAAAAAATCACCCGCTAAAAAGAGCCCAGCCAAGAGAAGTAGCAGTCGTAGTAAAGGCGCTAATAAGAAAGGCTAGTTTTGGTTAGACGCTCGAAATAAAAAAGGCTAACGTCATCGTTAGCCTTTTTTTATGTCTCACTATTCATATAAATGCGTGGTACTTGCTTAATAAGCACTGGCTACTGTGCAGTGTTGTCCATCTCTTCTAGATTTTTCTGTTCTGCTTGTTGAGCTTGATCTATTTGAGTCGTGGCACTGTCAAGGATGGCTTTAGGCTGCTCACCCAAAGGCTTGCTAGTGATAGCATCAGAGCTGCTTGCTTCGATATGAGTCTCAGGTATTTCTGCGCTGATATCACTATGCTCAGATGTTACGCTACTGACGAGCGCTTCTCTATTTTTGTCACGTTGACTACCATTAATAAGGTTAAAGCCAAGTAAGGCTACCATGCCAACTAGCGCGAATATAATCAGATGTTTCATTTGCATAGGAAATGTCTCGTATTTGAATAATTATCAGATATACGTTTCGTTGCATTTTCTATGCCTATTTTAAAACTGGTCTGCATATGGTCAGTTCAATATAATTTGGATACAAGAAAGGCGAGTGCAAGTACTACAAATAGTAGACTAAATGAGACTGACACAGTATCCAGTTTATAGAGGATTGACCATATGTCACTCTTGCGGGCTATTATTGTTTAATAAATCAGTCTCATCTGAACGCTCTGCAATCTCTTGCTCGACCTTTTTCATTAGTTTGTCATCAGAACGCGCACTGAGAACGTCACTAGCATTGTCATCTTGCAAAATAAGCTTGGCACGTGCTTTTGCTTGTTTTTTGTCCTTATTATCAGTGTTACTACTATCACCATTTACAGCGCTATCGGGTACAGTCGGTATAACCGTCACGTTAGATGTATTGTCTACATGACTGCTTTGCATATGCTCAAAAGCTTTTTCTAAATCGTGATTAAAACGCAATCGATAAATAGGTTCAGGTAGGCTGAAACCTTCATCCTCTAATGCATGCTTGGTCTCACGAATGGCAATACTGCGTGCTTTTGAAAAGTCAGTATCTGATTGATCCACCCAAACTTGAAACTCTAAGACGATGTTAGAGTCGCCAACATTATTAATGACAGCGATCGCTTTTGGCTCATCTAATACGAACGCCAAACTATGTATTGCGTCCAATCCAACCTTGATAGCAGCTAATGGATCATCATTAGCATCGACGCCCAACTCAAAGGTGAATCGACGTTCGGGGTTTTTGGTGTAATTGAGGATAGTACCTTTGAAGACTTCAGAATTAGGAATACGCAATTGATTGCCATCTAGTGTCATCAATATCGTTGCGCGTGAGGTCAAGCGCACCACTATCCCTTCTTGTCCATTAATCACAATATGGTCACGTGCACGAAAGGGTTGGCGAATACTAAGCATTAGCGATGCGATATAGTTTTCAATCGTATCTTTGACCGCAAAACCAACCGCAATACCAATGACGCCAGCACCACCAAGCAATGTGCTTAAGATGGTCTCTGCTCCTATTAAGCTTAGCGCTAGGATAAGGCCAAATATAATAAAGATGACTTTGACGGTTTGTGACAGTAGCTCAGCAACAAATGGATTGGGTGTCAACCGTTGCCACATTCTTTTGCGATTAGACAACCAGCTGCCAAACCAGCTCACTAATATAAACAGAATGATACCGACCAATAATAGTGGTAAGGCTTTGACTAAATTTTTGGCTTGTATTTTAAGACCTTGATAGACAGTAGTGACGTTATCTTGTACATCTAGGGTACGATCAATCTGATCTGACACGGTGACCACATCTGTCAAACGATTGGTTAAATTAATGGCCTGCTGTGCTTTCTTTTCGTTTGGGGTCTCTCCAGTTAATGTAACAACACCTTGGGCGACACCAACATTGACCGCTTGTAAGCCATCAATTTCAGAAAAAATACCTTCGATACGTTGACGAATGTCATTGTCTTTTTGCGGGGTCGGCGTGGTTTCAATTTGGGCGTTATTGGTACTTTCGCTGACGATTACCGACGATGGAGTTGGCTCAGGTTCAGATGACTGCGTAGGAAGCTCAACAATGTCAGCTTCTGGTTCCGCAATATCATTTGATACAATGCTTTCTGCACGCTCTATTTCTGATACTTTGGTGATATCAATGGTTTCTTCACCAACAGCATAAACTGGAAAAGAGCAAAGGAGGCTTAGTAGCAACCATATCTGACACCACGCTCTTGGACAACTGCGCATCCTTGGAAGGTCTAAACGAGTTGCCATAAGCATCCTTTGCTTGCTTTACTGATTTTTATTGCTAATTTTCACTGCTAAATTGTTTCTTATTTACGATCTAGATAAATCTGCGCTTCACTTAAACTTAGCGTGCCTTCATAAATAGCACGGCCAGTAATGATGCCTTCGATACAGTTACCATAGGGCTTCAGTAGCTCAATATCTTTCATATCAGTCACGCCGCCTGACGCAATCACTGGTAAGCCGCCTTCACGAGCCAAGTTAACCGTTTGCTCAACATTGACGCCTTGCATCATGCCATCACGGGCAATATCAGTATAAACGATTGAAGAGACACCTACATCAGCAAAACGCTTGGCAAGCTCAGTTGCTTTGGTATCAGTAACATTCGCCCAACCATGGGTTGCGACCATGCCGTCTTTTGCGTCGATACCTACAATGATATGCCCTGGAAATTCGCGGCAAGCTTCTGCGACAAACTCAGGGTTTTCCACTGCTTTTGTACCGATAATAATATAAGTCAAACCTGCAGTGATATATTGTTCAATGGTGTTCATATTACGCACACCACCGCCCAACTGAATAGGCAAGTTCGGATAAGCTTTGGTGATATCGTTGACCACTTGTCTATGAACAGGAACGCCATCAAATGCACCATTCAAATCGACCAAGTGCAATCGGCGTGCACCTTCCTCTACCCAGCGTGCTGCCATCGCAACTGGATCATCAGAGAATACCGTATCATCTTCCATACGGCCTTGTTTTAAGCGTACACATTTACCATCTTTTAAATCAATCGCCGGGATAATGACAGGCACAGCACACATATCGCATTCCTTATAAAACAAAATATTGAATAAATTTGAAAAAATAAACTTTGAATATTACGGTGTATTAAGTACTCAACACACGCTAAATAATGATAAAAAATATTGCTCAAAACTGCATTCATGATAATAAAACTAAAAGTGATAACTATAAGTTTTTATAATTACAGCCATTGAAAACATTAGGTAAATTGAATTCCTGACTGGCAATTTTAGGTCAATTTAGCGTATAATCCTAGGTAAATTTTATTTGTTTCTATGTGATAGTAACCATACGTTATATTTTTATTAGGTCAATCACGACTAAAAAAAGATTAGCGGTCAGGATGAATCGAGTAAGAGCTAAATACATTTACATGATATTGGCTGACTTCTTGCTAAGAAAGGTTATATTAGAAATCTCAACTGGTCGATCGAAACAGATTACCCTGCAGTATTACACACTCTAATTAAATGCCTTTCCTAACGTTTTCATATTGTCTTTATCACTGGTCAACGACACTAAAATAGCTATTATTGGCTTTATAGCAATATTATACGATAAGTGAACGCTGCTTGTTAATTGCTTAGCCAGTTTGTCTTTTTACCAGTTTATCATCTATCTCAATAGATCGTTATTTGGCTACATACTTATTCAATTAAGTATCTTTTCTAGGATACTGAACTCATAAGTGGGGTCTACAATACTGGTATTAAGAACTTTGATTTTCAATGAAACGTATGATAAAGCTGTTTATCTTAAGAACTGTCACTTTTAGCTCACTGCTTTAGCGATGGTTTTTAATTGAATGGTTTTAATATACACCTTGGTAGCCAGTCGCCACTTTGGTAATTCGAATAAGACATTAACGTGTTGTTAAGGAGTCTAAGGTCAGCGTTAATACTCTTAATAGTAGTTATGATCGTGCTTTATTTTTAGAGAACTCTATCACCATCCTATTATAGGAATAGGTGAGTGAGTGCTTTATTAAATGATGCATATGTTCATGCTACCGATGTACCAAACAGGAAGTCTGGTATCGTTTTAGACTATGGACTAAGTTTTCGCTTATGATTACCATCAAAAAAGGTTTGGATTTGCCCATCACCGGCGAACCCTCCCGCGAGATATCTGAGCACAAACCGACACACGTAGCCCTTATTGGCTATGATTATATCGGTATGAAGCCCACGATGAATGTCAAAGAAGGTGACATCGTAGCAAAAGGTCAGCCCGTTTTTGAAGATAAAAAACGTGCAGGCGTTATCTACACTGCCCCTGCTGCTGGTAAAGTTGTCGCGATTAAACGCGGTGACCGTCGTGTGTTTGAGAGCCTCGTTATTGCGGTCGACCCAAACGGTGAAGAAGTAGACTTCGAGCGCTATGACTCCCAGCAACTGGCTGACCTAGACTCTGAAGTTGTCGAAACCCAATTACTTGCCTCTGGCGAATGGACTGCGTTTCGCACGCGCCCCTTTAGCCGTACGCCAGAAATCGGTGCCCGTCCTCATGCCATCTTTGTCACTGCTATAGATACCAGTCCCCTAGCGTTTGATCCGATGTTGCTGATCAATGAGCAGCTACAAGCGTTCAACGATGGTCTTGCTGTGTTGTCGACACTCAGTCCAAAGACGTTTGTCTGCCATCATGGTAATGCCCAGCTGACACCAGTCGCAAAAACTGCTGCGAATAACGTCACTGAGTATCATGGCTTTTCTGGTAAGCATCCAGCTGGTCTGGCAGGTACGCACATTCACTTTTTACACCCAATTATGCGTGGCGTGAGCGTCTGGACAATTGGCTATCAAGATGTGATTGCGATTGGTAAGCTATTTACCACCGGCCGTCTATACACGCCTCGCTTGATTAGCTTAGCAGGCCCTTCTGTCAGTAACCCACACTTAGTTATGACTGAGCGCGGTGCTGATATTACTGCCTTGACCAAAGGTCAGCTAGCAGCTGGCGAGAACCGTATCATTTCAGGGTCGGTATTATCTGGTCGCAAAGTGTTTAGCAATATTGCCTATATTGGTCGTTTTCATAATCAGATCAGTGTGCTGACGGAAGGTCATGAGCGCCCAGCGTTCCACTTCTTTACGCCAGGTAAAAACCGTTTCTCAAAGCTGCCTATCTATATCTCTCAGTTTTTTGGTGGCAAAAAGTACAACTTCACCACCACGAGTAATGGCTCACCGCGAGCGATGGTACCAATTGGTGTCTATGAAGAAGTTATGCCTCAAGATTATCTACCAACCCAACTGCTACGCGCATTGATTGTTGAAGACATGTTGGTCGCGGTTGATTTAGGCGTACTTGAGTTGGATGAAGAAGATTTGGCACTATGCACCTTTGTATCTCCTGGCAAATATGAATTCGGTGATATCTTGCGTGATAACTTAACGCGCATCGAACTGGAGGGCTAACCACGATGAAATTTTTACACAATATGTTCGATCGTATGGAGCCATCTTTTACCAAAGGCGGCAAACACGAAAAATACTATGCCATCTTTGAGATGTTTGATACGTTTTTGCGTCAACCAGACTCAACCACATACGCGTCATCACATGTACGCGACGGGATTGATCTAAAGCGCATTATGATTACTGTATGGCTATGTACTTTCCCAGCGATGTTTTGGGGTATGTACAATATCGGTCATCAAGCGCTAACTGCGGTTGCTCAGCTTGGCTTGCAGCCTGAAGGCTGGCGCACTGTTATCACTAGCATGGCAGGCTATAACCCAGACAGTGTCTGGGCAAGTTTTGTCTACGGTGCGATGCAGTTCCTACCTATTTACCTTGTGACATTTGCCGTTGGTATTCTCTGTGAGATTATCTTTGCCGTCGTGCGCGGGCATGAAGTCAACGAGGGCTTCTTTGTGACCTCGGTACTATTTGCACTATGTCTACCACCAGATATTCCTTTATGGCAAGTTGCCTTGGGTATTATCTTTGGTGTGGTCGTAGCCAAAGAAGTATTCGGTGGTACAGGTAAAAACTTCCTTAACCCTGCCCTATCGGGTCGTGCATTCCTATACTTTGCTTATCCAGCCTATATGTCTGGTGACTCTGTATGGACAGCGGTTGATGGTTTCTCAGGAGCAACGCCTCTCGGTCTTGCTGCACTTGGTGTCTCTCCTCAAGATTTCGTCGATGTCTATGGTAATGCGATCACGTGGAGTGATGCATTCTTCGGTAACATGCAAGGCAGTATCGGTGAAGTATCAACACTAGCAATCTTAATGGGTGCCGTTGTTCTACTATGGACGCGTATTGCCTCATGGCGCATCATGACAGGTTGTGTGGTTGGTCTTGTGGCTACCTCGCTTATCTTCAACATGATTGGCTCTAAAGACAACATGATGATGAACTTGCCATTCTATTGGCACTTAGTCATCGGTGGTTTTGCCTTCGGTGCGGTGTTTATGGCAACCGATCCAGTCTCAGCTGCACATACCAATAAAGGCCGTTGGGCTTATGGTATCTTGATTGGTTTTATGACGGTATTGATTCGTGTCATCAACCCAGCTTTCCCAGAAGGCATCATGTTGGCTATTCTATTCGCCAACTTATTTGCGCCATTGTTTGATTATTTTGTGACCCAAGCAAACATCAAACGCCAAACAGCTCGGAGGGTTCGTTATGTCCAAGCCCAAAAGTAATAATGCGAAAACCATCAGTGTGGCATTAACGCTATGCTTGGTGTGTTCAGTATTGGTCTCAGCAGTTGCGGTTGGCCTAAAGCCTGCACAACTCGAAAATGCACGCTTAGACCGTAACAAAAACATCTTGGTCGCGGCTGACATGTACGATGCTGAGTCTGACACACAAGACGATGTTGCCGAACGATTCAAAGACTTTGATGTCGAAATTATTGACTTAAACAAAGGCAACTATGTCGATGATGCAACCCTAGCAGATGCGGGTATCCCTGATCGCAATGCTTATGACGCTAGTCAAGCGACTAAGAATCAAGCGTTGAGTGATGACCTAGGTAACGATGATCCTGCGGGTATCGGTCGTAAGCCTAAATATGCCAAAGTCTATGTCAAAAAAGACGATGCTGGTCAACCTGAAGTAGTCGTATTGCCTATTCAAGGTTACGGACTATGGGGTACTATCTATGGTTTCTTGACGCTTGAAAGCGACATGAATACTATTAAAGGTATCAGCTTCTATGAGCATAAAGAAACCCCAGGTTTGGGTGCTCGTATCGAAGAGCCAGAGTGGCGTGCCAAGTGGACCGGCATCCAGTCTTATGATGAAAACGGTGAAGTTGCCACTGGTGTAACCAAAGCAGGTAATCCAAAAGACAACTGGGTTGATGGTATCAGTGGTGCGACATTGACTAGCCGCGGTGTCAGTAACATGATTCAGTTTTGGTTAGGCGAGCAAGGTTATAAGCCTTATCTAGACATGCTACGCAAAGAGGGTGGTCAGACAGTTGATAATGCAGAAACACAAGCAAATCAATCAAAGAAAACCGCTCAACCTAAAACCGAACTGGCAGCGAAACTACCAGTAGCAAACGGCAAGGAGGCTTAACATGGCTGACACTAAAAGTATTTTAACCTCGCCTGTCTTTGATAATAACCCTATTGCCCTACAGATCTTAGGTATCTGTTCGGCACTAGCGGTCACCACAAGCATGGCAAACGCCATGGTTATGTGTGTAGCATTGACACTGGTAACGGCATTTTCGAGCTTCTTTATCTCGATTATTCGTAAGCAGATTCCATCAAGTATTCGTATCATCGTGCAGATGACCATCATTGCCTCATTGGTTATCTTGGTCGATCAGGTCCTAAAAGCCGTGGCTTATGATGTGAGTAAGGGCTTGTCAGTTTTCGTTGGTCTAATTATCACTAACTGTATCGTGATGGGCCGTGCTGAAGCGTTTGCCATGAGCAACCCACCAGTACCAAGCTTTTTAGATGGTATTGGTAATGGTCTTGGCTACTCTGCGGTACTGCTATTCGTTGCCACTATCCGTGAGCTATTAGGCGCAGGTACTTGGTTCGGTATCACTATTCTACAACCAGTGACTGACGGCGGTTGGTACATACCAAACGGCCTACTATTATTGCCACCGTCAGCATTCTTTATTATTGCTTTGTTCATTGTCATCGTCCGTATTTGGAAACCAGAACAGGTTGAAGAAGCTGAGTTTGTAATGAAGCCGCAGTCTAAAGGCATGGCACATGGAGGCGGTCACTAATGGGACATTATGTTAGTTTATTTATAACCTCAGTCTTTATTGAGAATATGGCGCTTGCCTACTTCTTAGGTATGTGTACTTTCTTGGCAGTATCAAAGAAGGTTTCAACCGCTATCGGTCTTGGTGTTGCCGTTGTCGTCGTCATGGCGATTACCGTTCCGCTAAATAACTTACTATTCCAGTTCATCCTAAAAGATGGTGCACTGGCATGGGCAGGTTTCCCTGATATCGATTTAAGCTTCTTAGGTTTGCTTAGTTATATTGGTCTTATTGCCGCTACCGTACAGATTCTAGAGATGTTCTTGGATAAGTTCGTTCCTAGTCTATACAACGCCCTCGGTGTATTCTTACCGCTTATCACTGTAAACTGCGCTATCTTAGGTGGTGTACTATTTATGGTTGAGCGTGACTATAACTTCGGCGAATCAGTCGTTTATGGTGTGGGTGCAGGCTTTGGTTGGGCATTAGCGATTACCGCATTGGCTGGTATCCGTGAAAAACTGAAATACTCAGATATCCCAGCACCGCTGCGTGGTCTTGGTATTACGTTTATCACCGTTGGTCTGATGTCACTTGGCTTTATGTCTTTCGGCGGTATGTCAATTTAGACCGCTAAGCTTAAACACTTATTTAGCGATTTGACCTATTTAATTCATTTATTCGGTAGGGGTTCAGAAAAACGTTATGACGTTACTTCGCTCCCCTACTCCATAGATTAAGGATACCTACCATGGATTACGCTACGGCGATTGGTGGCGTTGCTATGTTTACCTTGATCATCATGGGCCTTGTCGCCATTATTTTGGCGGCGCGCTCAAGACTGGTCAGTTCAGGCGATGTTACCATCCATATCAATGATAATTCCGATAATGACGTCGTGACACCAGCGGGCGGTAAACTACTGCAAACACTTGCGAGCGAAGGTATTTTCTTATCTTCAGCATGTGGTGGCGGTGGTACCTGTGCGCAGTGTCGTTGCCGCGTTATTGAAGGCGGCGGTTCTATCTTGCCGACCGAAGAAGGCTATTTTACTCAAGGCGAAATCCGCAATCACATGCGCTTAGCTTGTCAGGTAGCTGTTAAGCAAGACATGAAAATCGAGATTGATCCTGAGTTTTTTGATGTACAAAAATGGGAGTGCGAGGTTGTCTCTAACGATAACGTTGCCACTTTCATTAAAGAGCTGGTACTAAAAATTCCTGAAGGCGAAGAAGTTAACTTCCGCGCTGGTGGTTATGTACAGCTAGAAGCGCCACCGCATGAAGTGCACTATAAAGACTTTGATGTTGCAGAAGAATACCGCGAAGATTGGGATAAATTTGGCATCTTTAATTATGTGTCAAAAGTTGATGAGCCAGTTATTCGTGCTTATTCAATGGCCAACTATCCTGAAGAAAAAGGTCTTATCAAGTTCAACATCCGTATCGCAAGCCCACCACCACGTGGCCCAGACGGTATCCCACCAGGTAAGATGTCTTCTTGGACATTTAGCTTAAAGCCTGGCGATAAAGTAACGGTATCAGGTCCTTACGGTGAGTTCTTTGCTAAGAAAACTGAAGCTGAAATGATCTTCGTCGGCGGTGGTGCAGGTATGGCACCAATGCGCTCGCACATTTTTGATCAGCTTAAGCGTTTGAACACAGACCGTAAGATCAGCTTTTGGTATGGTGCACGCTCTATTCGCGAGATGTTCTACGTAGAAGACTATGATCAACTTCAAGAAGATTTTTCTAACTTTGAGTGGCATGTGGCATTATCAGATCCGCTTCCTGAAGACAACTGGACAGGCTACACCGGCTTTATCCATAACGTCTTATTAGAAGAATATCTGAAAGGTCATCCAAACCCAGAAGACTGTGAATATTACATGTGTGGGCCACCGATGATGAATGCTGCGGTCATCGATATGCTACATAGCATGGGTGTTGAAGATGAAAACATCATGCTTGATGACTTCGGTGGTTAAACCCACTGGTTAGAAAGTACGATTAAGTTAATACCATAAAAAAGAGTCTCAATTGAGGCTCTTTTTTTTGTTTCTGATAATCGTATTTTTTGGATGTAGTATAAGGCTACAAATTTAACTAGTCGCTAGCACTTATCATCCTATATCATGAACTATTCACATGTGAAGAAAGGATTCTTATGAAAACCAACGTTAAAAAATTAACCATTTGGATTACTGGTGCCTCTAGTGGTATTGGTCAAGCACTTGCTATTTCTTTCGCCAAGCGAGGCGCCAGAATTATACTGAGTGGTCGTGATCAAGAGAAACTAGAAGCGGTCAGAAAAAACTGCAAAGGTAGCAAAAACCATATTGTCATCCCATTCGATATTGGTGATACCAGTCAGACAAAAATAGCGTATGAGTCAGCTATTCAACAGGCAGGTAAAATCGATTGGCTGATTAATAATGCTGGCATCAGTCAACGCTCATTAATCATGGACACCACAGAAGACGTCGAACGGCAATTGATGGAGATAGATTACTTTGCACAAACACGTCTGACTAGACTGGTATTACCAAAGATGATCGCACAAGGTGGCGGTAAAATAGTCATGATATCGAGTATCGCAGGTCTACTAGGTACTCAGTATCGCGGTGCTTACAGTGCTGCCAAAGCCGCTATTCATATGTGGGCAAACAGTTTGCGTGCTGAATTACATGATCAAGGCATAGAAGTTGCCACTATATTTCCAGGGTTTATCCAAACCAATGTGTCTATCAATGCGTTGACTGGAGATGGTAGCGTGCAGGATACGATGGATGACGCCACTAAGAAAGGGTTGACTGCCGCAGTATTTGCCAAACAAGCCGTCAAAGCGCTATTAAAAGAAGAAGAATATATTGTTATTTCTGGTCCAAAAGAGAAGTTCGCCACCAAGGTCAATCGCATATCTCCGCCTAAGCTATATAAACTCATTCGTGAGTCAAAAGTGACCTAAGCAAGGTGCAACCCTCTAGCATTAGCTATGAATACATAGAGCAAAAATGTTGTTTACACTCAAAGCAATTGGCGTTATCGGTGGCAAGAGGTGTAAAATAAGCACAGTTTGTTTTACACCTTTCACTCCTCTGCTATAGCAAAAAGCTTATGAAAACGATAATACTTTCTACTAAAACAACTCGTACAGGCTACCGCATCATCGCTCTTTTCGGTGCGCTTAGCCTCACCGCTTGCCAGCAAACACCAGATTACGACTATTTGGCTGGGGAGACGATGGGCACGAGCTATCACATTAGCTATCAGCTGCCTGATGATGTCGATGAAGCGACCATACAAGCATCAATCGATAAACGCCTGAAGCAAATCAATGACAGTATGTCTACCTATCAAGCAGACTCGACTATCTCTAAATTTAATCAATTGGGCAAAGAGACATCCATCATTATCGATGCAGATTTTAGTCACGTGCTCGACGTCTCACGTATCGTGTACGAACAATCTGGCGGAGCATTTGATCCGACTGTGATGCCATTGGTAGAAACATGGGGCTTTGGTAGTACTATGACCGTTGATCGGTTACAGAGCCCACCGACGGCCTTAGAGATTGCCCAAGCTAAAGCGTTAGTAGATTTTGACAGTATCATACACAAAGATAAAACCATCTATAAAACCAAAGAGGGTGTCGAACTTGATTTTTCAGCAGTGGCAAAAGGCTATGGCGTCGATGTCATCGCTGACGTGTTGAGAGAAGATTATAAGATTCGCAATTATATGGTCGAGATTGGGGGTGAGATTTCGACCGCTGGTGTCAATAATCAAAAGCAGCCATGGCAAATTGCAATAGATGCGCCTATTGAAGGTAGCACAGTGAGCGAGCGCGAGACGATATCGGTCATTCGCCAACCAATCAATACACACAATAAAATGCATTTAGCGACGTCTGGCAATTATCGTAATTCCGTCATCTTTGATGGTAAACGTTATAGCCATACGATTGATCCCACCACTGGAGAGCCTATCGCTGGTGGCGCACCTTCTGTCACCGTGGCCGCTGACTCAGTTGCACTGGCTGATGCATGGGCCACCGCACTCACTGCGATGCCTTATCAGAAGGCCTTAGAAACTGCTAAAGAACAAAACCTAGCTGCTATGTTTGTCGTCTTGACTGACAATGCAAAAACAAACAATACCGACGATAGCATCGATGATTGGCAAGTGATAGAAACACCTGCCATGCAAGCTCTACGCGCTGATAAAAAGTCTTAGGTGCTAGGGCGTGTTGAGCACTCAACCATAGCACTGACAGAGACTATTTTTTAGACAGTTCGACGTTAAAAATAGTAAGTTTAGTCATTCTAAGCGTCTATATTTTAACAATGAAATGGCGAAAAATAGTCCTGTCTCCTTCTGTTGGTATTGGAGCTGATGCTAAAACGGCCCCATACTGCGTTGTAAATCTCGTTAAGGCATGAGCATTACCGTCGTTTTACGCCTTGTCTGGAACTGTTTTAGCGATCAGCAGTGCCTATCTGTGAATGCTCAACACGCCCTAATAATACATGAACTAACACGATAGGTATAAACGAGCGAAACAAAAATTTGCTATACTATTATGTAGATAATGTTGAAGATATATCGTTATCATAAAGATAACTACCCTATTTTGAGAACTGAGGTGCCCACTATGCTTAGCCAATTGCTTCCCATGCTCGCTATTACTTTTACTGTATTTGTCCTATTTTTTGTTTTTATGGGTATCGGTTATATGGTAAAAAAGACACCACTTAGAGGGTCTTGTGGCGGTGTTGCTAAACTTATGGGCAACGAAAAATGCTCATACTGCGGCGATGATCCCAATAAGTGCGATTCTATCATCGCTGAACAGCAAGAGAACGCGCTTAAAGCCGCTCAATTAGGCAAGTCGGTATAGACTTAATCCTTATATACACCGCGTTTGTTACCATACGCTGGTAGTATTTGCCTGACATCTGTTCTTATAATAGCGCTAGTTCTTTGAAAAGGACTGGCGCTATTTTTATTATATTACTCAAATCATGTTGCTCAGGTTATATCGCTTAAGTCATATAGTTCTTTTCAAAGTCACGACTCATATTTTGTACTCTGCACGTATTTCTATTTTTAATTTGCGATTCTGTTTTACTATTCTGATTTGCCATATTAGTCACTCTCTAAGTGCATTTTCTTTGGTGTTGTTAAACCGCGACGATTCTTCGGCGCGGTTTAACAACGTGTTCTTTTCCTTATTCTAATAATAGTCGTCCTGTTATGCCTACCTCTTCTCACTCTCAGCCGAATTTGCCATCACAGTCTCATGTAGATAGCGCCTCGCCATTGAAGCTGCCTTCTTCGCGTTTCACGTTTTGGCTCATATTATGTGCCATGATTTTACTTGCCAGCAATATGCGAGCGCCTATCGTAGCACTAGGCTCTATTGCGCCAGTCGTAAAAGACGCACTCAATATCTCCGAGACGCAAATTGGCTGGCTAGGGGCAGTGCCGATGCTAGGGTTTGCCATTGGTGCATTGATCTCACCAGCCATTGGTAAGCGATTCGGTCTAGAAAACACACTGATTGCGATGATTGCGCTATTAACCGCTGGTATGATTATTCGCAGTATTGTGCCGACTTGGAATTGGTTTTTGGTTGGTACGTTATTACTGACATTGGCTATCGGTTTTGCCAATACCTTAGCAGCACCTATCATCAAACAGCGTACACCCAAACATATCCCATTGATAACAGGACTGTTTAGTCTGACTATGACGGCGACCGCAGGCATTGTCTCGGGCGTAGTATTACCCTTGTCCGAGCAAGTAGGCTGGCAATGGGCACTGGGTGGCTGGGCAATTTTGGGTATCTTTGCGATTATTTTCTGGATTTTTTTGCGCTTGCGTTTAGGGTCATCTAGCCATCAAACAGCCGTCCTACCCACGTCAGCTTCTTCCGACACATCTAGCAAATCTATATGGCGTCTGTCTTTTGCTTGGCAAATCGCCATCTTTATGGGTTTGCAATCATTGCTATTCTATACCGTCGCCAGCTTCTTACCATCCATTTGGATTGATAAAGGGTTATCCGCTGTTCGGGCAGGACATATGGCTTCGGTGTTCCAATTTATGGCACCGATATCTATCTTAAGCCTAACGTGGCTGATCAACCGTGGTCGTCCTATTCAAGCGCTAGCGGTGTTTGCGTCGGTATTAAATGTCATCGGAGTATTAGGCGTCAGTTACTTATCACCGAATTTGGCTTGGCTATGGTCAGGTATGATGGGCATTGGTTGCTCAGCGATTTTTACCTTGAGTATGATGCTATTCTCGTTACGGACTTATACCACCAATCAATCAAGTGAGCTGTCTGGGATGGCACAAGCCGTCGGTTATTTGATTGCGTTTTTTGGTCCGTTGGGTACTGGTTGGCTACATGAAGCGACGGGTAGCTGGGATTTACCACTTTTATTGATATTGATACTAATGGTCGTCAATGTTGGCATTGCGTGGCTAGTCAGTCGTCCTGTTATGGTCGATGGTAAAAAGTTTTAATATTTACGATTAGATAAAGTAACCTTCGGATAATATTGGTATTCGTCTTATTTTGCTACACTGGTTCGATTGCATATAGGACAGAATAATTATTATGAAAGCATTCCCTCATTTCTCTCGACGCTTGCCAGCAATGGCAGTGCTGACCATCGCCGTGGCTATCAGTGGTTGCCAAAAAGACGCTGAACCAACTGACGCGACTGATTCGCAAAATACCAGCTCGCAAAACACTGATGTTCAAGCCATCAATACTCAAACTGACACCAGTAAAGTAATGACTGACGCGCCAGTATCCGCCGGCCAGCAAATCAATTCGCCACTGACGATATTAGCGCTTGGCGACTCATTGACTGAAGGTCTTGGTGTTGATAGTGATGCCAACTATCCTGCACAATTAGAAGCTAGCTTAAAAGAGTTGGGCTATACCAATGCCAAAGTCATCAACTCAGGCCTAAGTGGTGAAACCAGTACTGGCCTAGTCAATCGTCTAGACTGGGTAGCGCAGACCAAACCTGACATTACTATTTTGACGATTGGTGCCAATGACGCGATTCGCGGCTTAGATGTGGCTACCATTGAAAAAAATATCCGTACTGCGGTTAAGACTCTACAAGACAATGGTAGTCACGTTATCTTGGGTGGTATGTCGATCTATGACAATCTAGGTAATGACTATGTGTCCGCGTTTTCAGACATCTACCCTCGTGTGGCAAAAGACATGAATGTGCCTCTGATACCTTTCTTTTTAGAAGGTGTGGGCGGTGACCCTGAGCTGAATCAAGCCGATGCGATTCATCCGACCAAGGAAGGTTATCAGATTATCGTCAAAGATAATATCTTGCCTATCTTAAAGCCTGAGATTGAAAAGTTAAAAGCCAGTAATAGCACTAATACGACAGCATCAAAAACGCCTAATGAACGAGCATCAAACAACACGCCAACTGAGACCACGCAATGACATCATCACCTTCAGCTGACACAGTGACGACGCCTACCGCTACAGCAAAAGCATTACTGACCGCCTCGCATTTAAACAAAACCGTGCAAGTCGGCGAACAGACCCTATCTATTATTAAAGACGTGAACGTTTATATTAATGCGGGCGAGTTTGTGGTCATCATGGGAAAGTCTGGCTCTGGTAAATCGACGTTATTGGGATTGCTAGCAGCACTCGACTACCCTGATAGTGGAACGGTTGAGCTGGCAGGACAAATGCTCAGCAGCCTTGATGAAGATGCACTGGCAGCTATCCGTCAGCGTGACATGGGCTTTGTGTTTCAGTCATTTCATCTACTGCCAACGCTAACCGTGGCAGAAAACATTGCCTTTCCGCTAGATATTGCACGGCAGCCAAACCCTGCACGAGTCGATGAGTTAATCGGAGCCGTTGGACTCGGTCATAGACGTGATAGCTTGCCCAATCAATTATCAGGTGGTGAGCAGCAACGTACTGCTGTCGCTCGCGCATTGGTATCGCATCCAAAAATCGTATTCGCTGATGAACCTACGGGGAACTTGGATGAGCAAAACGCCGACCAAGTTATGCAACTATTATTAGATTTACGACAGCAAGTCGGCTCGGCATTGGTTGTCGTGACCCATGACCCTGCACTGGCTGAGATGGCAGATCGAGTCATTACCATGCATGATGGACAGGTTGAGAGCTAAATAAGAATTTTTTTTCATTTTTAAATAAGGTCAGTGCGATGGAAGCTCTCGAAATAGAAAGGTTAGCAAAGCAGCTAATTGCTGGCAATTTCACTTTTGAAACCGAAGACTATAGCCAAGCCATTAATAAATTAGTTTCAATCTATAAACTAGATAACGCGCTTTATTATCTAAAACAGATGGCTAGCTCAGACGATTATTCCATTATTTTTGCACTCTCCTTTATATTAGAGCATTACTCAAAACCTTTCATTAATTCGAATAAAGACGAGGTAAGTCAGCTTATTTTACAAGCAATAAACAAGGGATATTGTAGAGCGAATTGCTATCTTCTCTACCCCTTAGTTTACTTTATGGAACATGATGAAGAATACCTTTGTTTTTTGAAGTTACTATACAATCAGCAAGATACCCTACAGAATGATGTATTAAGACACCTATATTACTTTGATACCCACAAATATGAACAGTTAAACCGCCTCAATGAACAGCTAGACTTTTCTTTGTTTTATAGCTTGCCTAGCGAAATAGATAGCCAATGGTTTGAGCAGCAAGTAAAAGGTAAATCTCTTCTTTATCACAAAGTAGTGGCTAGTGCGGTATACAAGAAAGTCAAAGATAAAAAGTTCGTTCATTCGTTAACTGATATGACAGATGCAGAGTTGTTCGACTTTATCTATATTTGGTTACCTGATGACACCTCTAAAACGTCTTAACACTTCTATCGATTAAGCAAAAAACTTATGACTAAAGCCACAATCACAGAAAACGATACTGCTATCAATAATAAAACTGCTAATGCTAAAAGTGGCGGTTTTTTTAGCAGCAGAACCTTAGGTGCAAAAGCGTTGTCTCGCAGTTGGTGGCGACGCTGGGTATATCCCCTGCTATTTCTACTCACGTTGATGCTATCGCTTGCCACCTATCTGACGTTGGACTCTATCCAACAGTCAGTAAATACCTACGTCAATGACAATCAGCTGGCACTCGTCGGTGGTGATTTAATATTAGAAAGCAATCAAGCATGGCCTGAGGAAGTCTTGGCGCAAGTCCAGACATTACCTGATAGCCAAACGGTTTATGATTATCAATTCAACGCTATGTTGGTTGCAGCAGACCAAACGCTATTGGCTCGTATCAAAGGCGTCACGGCTGCTTATCCTTTATACGGTGAGGTTGAACTGGCGTCAGGCAAACCCTTGTCCGAGCAGCTGAGTGCAACCAACGTGGTGGTCGCGCCTGAAGTCCTAAGAAGTCTAAACGTCGCGATTGGTGACAGTATCACTATCGGCGAGGGAAAATTCACCATCAGTGATGAGCTCGTCAAAGAGCCAGATCGCCCGCTAACAGCCTTTGGTTTTGGTGGTCGCGTGATGATGCAGCAAGACGCATTAGAATCGACCAATCTAATCGGTCAGCGTAGCCGAGTCAGTTATCAAATCGAGATGGCAGGCACGCCAGAAGTCATTGCCAATCAGCGTGAGCAGTTGACGCAGATGCTGGTTAATTATCCTGATATAGAGATGTCTGACCCTACCTCAGAGGAGACGTCTGTCTCACGTATCTCTGATAATGTATTAATGTTCCTTAAACTATTGGTCATTGCCGTTCTCTTATTATCTGCGGTTGCCATGTATGGGGTAATCACTGCGTTTGTGACCAAGCAGCAATCCAACGATGCCATACGTATGGCGCTGGGTGAAACCAATCGTTCGATTAAGCGTAGCTATTATTGGCTGCTATTAATCATGTCTGTCTTGGCCTGCGTCGCTGCCGTATCGCTAAGCCTTGTATTACTCAAGATTGGTCAACCGTATCTGACGGCTATTTTGCCGTCGGACTTAGGATTGGCGATTAATCCTATTAGTATCTTCAAAACGATTGTCATCGCGCTTGTCATGACGCTACTGATTACCCAGCGCAGTCTGCGTGCGCTTGATGGCACGAAACCTGCGGCACTGCTTAATCAAAGTACTGGCAAATCATCAAAACGTTTGCCTTGGCAGCAGCGCATACCATTCTTACGCTATGGTTTATTATTCATCGGACTGTATGCCTTCCTTGCTTACGAAGTACAATCTTTAGCGTTGGGTGCACAGATACTGGTCGGATTGATTGTATTCATTGCGATATTTTGGGCATTGGCACGCGGTTGGCTCTGGTTGCTGGCTCGCATCGCTACTGGCAAAAAAATAAGTTGGATGCAGCGCATTGCGATTCATAATCTAGCGCGTAAAGGCAATCAATCAGCGTTGTTCTTTGTGACATTGTCATTGTCCGTTGCGGTATTGACCCTTATCACGTCGATTAACCATAGTATCAATGAGCAGTTTATCAATGCGTATCCTGAAGATGCACCGAATCTGTTTTTGTTAGATGTGCAAACCGAGCAGCACGATAAGATAGACAGTATTCTCAAAGCACCTGTCACGTATTATCCAGTGATTCGAGCACGTATCGGCACGGCCAATGGTGTCGAACCCAAAGATATCGACGCGCCTGAAGGCGAAGACGACCCGACTCGGGTATTCAATTTAAGCTATTCCGATAGCATCATGGACACAGAGTTTATTACTGAGACGCAGACTGACGATGCGCTTTATACGCCCATTGAAAATCAAGATGCGAGTGCCTCTGCCATTTCGCAAGTACAGCCGTTGTCTATTTTGGACACGGCAGCCGAGATGCTAAATGTCGGCATGGGCGATCAGATCAGCTTTAATATTCAAGGTATCGAGTTGGTTGGAGAGATTACCAGTATTCGCTCGCGTTTCGAGCGCGGCCCGAGTCCGTTTTTCTACTTCTTATTTGAGCCTGAGATACTGGCTAGCGCACCGCAAATTCAATTTGCGACGGCGCATGTCTCTGCCGATGATATTCCTGACCTGCAAGGTGAGCTGGTACGCGAATTCCCAGCGGTGACCAGTATTGACGGTACGATTATCGCGGAGCAAGTCCAAGGGTTGGTCGCGCAGATGAGCCGCTTGGTGTATATCTTTACCTTGCTTGCCTTGCTGACGGGCATCATGGTGCTCATCAGCTCGCTACTCTCTACGTCACAAGATCGTATGAAAGAGAGTGCTTCGTTTAGATTATTGGGTATGCAAAAGCGTGACTTGTATATTCTCAATATCTTAGAGCTGGGTGTGCTTGGAATTAGTGCGGCGACATTTGCGGTGATTATCGCCACTGGCGGTGCGTGGCTGGCGGTTACTCAGTGGTTTAATCTGCGCTTTAGTGTGCCGTGGGCAAACTTAGGACTTGGCGGTATTGCGTTAGTTGCCTTGCTGTTTGCCATTGCTATTATTTATGTGAAACTAGTGATTGGTCGCGGAATTATGGCGCGGGTAAGGGCGATGGTTTAAAGACCTAACATTGCTTGATAATATTAGGTTTAGCTTAACTTGTACTCTTTAAATGAACTCCATGAAATAGAAATTATAAAGCGTATTATTCCTCTTAAGAAATAAGGATCTCTAGACATGAATAAAAAACCCACATTTTTCATATCATCAACAATTTATGATTTTAGAGACTTACGATCAGCTTTGAAGTTTTATCTTGAAGAACTAGGCTATCAAGTTTATGCCTCTGAATATAATGACTTTAAGGTTGCAAATGATCAGCATAGCTATGATGCTTGTCTAAAACTGATAGAAGAGTGTGACTATTTTATTTTACTTGTTGGTAGTAGAGTAGGTGGGTTTTATGATGATCAAAATAAAGTTTCAATTACGCGTCAGGAGTATCGTGAAGCATATAAACTACATGAGCAGGGTAAGCTTCAAATTATTTCCTTTGTGAGAGACGAGGTTTGGCAGCTGAAGGAAACAAGAAGTGAGCTTGAAAAACATCTAAAAAAGATTGATAACTTGGAAAAAGAGAAACAAGACGAAGTCTTAAATTTTACTACCAAGTTTGCTACTAACGCTGAATTGATTACTAGTTTTATTTCTGAGATTGGCAAAAATAAGGAAACAACGAGCTCTATAAATAGTGGAAGCATACTACCAACAGGTAACTGGATTAGACAGTTTAAAAACTTCAAAGATATTATAGAAGGTCTTAGACCGTTTATCCTGATAGAAGATCTAAACGTAAAATTTCACAAAGAACTTTTGAAGGATGAGTTACTAAAACATAGCCTTAGTCTACACGGAAAGTTTAAAGAAAATCCTCAAGACATATTATTAGAATTCAATAAAGTATACGAAGCTATTCCAGCTTTAAATTCTATTTATAATGATGTGCTAATTTCTAGAGACGTTTGGGAGAATTTTATTGGCGTTTTTTATCTTACATGTCTGATGCCGGTTAATATCGATTTAAACATTATCTATAAAACTATAACAATTGACGTATTTTATGAATATGAAAGTTCGACTAATAGATTGGTTAAACAGCCAATTTATGAAGATTTAATACAACTAAAAAGTAGATTAGTTAGTTGCAATAATATGAAAGAGAGAAGTAAGAATTTTCATAATCAGTTAACTGACGTTATGAATAGAAACGCTAAAAAAGATAGAGTAGCTGTCAACCCAGTTCACTTATTAGAAGTATTAGCCTATTTTGCTAATATTATAGATATCCATCTTATTTCAGTTAATGTTGTGAAGGTACTTGAGGCGGGAACCTATCATCCAACCATACTTTGTAACACTGAAGGGCTTTTTAAAAAACTATTAGCAAATTAATCTTTTGTAACTGAAAGATTACTAGCATAGTTGATATAGCTCCACTAAAACAGGTTATTAATTAATCTGTTTTTTTATGGCCTAAACATACTGTTTATTTAGCGAGTGTTTTTTAGTCCATTTGCTGTCTAGACGTATTAACCGATATCAGCCATGCAGTTTGCTGATTTATTGGGGGGATTACCCAGCCCTCATTTGCTATACTAGCCTAACTTTTATCAATCAAATTCCTTCTTATCAAACCCTCCAAAACAGTATGGTAGTCTTATGAAATTCTCAAAGTTCGGTCAAAAATTTACCCAACCCACTGGCATCTCACAATTAATGGACGATCTAGGCGATGCGCTCAAAAGCGATCAGCCAGTCAACATGCTGGGCGGTGGTAACCCTGCCAAAATTGATGCCGTCAATGAGCTGTTTTTGGAGACGTATAAGGCACTAGGCACAGATAACGATGCAGGTGAGGCCAATAGTAGCGCTATTATTAGCATGGCGAATTACTCTAATCCGCAAGGTGATTCGGCCTTTATCGATGCCTTGGTTGGCTTCTTTAACCGTCATTATGATTGGAATCTGACATCAGAAAATATTGCCCTGACCAATGGCTCACAGAATGCGTTTTTCTATCTGTTTAATCTATTTGGCGGCGCTTTTGCTGATGAAAAGAATGGAGCTGTAGACAAATCCATTCTACTGCCATTGACCCCTGAGTATATCGGCTATAGCGACGTGCATGTCGAAGGTCAGCATTTCGCAGCGGTATTGCCACATATCGATGAAGTGACTCATGATGGCGAGGAAGGCTTCTTTAAATATCGTGTGGATTTTGACGCATTAGAAAACTTGCCAGCACTAAAGGAAGGCCGTATTGGCGCGATTTGCTGCTCACGCCCGACCAACCCGACTGGCAACGTGCTGACTGATGAAGAAATGGCGCATTTGGCCGAGATTGCCAAACGTTATGACATACCCCTTATCATCGATAATGCTTACGGTATGCCCTTCCCTAACATCATTTATTCAGATGCGCATTTGACGTGGGATAACAATACGATTCTGTGCTTTAGCCTGTCTAAAATTGGCCTGCCCGGTATGCGTACTGGTATTATCGTAGCCGATGCTGAAGTGATAAAAGCAGTCAGCGCGATGAATGCGGTGGTGAATCTAGCCCCGACACGCTTTGGTGCAGCGATTGCCACGCCATTGGTAGAAAACGATCGTATCAAGCAATTAGCTGATAATGAGATTAAGCCGTTTTATCAAAAGCAGGCCACCCTTGCCGTGAAGCTGTTAAAAGAAGCATTGGGCGATTACCCATTGATGATTCATAAGCCTGAAGGCGCGATATTCTTATGGTTGTGGTTTAAAGACTTGCCGATTAGCACGGTTGAGCTGTACGAGATTTTAAAAGAAAAAGGCACGCTCATTGTGCCAAGTCAGTATTTCTTTCCCGGTGTCGATGTCAGTGATTATCAGCATGCACATGAGTGTATTCGTATGAGTATCGCCGCTGATGAGCAGACGCTGACTGATGGTATTGCAGCGATTGGTGAAGTGGTGCGTGAGTTGTATAATCAAAAATAGGTTTCTAAAGGTCTTGGTGGCGTCTTCTCTATAGAGCCACCTTTATCCTAATATATCGGAATTTATCATTGAGGAGCCCATCTTCTTTCCAAAAATTAAGGCTATGGGTAACCGCTAGATACAGGTAGCCATCTCTTGCCCAAAATATGTCTTCTGGTTCAGTAGCTGGCATCCAGTTTTTGAACTCTGCATTCAGTATAGGTACGATTTGCTTATTCTCAATACGATATAGCTCAAGGTCAGCATGTTGTTCACCGTAAGGATCGGCATAGACAGCAATAATGTACTTCTTATTTGGAGAAAGATAAGGGAAGCCTATAATACTTTGAGTCTCCTCTCCGTTCGTCTTATCAATCATCGTATAACCAGAGATTTCCCAGAATTGCCCAAAAATTAGATGCTGATTTAAAGCATTAATCTGTCCAATATATTCAAAGCTAGCTCTACTGTCATCATCAGTGTCAATATCGATCAGCTTAACTACTTTTTTGGTAGTTGGAATCGACAGGACACCTTTTTGCTTTTTAATCATTTTGTCTTTAGATAAAAAATTGACCGCAAGTGGACGCTTTTTTTCAAACAAGGATTTGTCGATTAATTCGAACTTAAGATAAGTTTTAAGTGCTTTTCCCTTTTCAAAACGTTCATCTTTTCCATCTGCTAATAAGTAGGTTATGATGTTTAATTCATCAGGCGTTAAGATAGTTTTACGAATGGCTCCTGTATGATCTTTTTTCACAAAGACCTTTTCCCATTTGACAATATTAGTCTCTACAACCCCGTCACCGTTCTCATCATATTCTCTATAAATTTTGTCCCGCACCGCATACCAGTCACCTCTATCTTCAATAACCTCTAATTTCTCTCCAAAGGTATAGCTTTTCACCTTTCTAGCAGCGCCGCTTGGTAACTGACGAGCGATTGCCCCATTGTCGTCAGTCACGAAGACTTTTTTTAATACAGTCGTATCATCGTAGTCAATCTCGATACCATCACGATTGTACTGTGCCAAAAGTACTGCCGATATTGGTTTATTTAGGTCAATGATGACGTTTTGATTTGCCACTGCTGAATGATAGCTAAACATCGTTAGACATAAAATAGTAGAAGAAAAAATGTAAGTAGGTATTTTAAATGAAGGCATAATATGGACTGCTATATATTTTATATTATGAATTCTACATCATAAAATCCCACTTAAGTTCACTTTGTTAACATCTAAAATAAAATCACTTCGGAATATTAGCGTTGCTTTAGTAGCTTAGTTGAGGGATTGGACGCATTAAAGATTTTCGTCCACGTCATAAGCCCATAAAGCACATAAGACAGCATGCAGGTATTGATCAAATCACGGATACTTGCGGTAATCTGATCACGGCTTAGACCTGCCATGCCTAACGATTCAATCGTCTCTCGATTGTCCAAATACTCACCCAACAACGCAATGCCAGTTACGACAATGACAGCTATGAATGACCTGATACCTTGCTTCTTAAAAATAGGGCGTAGCACCACGAGGCAAAGTAGGTAGACACCGATGCCAACATAGATATGCAAAGCATCTTTGGCCAGCCCTGTTGTCTCGATAATATTCATTTTAAAGGCAGTAAAATCCACTGAGATATTCCAAATATAAACGAGCAGAAAACAACTGAGCGTATCACTAAACAATGATGGCTAAAAGTAGTCGCTAAAAAGTAATAGCTGAGAACAAAAAAGGCAGATTATACAATGGATAATCTACCTTACTGTTGAATCAAATATTCAATTCACGTTTATCGTCTATTTATACATCCCATTCGACGAAGTTTTTTAACAGCTGCAAGCCGGCGGTATGGCTTTTCTCTGGATGGAACTGGGTCGCAAACAAGTTGTCTTGGATGACACTGGCACAAAACGGCTGACCATAGTCGCAAATGGCAGCCACTTGTGAGTGATCGGCAGGCTCGCAGTAATAACTGTGCACAAAGTAAAAATGCGCGTTGTCTTGAATACCATTCCACAATGGATGATCAAAGTCCATGCCACTGATGGTATTCCAGCCCATATGCGGTACTTTGATAGTTGCGCCTTGCTTGTCTTTCCACGTAGGGTCAAATGCTTCTACCGTGCCGTTTAAGATGCCAAGACAGTCTGTACCGCCATTTTCAACTGACTGCTCAAACAATGCCTGCATGCCTATACAGATGGCCATGACGGGCTTATTAAATATCGCCTGACGTATGACATCATCAATGCCAGCATCATGCATACCAGCGATACAGTCACGCATGGCACCGACACCGGGGAAGACGATCTTGTCTGCCGCAGCGACGACTTTGGGATCATTGGTGATAGAGACTTCTGCCCCGACCACTGACAATGCTTTACTGGCGGAATGCAAATTACCCATACCATAATCTAGTAGCGCAATTTTGGTTACTTTAGCCATTAAAAAGCCTCTTTAGTCGATGGCAATGTATTCAACGCACGCTCATCATACTCACAAGCCATACGTAGGGCACGGGCAAAAGCCTTAAAGGTCGACTCGATTTGGTGATGGCTATTTTTGCCTTTGAGATTGTCCAAATGCACGGTCATCCATGAGTGATTGACGAAGCCGTAGAAAAACTCACTGAACAAATCAACATCAAAACCGCCCACGTGCGAGCGGGTAAACGGAATGTCCATGTGTAAACCAGGACGACCTGATAGATCGACAACGGCGCGAGTCAACGACTCATCGAGTGGCGCATAAAAATGCCCATAACGACGGATACCTTTTTTGTCGCCCAATGCTTTATTGAACGCTTGTCCCAAGGTGATACCTGTGTCTTCGACGCTATGGTGATCATCGATAAAGGTATCGCCTGTGCACTTGATATCCAAGTCAAATAAACCGTGACGCTTGATTTGATCAATCATATGATCCAAAAACGGTACACCAGTGTCTACAGTGCCTTGACCAGTACCATCAAGGTTGACAGTACACTTCACTTGCGTCTCTGCAGTGATACGCTCAACCGTGGCGATACGTGCTGGACGACCATGTAGGTTCGGGTTCTGTGATGGGTTTTGCTCAGTTGCATTGGCTGTCATGGCTACTCTCTATCAGTTTTTTATCAGTGAAAAGCGGTCAATAAAATAGGACGAAAACACGCCCAAAATATTTTACTAGTGTCTGAATCAGACCTTAGCGAAAAAGGTATTAGAAAGTGATATATACAAAAGGTATCAAGATATTAGGCGTTATACGTATTAAATGTTATCTAGCCTTATCATAGCAAACCCTAACATTTACTGCTATGTCCAAGCCGTAAACCACGCACAAATTTACGTCATTCTGCTAAAATAGTGTGTTCAGTATTATCAATCATGACGCACGCTAATGCTATAACACGACCATTTGCGACATCACACTCTATGACATTATGATGTCTCACATCATAGAAACCCTCTGTTTATAGGAACTGCTATGCCTTTAGAAGCGATCGCCATCAATAGTTTGGACGCACCACTAATTAAAAAACCTGCACGCGAAAACGAGCTAGCAGAACGCCTGCAGGCTTTATATGACAGCGATGATGCTCAGCCCAGTGGTGCCGATGTGTTAAGTCTCGTTGAGCAAGGATTTAAGCGTGGACAGTATCTCTATGTTGGTATGTTCAATGACAAGCCTATCGCTGCTGTCGCCTGCTTTGATGATGGGCAGACCAATGCTAAGCGCTTACAATACCTGACCGTACATGCGCAAAATCGCGGCCGAGCCATTGATGCCAAGTTTATTAAACTGGTCTATGATGCCGAAGTGAAAAAAGGCGTACGTGAGTTTGTGCCTGTCGATACCGACATTCATCGGATCATGAGCGAGTACGAACTACTGCGTGTCAAAGACTAAACTGACAACTAGAGTGTTTAATTTTGCCCATTTCTGACTATTTATCGTCTTTTATCAGATATAATGCAAAAACTGCTTGACAGCAGTGCGTATATTTAGTTTAATAGCGCCTCAACGAAGACGGCTCGATAGCTCAGTCGGTAGAGCAACGGATTGAAAATCCGTGTGTCGGCAGTTCGAACCTGCCTCGAGCCACCATTTCGTTTAAGAATTCTAAAAAGCCCCAAACATTTATGTTTGGGGCTTTTTTTATGTTTGGATTTTTATGTTTAGGTGACATGCTCAGATGTATATGAAATACTTCAAGCAAGATTAACGCAGTAATATTTTTATAGTGGAATGGCTATAAGCGCTTTCTTACTTATCACAAACGCTTTCTTAATAGTAACTCACAACGCTCACGCGAGTCCAAATCATAAACCGTCGCACGGTAATCAATACCATGACGTCCTTCGAAAAATATCACTCGATCGCCCACGGCTAAGAAACAAGATGTACGCGCATCATAAATAAACCCATCAATCACAAATGCCAAATCACGATCTATCTCGCGTACCGTGTATGTCTCCCCCTTTGGAATCAAACCCTCAAACCAAGCGCTATGAGCTGCACTAGAGATTAGCATACTTATCAGTACGGCTGACATCATAAAGCTGTTCTGTGTTAACCGCATAAAACGTGAATACGTAGTCGTTATTTTATTCATGATGATTGGCTTCCTGATAAGTAATGTCTTCAACCCGCGATAGTATTGAAGCGGTTTTATAATAGGCAGAATATAACGCTGACAGTCACAGCTGAACAACATTTATAGGCTGTTTTTTCAACAGTCCGGCTCAGTATACTAGGGTGTATTAAATATCAATATCCTCAGCAGGTAACGTTATGAGAGAATTTGATTACGACTTAGACTACCAAAATCTAGACTTGCGTGTGCAGCCCGAGCTGTATCGTGTTGGTCGTGGTGAGCAAGGAGTGCTGCTCGTAGAGCCATACAAATCTGAAATATTACCACACTGGCGTTTTGCCGATCCTGACATTGCGACCGAGAGTAGTGACACTATTTATCAGATGTTCTTAGATTATTTGGCTAACGATGACTTTGTCGGTGCGGATATGGCGCGCAAATTTATTCAAATGGGCTATACCCGTGCCCGTCGCTATGCCAACCATAAAGGTGGCAAAAAATATAAGGGAGCCGTCCCTGATGATAAAAAAGGCCAAAGCGGTGCACATGGGCGAGAAGAGCTGCCACGGCAAGAGGAAGACCCTATCAAGGCCGAATCTGCACGTATATTTAAACAGAAATGGGATCTGTGCCGCGAAAACGAAGACTATTTAAGAATGAAAAAAGAGCATCGCGAACGTTATAAAGAGGTTGAGTAGACTTAAAGTATCGTCCACAACCCATAAATATCACGTAAACAAATGGCCATTCATAATCAATGGTCATAATGACTGTTTATAATGATCGTTTATCGTTACTGGTGACAAAAATTTAGACTTAACGTCTCGCTATGCTAAGGTAATAAAAACTGTAGCCAGCAATTCAAAAAAGTACACACTTAATAGCATGGGTAAATAATAATGACTGTAAAAACGAAACAACTTTTGATTTTTGATTTCGATGGTACATTGATCGATAGCGTACCAGATTTGGCTGATGCGACCCATGCCATGCTAACCACCCTTGGCAAAGAGACCTACCCTATCGAGACGATACGCAACTGGATAGGCAATGGTTCAAGATTATTGGTCGAGCGCGCGCTAGTGGGTAAGGTAGAAGTGTTAGAAAATGAGTTAACGGTCGAGGAAGCTGATCACGCAGAGCAAATATTTTTTGAGGCTTATAAAAATCTCAGTGGCAGCAAAACCGTCGCTTACCCAGATGTCGATAGCGGACTAAAGAAACTAAAGGACGCAGGTTATACACTGGCGTTAGTAACCAATAAGCCCATTCGTTTTGTACCAAAAATCTTACAATCCTTTGGCTGGCAAGACTTATTCAGTGAAGTACTGGGCGGTGATAGTCTCTCGACTAAAAAGCCTGATCCGGCACCGCTATTGCATGTCTGTGAAGCATTAAACATTTCTCCAGAACAAGCCGTTATGATTGGTGATTCTAGAAACGATATCTTAGCCGGACAAAATGCCAATATGGACACGCTTGGGCTATCTTATGGCTATAACTACGGGCAAGATATTCGTGAGCTAAATCCTACCGAAGCGTTTGATAGCTTTCAGGCGCTGCAAGATTATCTGCTTAAATAATTATAATCTCAAAAATTTCCACAAGGTTAGTCGCATCTTTTGTGGCTTACCTTGTAAGACTTATCTTGTGGGAATGTGTGGCTCATCTTGTGGGAATAAAGTCACTTGCTACGATAACTGAGTGCCTCGGATACATGGACACTCGTGATATCTACACTATCAGAAAGGTCTGCGATAGTACGCGCTACTCGCAATACTCGATGGTAGCCACGCGCGGACAAGTTTAGGCGCTGCTGAGCGAGTTGTAATAGCTGCTGCTCACTATCTCCTAGCTGAATATATTTGTCAATCTCGCTAGGGCTCAGCTCATTATTGACCTTTTGCTGTCGCTGCATCTGATGCTTATGAGCGGCAATGACTCTAACACGCACTTGTTCGGAGGTCTCACCTGCTTGAGCATTTTGCAAGTCGGCAATGGGCAAAGCAGGCACGGTGATATGCAAATCAATACGATCTAATAGTGGCCCTGAGAGCTTGTCTTGATAGCGTTTGATTTGCTCGGGTCGACAGCGGCTGACAACTACAATTTTAACTGATAATATCGAGGAGGTAACAGTTCTAATAATAAAACAATAAATGATAATTTGATAAAAATGACTAAATATACAACTTTAAATGATAATTCTCCCGCAAGAATTATCCCTAGAAATCATAGAACTATGACAGGATTTGTTCATGGTAATAACAACGGTATGTACTCAGGCTTTGAATCAAGCCTAGAACGCGATGCTCTGATATTAACTGAATTTAATCCATCTATTATAAGTTACCTTTCTCAACCAAGAACATTCGATTACTTTCATGATAATAAACGTAGGACATATACACCTGATATTCTTATAGAATATAAAAATGGGAAAAAGCTTTATATCGAGGTTAAATATCGAGAAGACCTAAAGGAAGACTGGAGTATTTTAAAACCTAAGTTTAGAGCAGCCATTAAAGAATTATCTAGTGAAACAGACACACGATTTAAAATCTGGACAGAAAAAGAAATTAGAACTCCTTTCCTCAAGAATGCTACATTTTTGCTTCCATATAGACATAGAAGCTTCGAAAACTATCAGCTTGAAATGATTAAGAAAGTCGTTTCAAGATTCGATGAAACAACCCCTGAAGATATTATTGGAATATGTTCCAGCAATTTAGAAGCTCGTGCTGAATTCTTAAATACTTTATGGTATGCCTTGTCTAGTCAGATAATAAAGGCTGATTTAACTCGTCCCTTAACAATGCAATCTTCTATATGGATCTAATAAAATGTATGAAGTGAAACTCAATGTAGGTGAAGAGGTCTTTAGTGGTAACTCTCGTTATAGAATAACAGCTATTCTGGATATAGAACATGTATGCGTTCGTAGCAGTTTTACTGGGAAGACAAAAAAAATTCATATTTCTGAATTGTCTTCAAGCCCTGTCAATGAAGACTGTTCGGAGATAATACCAGCTATTGAGCTAATGCACATTCCAGACGATGAGTGGATTAAAATCCATAATAAGGCTGGACTTTTTAACAACATTCTTCAATCTGAATATGAAGACAGACGTGACGAGATAAAAAAAGCTGCTGAAGAATTAAAGATATCAGAGCCGACCTTATATAAGCAATTGCAAAAGTACAAAGCAAGTAACGGTGATCCAACCAGTTTGTTAAGAAAAAAGCGTGTGGATAATGGGCGTTTCGAGCCTGAGATAGAGGCAATAATACAATCATGTATAACTCAATATCTATCAACAGATAAATTAAAAGTTTCAGATATTTTTAGAAATCTAGAAATCCAAGTTTATCAATATAACAAGCTGCATGGAACTTCACTCACTACGCCACACATCAATACTATAAGGTACAGAATATCTCAACTTACTGCTGCTGAAATTGGATCGACAAGACTAGGTAAAAATGGTCAAGAATCTTATCGTCCTGTCATTGGGAAGTTTCCAGAGGTGATAAAACCTTTAGAAATTGTACAAATTGACCATACCCCTCTAGATCTTATGATTGTTGATGATGTTAATCGACTGGCCATAGGTAGGCCAACAATTACATTAGCAATTGATGTTTTCAGTAGGATGGTTACTGGTTTTTACATCTCACTAGAAAAGCCAAATACCTTGCTAACAGGATGTTGTATTACACACTCAATCTTAGATAAGAAGAAATGGTTAGCAGATCACAAAATAGATGCTCAATGGCCAGTGTATGGATTAATAGATACTATCCATACAGATAATGGCAAAGAGTTTCATGGTAAAGCTTTAAAAAGAGCATGTGAGAAATACCATATTAATCTAACCAAAAGACCAGTTGGGACGCCAAGGTATGGCGGTCATATCGAAAGGCTGTTTAAGACTTTCAATGATACAGGCATACATACTCTACCCGGAACTACTAAATCAAATATTGTGGATAAAGGGGAATACGATTCAGAAAAGAAAGCAGTATTAACTTTGTTTGAACTCGAAACTTGGTTTACTGAACTGGTTGTCAATATTTATCATCATACTGTTCATTCTGAACTTGGAATAACCCCATTTGAGAAGTATAAAGAAGGAATATTAGGTAACGATACTACTTTGGGTAGAGGGCTTCCTCCTAAGATAGAACATGAACTACAACTTAAAATAGATTTCTTACCATATGAAGAAAGAAGTGTACAAAAATACGGCATACAACTTTTTGGTATTCTCTATTATCATGACCTGCTAAGAAAATGGATACGTCAACCAGACAAGACACGTAGAAAGTCGAAACAATTTACTATCAAATATGATCCACGAGATCTAAGTTCAGTATTCTTCTATGATCCTGATATGAACTCATACATTACTGTGCCATATAGAAATTCGAGTAGACCAGCGATATCTTTATGGGAACTAAGAGAGATCAAAAAAAGATTAGCAGATTCAGCCCCAACAGGTCAGGTAACCGAAGACGAGATTTTTGAAGCTAGAATTAAGATGGCAAACATCGTTGAAAACGCTTCGAAAGAGACAAAAAAAATAAGACGCTTGAAACAAAAGGAGTCTGTCAGAGTAAAAGAATCCATTCCACAGATGGTTGTGAAAGCTAAGCATTTAGAAGAACTTCATTTAGAAGAAATTGAGGACATAGACTTTGATATTCAGCCATTTGAAGATATAGAGGAGTAACCTGTGGAACATTTATCAGATAAAGCTCGAAGTTTAATAAAAGTTCCAAATGATGAAAAAATCTTCTATATGAATACAGATAGATGGATTGGCTATCCACGATCTCAAGAAGTGCTTAATAGTTTAGAAGATTTGATGTGCTACCCAAAGACAGATAGAATGCCAAATTTATTGATTATTGGCGATTCTAACAATGGGAAGACGAAGATATTGAAACAGTTCTTAAGGCGTTATCCAGTCGATATTGATGAGGATACTGCACTTAATGTTCAGCCTGTAGTCATGGTTTCAGCACCTTCAAAACCAGATGAAAATAGTTTCTATATTAGACTATTGCAAGAGCTGTGTACGCCTTATGTGAAGAATGAAAGCGCTAGTGTGAAAAGAGAAAGAGTCATTAGAGTGTTAAAAAAGCGTAAAACCAGAATGTTGATTATTGATGAAATTCAGCACGTTATTGCAGGTTCATACAACTCTCAAAAAAACTTTCTCAATGCAATAAAGGATTTAAGTAACACGCTACAAATTCCAATCGTTGGATCTGGCATTGAGGATGCTTTTCATGCTATTCAAGTAGATCCACAGTTGGCCAATCGATTTCAGGTAGAAGTGTTACCAAGATGGAAGATGAATACACCAGATAACACCAAGAATTTTGCACGATTAGTTGCGTCTATTGAGCAAGGTTTAATATTACCAGAGGCCTCGTATCTATATAAGAAGCCTTATCTTGAAAAAATTCATTATCTGAGTGAAGGCTTGATTGGTGAAGTTTTTCAAATCCTGAGACAGTTAGCTATTTTTTCTATTAAAAACAATCAAACTAGTATCAATGAAAACACTTTCAAATCTTTGAATTTATTACCACCCTCTAGCAGACGTAAACTATTAAGTCAGTTAAGATGAGCAGTAAATATCAGGGTCTAGAGCTATCCTATAGGTTGCAGTTACTTCCAATATGTAAAGACGAACTACTTAGGTCTTGGTTCATCCGTAATGCCTTATTTCTCAATATGAAACCATCACAGCTATCTACTATTATTTTCCAAAACACTGATATTTGGAAGTCAGATATTGATACTCAGCTTTCTAAAAAAAATATTGAGTCACTTTTAAGCACTGTAAAAATTAAAAAAGAAGATTTAGATAAAACGTTAATCTCTTTTAACTGTGATTATTTTCATCCTCATTTAAATGATTCTAAGCAGATAAAATGGGTTTTGAGCATAGGTGTTCATCAGAGGGGTCAAAAGAGCAGTATTCAGTACTGTCCAGTATGTATCTCAACAGATAAGACTCCATATTTTAGGATGTATTGGCGATTAGGATTTCTGACGGTTTGTAATATTCATAGTGTTTGTTTTTTAGACAACTGCTATAAGTGTGGTGCCTCAATAGACCTGATTCGTTATGAAAAGAATCATAACGAGCACTTTCAACAATTTGATTATCTAAAATGCAGTCAATGCTATTCTGACTTGAGAGACGCCCCAAAAATAAAGCCCTGTTATTACGAGCTCAAGACAAACCGAGAGCATTTTCAATTGCTAACTAGAGGCTACGGTAATATCGGCAACTCAAATTTTAATTACTCACATATCTACTTTGATGGTTTTAAACGGATTATGTCATTTATACTCTGCAGTCAAAACGGCTTTGAGATGTTCAAGTATATTATCCGTATAAACAACTTAGATAAAAAGTATATTACTGATAGGGTGATGATACGTAAGCATTCAGAGCCTGAACACTTGTCACTTGGCATGCGGAAAGTCAGTATGATCTTCTCATGTTATATAATGAGAGACTGGCCTATAAGTTTTATTAAAATCTGTAAAGAATTTGGAATTACTAAACGATACATGTACTCTCCACACCTCAGTTATCCTTTCTGGTTGAACAAGGTCTTAGACTCAGAGCTGGCTCCAGACAAAAATATAGGTTAATAAACCTAAACTTAACTATGCATTTTTTATAAAAACCTTAATCCTATTGTGGCAATCTAGTCATATAAACTTTGAAAGATAACTTGAAGCAACTTAATAATGAAAAATATATTTGATTTACTCAAAAGCGAATCTATTACTGATCCACAGTTAGTTGATAGCTTTATAGTTTCAGCTTTTGTAAAAGCTAATAATATCTCAGTGAATAATAATAAATTTATTTTAAGTTACTTAGTTTGTGAAAGTAGTATTTATTTCTCTCAATATTGCGATTTCTTAAATAGGGTGAAAGAAAGCATTATTTCTTTTACTCTTGAACACTTAATTCAGATGTTTGAATTTGTCATTTCACCTTCTGATAGGATTGTTAGTGGCGCAATATATACACCTAATTATATAAGGGAATATATAATTAACACAGTTTCTTATAGAAAAAAAGTTAAAAAATCTACATTTGTGGATATATCCTGTGGATGTGGTGGTTTCCTACTAACTACAGCTCAAGTATTGAAACAGAAAAAAAATTTAGACTTTAAAGATATTTATGAAAACTACTTATTCGGTATAGATATCAAGGAATATTCAATTAATAGAACAAAGATTCTGCTTTCTCTAAATGCATTATTACAAGGTCAAGATGACTCAGAGTACAAGTTTAATTTATACGTACAAGATGCTTTAATTTTTAAGTGGCAAAATGTAGTTGATGATTTTAAAGGTTTTGATTTCATTATTGGAAATCCGCCATATGTTTGTGCAAAAAACCTAGATGAAAATAGCAAAAAAAACCTCAAACATTGGAGTGTTACAAATTCTGGAAATACAGACTTATATATTCCTTTTTTCCAAATTGCGATTGAAAACTTAAAGCCCAATGGTTTAATTGGTTTTATCACGATGAACTCATTCTTTAAGAGCTTAAATGCAAGACTTTTAAGAGAATATTTTAAAACTCTATCATTACAAATGAAAATTATTGATTTTGGTTCTGAACAAGTATTTAAATCAAAGAACACATATACTTGCTTATGTTTAATTAAGAAATCTAAGCAAAACCACATTAACTATGTACGTACTAACTCGCAGAACCTTTCAGAAATCAATGAAATAGACTTTCATCAAGTATATTACAATAATTTAAATTCTCATACTGGTTGGAATCTTCAAAATCATGATTTGATTGAGAAAATTGAGGCAACAGGGAAGCCTTTCGGTGAAATTTTCACAACACGTCATGGAATTGCAACACTCAAAAACGATATTTTTATTTTTAAACCCTGCAGGAGTAATGAAAGTTACCATTACCTTCTAGATGATGAGAATAATGAATATC
Organism: Psychrobacter sp. TB55-MNA-CIBAN-0194; assembly: GCF_040309505.1. Classification (NCBI taxonomy): domain Bacteria; kingdom Pseudomonadati; phylum Pseudomonadota; class Gammaproteobacteria; order Moraxellales; family Moraxellaceae; genus Psychrobacter; species Psychrobacter sp. TB55-MNA-CIBAN-0194. The sequence continues at coordinate 295,223 of NZ_JBEOOW010000003.1, read as the reverse complement.
CAATTGAAAAAGGAATTTGTCGAGATATTTACAATACTAATAAATTGAGTAGTATGCAAGTTGCAGAAGAGCTAGTACAACAGATCATTTTTCCTTATTTAACTTTTAATGATAAAGCTGTCTTAATTGATGAAAAAGAACTACAGACACATTTCCCTCAAGCATACAAATATTTAAAGTTGAATAAAGATAAGTTAGCTTTACGAGATAAAGGTAAGGGGAATTATGCGGCTTGGTACTCGTTCGGTAGAACGCAGTCTCTGCAGAATTTAGAATACAAACTCTTTTTCCCAAAGTATTCAAATTCAAATCCATACTTCATAATAAATACCGACAGGTCAGTCAAATTTTATAATGGACTTGCTCTAATAGGTAATTCATTGAAAGAGATTGAATTTGCCAGGTTAATTATGCAAACACGTTTATTTTGGTTCTATATATCTTCGACAGGCAAACCTTATTCTGCTAATTATTATTCATTAAATGGAAATTATATTCGTAACTTTGGTATATATAACTTTAATGAACATGAAATTGACTATCTACTTTCTGAGAAAGATATTAATAAGATAAATAGCTATTTCGAAGCCAAATACGAAATTGATTTAAATGGGCTGATTGGAGATTGATATTTAACCTCATATATTCTGATATTACTGATGTGATCTCAAATACTTTATGTATATGACCCAATAATCAACAAGCTCGGCTAATAAGTCTTTGGCTCTCAGACTAGGATTATTTCTATTTATTTCACTAATCATTTCCATTCTTTGATGAATCTCATCGAGCATCCATATTATTTGATATCTTAATAAATAAAGTTTTAATACATGATACATAATTTTTGCATCTGATGAAACTGGCACGATACTACCATTACTATTTCTATTGAAATGTGTATTATAATCGTGATCACAAGGGTCAAGAAAATGTGGATTATCTATATCTGATTTGGTGTTATTTACATAAGAACAGCTATAAACTAAATTTGAATAAGCAGTCTTGATTCCAGGATGCAGGGAATGAGGTCTGAAGTGGTCAATATGAAATGTTCCTGAGCCACCGAACCAAATATCTGAGCAGTCTGTATATCCGCATCTTTTATTAAAATCGCTAGCTAAGTATGTTTTAAACGATCTATAATTTTTATAGGTTATCGTGCATGTTCTTACCGGAGCTTGTTTTCTAAATTTGATCATTTTTTTTGAATTCCTCAATGAACTCATCTACTTTAGATAGTAATTTAACTAAATTGTCTTGGTTTGATATTTTTTTTAGCTCATGAGGTATTGGATTTCTAGCATCTATAGATTCTTCAAGAAAATCATCAAGCTCTATTAACCGCTCTTCCTCTTTGATACTTAATTTACGCTCATTAGAATTTTCTATTAGTGACGTTAGCTCTTCCTGAGCCTCAGAAATTTTCTTTCGATACTTATCACACTGGCTTTTCAAACGAATGAGAAATGGGTCATTTCCTTTAGCCGTATCATCACCATATAAAATCTCTTTAGCGTAAACTTTGTTTACATCTTCACTTGCATCAATAGCATCAGTATCGTAGGAAGTCATAACAAAGCAAGGAAAGCCCTTCTTTATCTCTAGAATAGATTCCACAAGGTCTACTCCATTGTATTCTATGGCATAAACAATATCTTCTTTGATCTCATTAAGCATGAAATCAGAAACGACAGCATCAATATCAGATTTTAATATTTTCTCACACATGTCATCTAGTTTTGATTCTGGAAACACTGGAATCAGCTTGATTTCATCAGCTAGAGAAGAGTTATATACATACTCCTCAAATAGTTCATGTGTTGCTTTCTCTTCATCAATAAACATTATTTTAATCATTTTCTTTTCTCTTAAACTTTGTAGGAAAAGTTATTTTTACTGCAAAGCCAATATTAGGATAAAGGAGCTGGATATCACCATCATTTTCTTCGATAACTGACTTTATTATCCACATTCCTAGACCAGTACCTACTTCGTCACCAGTGGAAGAGCTCCTCTTAGTTGTAAAAAGCGGTTCAAAAATTTCATTAGCATTCGTAATCTCTGGATTTAGCCCGCACCCACTATCTTTATATTCAATAATCAATTGACTGTCAGTTTCAGATACTTTAACACAAACCTCTCTATCCCTATTTTCTTTTAGGATGTTAAATGAGTCTATTGAATTAACTAAAAGATTATTAAAAATACTATCTAAATCAATCTCGAAAGCCCTTATAGAACAGTCATTGACGTCATCAATAATTAGATTGATGTTACGGCTGTCTAAGACTCCGGTCCAATCTTGTTTGTAGTTTTTGAAATAAGGTACAAGTTTTATATTCTTTCGATTTCTTTTGTCTTTTCTAGTAGATCCTAATGAAAAGCTTAGCCAATTCGCTAACTTCATATCGTCTTTCTTCATATTTCTTGCTAGATGAAATGGGTTTCTAAATACAGGTACATTAGAAAAATCATTTTCTTCTAAACTTTCAGAGAGAACCCGTTCTAATCTACTAATTCTATGTTTTAAGATATCTTTTAATTTGCTTAAATCGTGGCTGAAAGAAGCCATAACAATACCACTGCTAGCTAAAGCTCTAAGCATTTTTTGCTCTTCTTTTAACTTTTCTATTTCTTCATTTTTAGATTCGACTGCATAGGCTAGAACTTCTTTCTCAGGATCGCTACTTACATTGCTGCTAGAGGCCTGACTACCAGATTTCTCTCTACTTCTTTTGATTATCTCTTCAGCTAATTTATTAGCTTTCTCTTTATCTCTAGAGCCTTGATGGAAAGATCTATCGTATTGATCCATATGCTGAGCTATATAAGACCTATCGATTTCAAAAACATGAATTATTGAGTTAATGATTTTTTTAAATACTTCAAAAGTTTTATTGTCTTGAAGACCTTCCCGACTTGATTTGTCTTCAAATGCAATATTAGTCAATCTAGATATTTTTATTGCGCCCGATATGTTTTCAGGATTAATTCTATAGCCAGCACCTTTTTTTGCAACACCAGCAGGACTTGCTGCCTTCCTACTACCGAGACCAAGCCAATCAAAAGAGCTTTGATTCACTTCACCATAAGGTCTTACTCTAAAATCATCTCTAAAAATCTTGATCCCACTAAATGAATCTAACCAATATTTTCTTTGGCTTGAGTTAATTGCTCTATAAAAAAAACGTTTAGCATCAGGAGAGCTATAAGTTTTCTTCATAAAAAATAATGTGAACTCAAACTCACCAATGTCATCAAAAACGTTGTCCTGATCAACGACTGTATATCCGGGCAATAACTCACCGAAGGTTCTTGTTACTTGCCAAAACCCCCTTTCAAAATCTTCTTTTAGATAAGGTTCTTCTTGGAAAGTAGGCATTTCAAAGAGTGAGTCTGGTAGAGACTGAACATCATACTCATTTCTATAAACTTTTATTTCTACATTTTTATCCCGGCTTGCCTTAGCGACTAGCTTAAAATCATAATCATCACATACTATTCCCTGAATCTCGCCGTAATCAGTCTTATGTGAAGAACTATAAAGAAACAAGATAAACTCAGCAGTTTCTTTCGGAGGGACAAGTACTTCTAGGTCCTTATACAACTGATTGATGTAATACTCACTCCAATCATCTCTCAAGCCAGATATCTTAAGAATAGTACCGAAATCAGTTGATATACTACTGTTTTTTGTTTCATAGATACGATCCCTAATTATGCTCCACTCTTCTTCTGGTATAATTTTTTTAACCTCATCTAGATAATCAAGGCTATTTCTTTGCATAAGAGTTGCATTGACACTATCAATCGTCTTGTTTTGACCGTCAAAGTCCTCCCAGTTAACCTCCCATTCATATCCATTTGCCATATCTATACTTTTGAACTTTTGGTGGACGTCAGGATTAAAAACAGTGGTCATCTTACATTTTGACCCCAACCTATCAAGAGCAAATCTTCCAATCCCCTTAGCTCCTGACTTTACTCTTCCCGATTGAGTAAATATATCATTAGCTTTATTATCCGTACCTATAGTCATCCAATTGTTAATGATAATATCTTTGGTCATTCCTTCGCCAAAATCGATTATATATAGGACAACACATTTTGAAAGATGACTCTTGAAGTCTAATATATCCTCGTCTGATTCAGATTGAAACTTATATATATCGTTCTTCACACTATGTTTTTTATAGTATTTATTTAAAATGCATCTGCTGATTCCAGACTTATACAACTCACATAGATAGTTCTCATCCGCTTCTTCCTTCAATCTAGTATATGTAAAATCGAAATAGACTATACATAAATCACTATCAGCATCGTAAGCATTTTTAACAAGTTCAATAACAGCTCCTTTGGCTGAAGCTACATTCTCTCTACCTATTAGCCTAGCTGTCCTAGCAGAGACTTTGAATGGAATTTTTTCGATGCTCATTTTAATCCTTATATTTTGAGCCTCACTAGATATAAGAGTCTCATATTTATATGATATTATTTTGTAATGGAACAATAAAACTGGAAGGCGTATAAGAGATTATACTAACTTAAAGAGAAGAAGATACAATAATCAACAAACGTAGATAGTATTTCTAAAATACTCAAAGCATATAATAAATGAGAAGAGTTTGTACTAGCAGAACACTATTTCAATGTACATTTTTTAATTTGAACTAATTACTGATGAATCCTTTCAAAGAGTCAGTTATTATTGAACTAAATGCAAACTTTTCATTCAAAGGTTTTCTCAATAGGCATTAGTAACCTTTGAAGCTTGCAGATGTAGAAATTTCAAATTAGGTTTTGTATCTCAATACCTAACGCATCACATATCTCATAAGCCTTCTTCAGCGTAACATTCTTCTCTCCACGCTCAATATTTCCCATATAGCTTCGATCAATGCCTGCCATCTCTGCCAATCTTTCTTGAGATATTCCTTTACCTTTACGCATCTCACGAACGCGCTTCCCAAAGGCAATCATACGATCATCTGTTGTCATTTCATTAACCACTGCTAAAGATAGCAATACTCACAGTGGTGAGCTACAATATCCACGGGATATAGTCGGTATTGAGAGGTAAACGTGAAAACTAAATTAGAGTATCAGTCGGATATAACAGAAACTAATAAGCTTATCTGTCAGAGGTACTGGTTAAGAGAAGGCGATAAACGAAGTGGTTTTATATATACCTGTAGAGAGATAGGTCAAGAGTTTGATGTTAAGCATCAGGATATACCTAGTATCGTTAAAATAAATGCTCATCTTGTCGTACTGGACTGTCAATGCATAGACTGCGGTACAACTAAGGTTTGCTATACTCGTTCACAGCTAATTCGATTGGATCTTATTAGATGGCGGTGTGATGATTGCAAGGAGGCGCTTGAAAAAAGAATGGATCAAGAGTACTTAGAGCATCGTCTTAAACAAGACCGCTTAGTAGAAGAGAGAAGACAGACCGCTCTAGAGTACATCAATCAGTACAGGAGCATTCAATTGAGCAATATTCCTTCAGTCACTGAGCTTAACGATGTGGATAAACTTCTACTCGCAGCGACTGTAGAGAGCCTAGGGGCAGATAATATAAGGAATACAGTCTCTCTACGTGACAATTTATCATTACCTTTATCACCGTTCTCTAAATTAGATGAAGAGATACTACATCATCTCTTTAACCGAAATCTGCTCATACTAGCTCCTGAAAATAGCTACGAATACGTAACCATCAACGAAGAACAGGAGTTAGAAATAGACTTCTATCAAGCGATTTTTGAGTTTACTTATAGTATTGAGAATCTTACTAGGATTATGATAAACGCTAAATCTAGAAAAAATACCAGTGCTCTAGTAGCGGATAGTCAATTTAAGAGCTGGTGTGAAAAGTTACAGCTAGGAGAGTGTTTAAGCTACCTGATTACTAGGTCAAGACTAAACTATCTAGCACCGCCTATTGGCGACAAGCTAGTTAGCATTCTCAGAGCATGTTTAGCTGAATGCTCTGTATCAACCATGCATTATGTCATTTGGAAGTCTGTTGAAAATGCTGCTGCATACGTGCAAAAACCAGGTATCACTCGAAGACATGCTTCAAACTCTATTTCTGGTAATATAGAAAGAGTATTCGGTAAAATATATAGTGGTAGTTGGAGTCACAATAAATCTTTTCGCGATGCTAGCCACCCTCAGTCTGCGATGACCAAAATATTTTTTGATTATGTATTTGGAGTAGATGATAGTAGTTTTTATCACACTATTGATGAGCTATTCAGTCCATATAAGTCTCAGAAAACTTTAGAGCAATTAAGTTATGCAACTCTAGGAGGTACTAGAAGCACTAATTATTCAGTCACAATCGATGATTTGAAAACAGTTTAGATAATTATTTGCACAACGATAAAAACTCCAAAATATTGAGAAGTAAACCTACGCAGTATTATCGTAAACTTAACATTCTGAAAGAGCAAGGCTATAAAACTACGCTTCCGAGATTAAAAAACGCGCTGTTCGTATGATCATTGAAGCACAGAACAACCATTCCTCTACATAGTCAGCCATTCAAGCAATCACTCTTAAGATTAGTCGCACGCCCGAAACTCTACATTCACGACACGAAAAGCATATAGGCCAAACTATTCTTATATTTACACAGATACAAGACCAACTCACCAAAAATCTTGAACAATAGTATTACATTAGTCCTGATCTAGCAGACCAAGCGAACCAAATTCAGTAAACAGCCTCTAATATAATTGGGGCAGTTCCTGATGCGGCAATCGGTAATACTCTACAGCGCAGCTCAATTCCACATTGCTACACTATTAAAGTAATCAAAATATGCATTGTTCTCTATAAGTAATAGGTTAGGAGAAGAAACTTTTGCTTTCAAGGGCAGATTCTATTATTTAAGTAAATAGATTCTCACTTAGCTGCTGAATAACTTCATCAGCTTTATCAATTATCCTGTTTTCAATTGGTCTATTAAGACTACTAGTATGCTTTAGTGGTTTTACTATATTAAATCCAGACTCTAATATTGATTTTATTCCTCTACCACTATTCTCATTAATTTTATTTATAATACTAGCTAGTACCGTCTCATTTGTGCCGATTTTGAAGTCTGCAAAGAGAAATAAACTGAATGTGGTACTTTTATAAGGTTCAATATCTAAGCAGTACAGCATACCACTATTTTCTATCTCCACTCTTAATAGTAATCCCTTTCGATTTCTATCATAAACTTGAGACCATTTCGTACCTTCAAAACTGAACAACCCATATGGATGAGTATTGTCAGTCTGATTCAACGGAAGGGCTGTAATAGTCCAGTTATCCTTTCCCGATTCAATTTCATGAAAAATTTTAGAAATTTCATCAAGGGTCTTAATTTTAGTTTCACCTCTTTCGGGAATGATTTGTACTGGGTTAATCACATTATTTCTTGTATAGTTTTCTTGACCTAAAGATCCTTGGTCTACATAATGTTGGTCTTGCATTTGAAATAATTGACTAACGCCTATAGCATTATAAATAGTCTCTTCTATGCCATCTTGATCATGTGTCTTTTTAACTGATAATGTATCGAGGCAAGGAAAACGTCCACCTTGATCAAGCTCTATAATTAACTCAGTTTCGTTAGCACTAGGTCTATCTCCAGCAGTAAATCCTATTTGATCTTCTTTTACTAATTTTTGTTCTTTAGATACTCTAGGTTTGTACTCTTCTCTTTCATGGTCTTTAAAGGTTTCCGCACTGATTATGTGTAATTTTTCAAACGGCCAAGGATGATAGCAAGTTTGAATTTTACGTATTAAAAAGAATTTTTTTTCACTATCTTCTTTATTCAGATAGTATCCTATAACTTCAAGTTCAGTTCGATCTTCAAAAGGTAAGTTTGTTTCTAAGGGTAATCCAGTCAACTTATGATAATAACCCTCTCGTTCTGAATGTTTCAGGGCATTGTTCGCACGACTATAGATTAATCGCATTGCAAGTAGTGCTTTTCTATCCATTAAAGCTCTAGCTATGAAAGGGACATCACTATCGAGAAAATATCTGCTGTTCAGCTTTATTGAACATGTGTCATAGTTATCTGGCACACTTCCTATCAGCTCAGCTAACTCTGTCATTCTATCTTCTTCGAATAATTTAGAAATAAAGTATTTTGAAGCAGAAAAATAGTGTCTGATAATTTCAGAATAAGGAATAAGAACTGTGACTTTTTCGCCATTGACGATAGAATCTGAAATAGCTAGCAAAGACAATTTATTATTTTGATTTAAAGGATTAAATTTAGCAGAGACACCCAAGTCTTTGTAAATATCCCCTTGAGTAACCTTAGTTCGTTCTATACCTATTTCAATAGTTTCTGAGGTAATGGGCTCAAAAACTTTTTTAATAGATCTTGAATCTACAGCCTTCCAAATTGAGCCTGCTGATAGAAGGTATAAATATTCAACTCTTATGTCTACAATGACTAATCTTTCATTAAATTTTGTACCAATAGAGTCAAAATATCCACTATAGTTTCTATTTAGAGCTTTATTTTCTAATCCATTTATCGAAACTGTTTTATGTAACTGAAAAAACTTAACTCTAAGAAACCCGAATACTTCATTCTTACTAATATTTTCAATCGCCTCTAATCTGTATAGTGTCTCATTTATGAAATAATTATTTTCAAAACGCTCGTCCTCAAATATTATCTTCACATTAATACCTATTCCAATTTGCACATACTTTGTTTGATAAATATAATTTTGAGCGAAATTTATAAGTTCTTTACTTTAATCAAGCACATATGCATATTATCAATTATAGTTGTAAATTATCATCTATTTTTGTAATTATCATTTATTTTTATAGTTGTCAGCGGCAACGCCCTGATGTATCACCATCATAACCACATGGGCAGGGATTCATAGCGGCGACTAATTGGAAGTTGGCAGGAAAGGTCATTTGTGAGTTAGCACGGCTGATGGTTATCTGCTTGGCTTCCAATGGCTGACGCAACACCTCTAGCACCGTACGATCGAACTCTGGCAATTCATCAAGGAATAACACACCTTTATTCGCAAGGGTAATCTCACCAGGTTTCGGGCGTGAACCGCCACCGACCAATGCCACAGCTGATATTGTATGATGAACTTGTCTGAACGGTCGTGTGCCATAGTCATAATCGCTGTCTGCGACTGAATAAGTACTGGCTACTTCTAACGCATCTTCGTCACTAAGGTCAGGCAATATAGTCGGTAGACGCGATGCCATCAATGTCTTGCCTGAACCGGGCGGCCCTGTGAATAATATCGAGTGCCCACCTGCTGCTGCAATCTCTAGTGCACGCCGTGCATGATGCTGACCTTTGACATCAGCCAAGTCTACTTGATAACCTACATGCTGCGGTGCTGGGCTGGGTGTGACGACTGCCAAAGACTCATTGGGTATGCTTGGATTCGCTAGCGACTGTAAGTGATCACAAACGGCTTTGAGACTCTGCGCGCCTAATACCTCTACTCCCTCGACACGGCTGGCTTCTGCTCCATTATCCATTGGCACGATTAATTTGACTGGTGTTACTGCTTCTACTGCCTGCTGTTCATCTAGTCGTCGCTCATTACTATTCGATGACGTTGCCGCCAACCCTTCCGCTTTGATCGCTCGTGCCACTGCCAAGCTGCCTGTTACTTGCCGCAAGTTTCCGTTTAGCGCCAATTCACCGATAAACTCAAATCCTGACAATACCTCTGGATCGAGCTGATCACTGGCTGCCAATATCCCTATGGCAATCGGTAAATCTAGCCTTGCGCCATCTTTGGGTAAATCCGCAGGTGCTAGGTTAATAGTGAGACGACGATTGGGAAACTGGAATCCAGAATTCAATATCGCAGAACGCACTCTGTCTTTACTCTCACGTACGGCAGCCTCAGGCAGACCAACAATGGTCAATGCAGGCAAACCTTGCGACAAGTGCACCTCAATAATGACCTTTGGTGCGTGCAGACCGACGACTGAACGGGTATAGACTTGAGCAAACGACATGAGTGTTTCCTATAAAGAGGCTCTCTCGATAATAGAGGATTACACATAGGTACGCAAATGTCGTGTTTTGAGTCATAAAACCTCATGTGATTGATGATTCAATCATGAGCTCATTATCTTAATAAGTTTTGCCTAAGAGCACTCGCTATTCACCCCACTAATAACAAGGATTTGTTATACTAGCCACTGTCTATTTAGACATAAATATTGCTAGAAAGGTGGTCATAAACGAACGGTTTCAATTGCTACCTTTGAACCACATAAACCCTAGCAATATATATGGTCAAAACGAGGAATATCGCATGACAGAACATTCAGAACAAAACAATTCTAACAGTGCTGACCATATCGAGCAGCCTTATAATCGTGCAGGAGAGCAACCGACCACGACACGTCCTGTCATGCAGCCAGACAATCCTTATGCCAGTATGCGCGGTAGTATTACGAGCAAACATCTACCCGCATTTGATGAAGCTGTTATCAATAAATACAACCGCTCAGGGCCACGATATACCTCTTATCCAACGGCTTTAGAGTTCGCGCCAATCGCTGACAGTCTTGAGACCAGAATCCTGCAGAACCGTGAAGCACGTGCACCACTGTCTCTATATTTTCATATTCCGTTCTGTCGTCATCTTTGCTACTACTGTGCTTGTAATAAAATTATTACCAAAAAGAATAGCGACTCAGGCGATTATTTACAGTACTTAATTGCCGAAATTAAGCACAAGCGTCGCTTATTATCGGCGCCTGAAGGTAGCAGCAAGCCGTTGGTCAAGCAGCTGCATTTGGGCGGTGGTACACCCACATTTTTGCGTGACGAAGAGATGGTTCAGCTGTGGGAGTTTTTACAGACTCAGTTTGAATTTTTGCCCGAAGATGAAGGTGATTACTCTATTGAGATTGACCCACGCGAGCTGAGCGAAGACACACTAAAAGTATTGCGTGGTCTTGGTTTCAACCGTATCAGTTTAGGTGTGCAAGATTTAGATGAAACCGTACAAATCGCTGTCAATCGTGTGCATTCCGCAGAATTGATTGAGAACGTCCTCAACGAGGCGCGCGAACTCGGCTTTCACTCTATTAACATCGACTTGATTTATGGTCTGCCACATCAAACGCCTGAGACGTTGGACAAGACCGTACAGCGCATCATAGAGATGTCACCAGATCGTCTGTCTGTATTTAACTACGCGCATCTGCCAGAACGATTTAAAGCGCAACGTCAGATTAAAGATGAAGACCTACCCAATCCAGCAGCGAAGCTTACGATGCTTGGCAATACCATCAATATGTTGAGCGAAGCGGGCTATCAATATATCGGTATTGACCATTTCGCCAAGCCTGATGATGAACTCGCTGTCGCACAGCGTGAGGGCAAATTACATCGTAATTTTCAGGGTTACACCATCATGGGTGACTGTGATTTGTTAGGATTCGGTGTCTCTTCTATCAGTCAGATTGCCAATGCCAGTACCCGCTATATCCTACAGAATGATACGGATCTACAAGCCTATCAAGCCAATATTGACATGGCAAAAATCAATCCTACTGTCATGCCAGCGGTAAAAGTAATCAAGACGTCGATTAAAGATCGTCTCCGTGAATATGTCATTATGAATTTGCTATGTCATGATTATCTCGACTTTAAAGATGTGAATCAGAAATTCGGTATCGATGCGATTACCTATTTTATTGATGAAATAGCACAGCTCGGCGCCATGCAAGACGATAAGCTCATTGATATGGATGCCGCTGGTATTCGTGTTTTACCACGGGGACGCTTATTGGGTCGAAACGTTGCGATGGTCTTTGATGAGTATCTTGAGACAAAGCATAAGGATCGTTTTTCGAAAGTGATTTAGAATAATTTTGAATAAACCGAAAAAAAGACCTCAATAGAGGTCTTTTTTTATCTGAAATAATAGTTACTACACTTTTAATTTATCACCCACCATACCCTTTACGGTACTTAAAATATCAGCAGGCAACACTACCATTTTTGAGTTATCAGATTCAGCCAGTTCACGGATTGCCTTGATATACTGCTCACCAAGTAAGTAAACAATCGGCATCTCTTCTGTGCCCATGGCGTTGGTAATCAAACGAATTGACTCTTCTGAGCCTCTCGCTAGCACTACCTGCGCTTCAGCATCACGGCGCGAGGCCTCTAGACGCCCATCGGCTTCTAGGATAGCTGCTTGCTTTTGACCATCAGCACGAGTCACTGTGGCACGACGTAGACGCTCTGCCGCCGCCTGCTCTTCCATTGACGCTTGCATAGTTTGCGATGGGTTAATATCTTGAATTTCTACCGTCTTCAGCGTGATGCCCCAATCAGCGATATCTTCTGAGATTGCATGCTTTAGCTTCATCTTGATTTCGTCACGACTAGACAAGGCACTATCTAGATCCATTTCACCGATGATTGAGCGTAATGAGGTCTGTACCAGATTGCGAATACCATATTCATAATCTTCGATGCCATATACTGCTTTGTCAGGGCGTACGATATTAATATAAGCCACTGCATTAGCGATAATCACCACGTTGTCTCGAGTAATGACTTCTTGTGATGGAATATCAAGAACGATGTCTTTAGTCGTCACTTTATAGGCGACATCATCGACGAAAGGAATAATCAGATTTAACCCAGGCTCTAACGTTTGGCTGTATTTCCCCAAGCGCTGTACCACCCATTTGTAGCCTTGCGGTACGATGCGAACACCCTTAAACACCGTAAACACCACCAGTGCCACCAAGACCAACATGACAATACTAAAGCTTCCCATAACCCACCCCTATTATTATATTTGTTTACTATTATTCATCGCTGCCTGCGATTTCATACTGCTCACGATCAACTCGTTGCCGACGATGTCTGTCACTACTACTCGATCACCAACTGCTACCTGCTCTCCTGTCGTACGACACATCCATTCAGCCGCACCAACAATAGGAACACTAAACCTTACCGTACCCGCATGATTAGGCTGCGGCTGTACGATTATCATACCTGTTTCACCAACGATAACGCTGCCACCCAAACCTGCTTTGGTACGGTCTATCGATAACGGCTTAATGAATTTGAACCATGCCAACAGAAATATAGCCGATAACACCAACCAAATAATCACTTGAACAAAGACTGAAATCGGCAATAACCAAGAAAGGGCTGCCACAATGATAGCAGCAGCACCAAACCATAGGCTTGCAAATGTGGGCACAAACATCTCAACAATCAGCAATATAAAGCCTAAAACGAGCCAATGCCAAGGTTCAATCATCCAAAGTATGTCCATCGCTGCTATACCTCTTATCTTTGATATTCTAACTTTCAATGTAACACACTTTTAGTATTCATAACTTCTTAAAAATCATCAATCTATGATGTTCACAGCTTAATAAACATGCGAGAAAGTATAAAAATCTGACACAAAAAAACGCACCCCGAAGGATGCGTTTTTTATTTCTTTGCAAGCCAATTAGAACTTAAAGTGCGCGCCTAAGCTGAAACCACCAACATCCACATCGTCAACTTGAGGATAGATGTTATACATAGCTTCAAAAGAAGCCGTAGGAGTAATGTTATAACCCAAACCTAAACCACCTGCAATACCAGTATCGGAAAAACTAGAGCTATCATTTTCGCTAGAATCTTCTTTATCTGTGTAATCCGCATCAATTTCATTTTTTGCGATACCTAAACGACCTTTAGCATACAGTGCCGTATTAGGGAATGCATAATCATAAGTAGCATATAGACCGTAAACATCAGCGCTGTACTCATTCTTCTCAAACTCATCTTCAAAAGCATCAGCATCATTAGTAGTCAGATACTCAGCTTCCACACCGAACTCTGGCGTGAACTTGTAACCACCGTAAACGCCATAAGACACAGCATCATCAACACCGCTTTCATCAGGACTATACTGACCCACTTTTACACCAGCGTAAGGCTGACCTGCATAATTAACGGCCGCTTGTGCACTTACACTTAACACAGCACCAGTTACTAAAGTTAATAGTGTTTTTTGCATCGTTCTCATTGTATTTTCCAAGGCTATTTTAGTTAACAATTAACTTTTAGATAGAATTTTGTCAGTAGAAATATCGCATATCCATAACTGACGGCGGTATATTAGCAATTTCCAACCTTAAAGCATACAACTGTTTTGTATTTCACGAATAAAAAAACGCACCCCGAAGGATGCGTTTTTTATTCATTGTACAGCTATTCAAGCGTTTAGAACTTGATGTTTGCACCAACAGTCATAAGATCTGTATCGCTACCCAACATGTCGTATTCTGCTTCTACGTTGAAGTTAGGATTTACTGAATAACCAAGACCTACACCACCAGCTAAGCTAGTATCGTTATCTTCGCCATTATAAAATCCACCAAGGTCTGTGTTAGTAGCTTCGATTTCAGTTCTTGCTACACCAAGCTTACCTTTTGCATATAGACCGGTATCCGCGAACGCATGGCGATAAGTACCATAAGCACCATAAGACTTAGCATCGATATCACCACCACGGTAATCAGCATCATCTGAGCCTACATATTCAGCTTCAAGACCAAAGTTAGGATCAAAATTATAACCAGCATAAACACCATAAGCCGTTGGATCATCAGCATTATTGATATCTAAATCAAATTGACCGACTTTAGCACCGACATACGGCTGACCAGTATAGCCATTACCATAAGAACCAGCAGCTTGTGCGCCCATGCTTAATAAAGAACCAGCTACTACTGCCATTAGAGTTTTTTGTAGAGTTTTCATTTTATTTCCTTAAAATTACATTTTTGATTGGTTATATATTATCTGTATGAGAAAAGCACATCAGATAAGCCTTCAATAAAAAGGGTTAGAAAAAGTATTTAGAATTTTAATTGAGCACCGACGGTCAATAATTTGGCATCTACATCACTGTCCATCATTGAATATTCAGCTTCGACACCAAAATTAGGATTGACTGAATAACCAAGACCTACACCACCAGCAATACCAGTATCACTGCTAGAGTTTGAGACTTTAACCAAACCGTTGGTATAGTCACCTTCTACTTCAGTCTTAGCCACACCTAGCTTACCTTTGGCGTACAAGCCAGTATTTGGAAACTGATAACGTGCGGTACCGTATGCGCCATAAGTTTTGGCATCCAGGTCGCCATTTCTATAATCAGCGTCATCTGAGCCGACATATTCAGCTTCAACACCGAAAGTAGAATCGAAGTTGTAACCACCATAGACACCATAAGCGGTAGGATCATCTGCGTTATCAATGTCTAAATCAAACTGACCGACTTTGGCACCGATATACGGTTGACCAGTGTAGCCGTTGCTATAGGACGTTGCGGCTTGTGCGCCCATGCTTAATAAAGAACCCGCTGCTAGCGTGATTAGAGTTTTTTGTAGAATTTTCATTATTAGCTCCTTAACATCCATTTAAACAAACAAGTTATCTATTTATTTATACTGGCTCTTATAGCCCTATCGTCTTGCTTGCTACGATGAATGTAATAGTAACAAACTATTTCAGACACTCTGTCAGTGTTTAATAGTATGAGAGTTAAGATTTGCAAGTTTTCATCAGCGAGTGGGTTACAAAGGCCAAGATATGAAACCTTTTGTTACAACCAACCTATTTATGCAATAATCCCTACTCATTTCACGCTCTTCCTACTAAAAACCAAGATTTAAATGCCTTAAATACTGTCAAATAACAAAAATGAAGGAAGAAAGAATGACCAATCTCATCACTGATCGTCTACAAGTAGCGCTCGAAGACCTCAAAGCAAATCAACAATATCGTCAACTGCCAAACCTGCAACATAAGGGGCAGTACGTTATGAGCGAGGGTAAAGCTTTGCTCAACATTGCAAGTAATGACTATCTCGGCTTGGGCGGTGATATCGAGCTGCAAACTGAGTTTCTCAATCAAATAAAACAGCTACCCACTGCACAGACACCTAAAATGAGTGCCACTTCCTCACGGCTCCTCACAGGCAACGATATACAGCTGCAAGCATTAGAAGCTGAATTGCAAAGCTGGTATCAAAATGCCATCGATAAGCAAAATACATCTGCTTCAAAATCAGTGTTGGTATTGAACAGTGGCTATCATGCTAATCTGGGTATCTTGCCAGCATTGACGACTTTACCAGTCAAAACACTTATTCTGGCTGACAAGTTGGTACATGCCAGTATTATCGATGGGTTGCGTCTGAGCCAAAGCAAACTGGTCACCTATCGTCGTTACCGTCACAACGATTACGAGCATTTGGCCAGATTTATTGAGCAAGCAGATGAAACGGTTGAGCGCATCATTATTGTCACTGAGAGTATTTTTAGTATGGATGGCGACCGTGCTGATTTACCTCGGCTAGTGCAGTTAAAAGCCAAAGATGCCCGTATCGAGCTGTATGTCGATGAGGCTCATGCTGTCGGGATATTGGGTGATACAGGCTTGGGGTTGGCAGAAGAAACAAATACGTTGCCCGATATTGATTATTTGGTGGGGACATTTGGGAAAGCCTTCGCTTCAGTTGGCGCTTATATCATGTGTGATGAGGCCGTCAAACAATGGCTGATTAATACGATGCGCCCACTGATTTTTAGTACGGCATTACCCCCTATCAATCATGCTTGGACACGCTTTATCTTAGCCAAAATGCCGCAGTTAACTGATCAACGTACGCATTTAGCGCAATTGTCTATCACACTTAGTCAGGCTATCGACCCACAATACCGTGTATCACCTACTGCTCAACATATCAGTTATGACTCTCCTATCATTCCTTATATATTGGGCGATAATGCGCGTGCGCTTACTAAAGCGAACCAGTTACAGGCAGCAGGGTTCTACGCATTGCCTATTAGACCACCCACCGTTCCTGAAAACACTGCTCGTATTCGTTTAGTCATGAATGCCAAACTGACCAATGAAGACTGCGAACGGCTAATACAACAGTTATAATTCCACTATCTAGCAGGGACAATGGTCCCACTATAGTCGATTCAATTTAAAAGTAGTACAAGGTAACCGTACGTAGATGTATATTTAATACTTCAAGCGAGGTTAACGCAGTAATATTTTTATAGTGGAATGACTATATCGATTGATAACTGGCTCAATTGGATGTAATACACTCTATGAAAAAACTCGACACACCTGATGACCTCAGTGCTAGAAAGCAAACCATCGCTCGTCATTTTGAGAGTGCTGGTGACTATGACCAACATGCCAGTATTCAGCAGCAGGTCTGTCAGCACTTAATCGCCAATATTGCTCAAACCAAACAAAATAGTGTATTAGAAGTCGGTGCGGGCACAGGTCAAATGACACGACTGCTCGCTGAGCATATAAAGAGCGAACACTGGGTCATTAATGAATTATGTAGTGAGCAAGCTGCTACATTGCAATCCATATTGCCAACTGCTGACATCGTTATTGGTGATGCTGAAACCATAGATTTGGAGGCAAATCATAGTTTAATCGTCAGTGCCAATGCAGTGCAGTGGTTTGATAATCCATTGAGTTTCGTCACGCAGTCTGCAAGCCGTCTACAAGCTGGAGGCCAACTGGTCTTTAGTACCTTTACCCCAAATAACTTTTTGCAAATTAAGAATCTCACTGGTCAAGGGCTCTACTATCCAGATATCGACGAATGGCAATCTGCATTAGTTAATGCAGGTTTTGAGAATATCGAACTCTCAACTCAGCGCTTTGATTTACCGTTCCCTACCCCCTACGCTATTCTAAAACATATGAAGCTGACTGGCGTATCGACCAATCAGACACAAGTAAAATCAGATAATACCCAGACCTTTATGTGGACAAAGTCGCGCCTACAGCAGTTTGAGTCAGACTATTGGCAACACTTCTCAGCGCAAGACGAGGAAGGACAGCCTTGTGTCAACTTAACGTATGAAGTGCTGACAGTGAGTGCATTTAAACTTTAATCACGCAATTTATATTAAAAAAAATAGCTAGTAGAAATAACAGCCACAAAAAAACGCATCCCGAAGGATGCGTTTTTTAATTCAACTACTTATCGATTTGTATCGACTATACCATTTTCAAAAACTTGAGTAGCAAGGAAAACGAGCGTAAGTACTACATTAAGTAGACTAAGCGAGTTTGACGCAGCTAATCGCGTTTTTGGATTTGGTATTATTTTTTGTCTTCGTCTACTTCAGTAAACTCAGCATCAACAACGTCATCATCGGCTTGGCTGCTATCTGCTGCACCGTCAGCACCTTGTTGGAACTGGCTTGGATCCATACCTTCTGCACCAGCGCCTGCATCAGCATAAATCTTCTGGCTAACTGGTAAGAAAGCATTATCTAACGCTTCAAGCTTGGCTTTGATGTCATCATGATCATCTTCTTTAGCTGCTGCTTCAAGCTCAGTGATAGCAGTCTCAACTGAAGATTTTTCTTCATCAGACACTTTATCTGCTGCTTCTTTTAGTGCTTTTTGCACGGCATGAATACGACCATCTGCTTCGTTACGAACTTGCGCTAGGTTAGCGAATTTCTCATCTTCAGCAGCATTGGCTTCTGCATCACGAACCATTTGTTCAACTTCTTCGTCCGACAAGCCAGAATCCGCTTTAATTTGGATGCTTTGTGCTTTACCAGTACCTTTATCAGTTGCTGAGATGTTCATGATACCGTCAGCATTGATGTCAAAAGTTACTTCGATCTGTGGCAAACCACGTGGTGCTGGTGGAATATCAGTCAAATCAAAACGACCAAGCTGTTTGTTTTGGTTAGCGATTTTACGCTCACCTTGATATACCTGAATCGTTACTGCTGGCTGGTTGTCTTCAGCCGTTGAGAATACCTGTGATTTCTTGGTAGGAATCATCGTGTTTTTCTCGATAACTGGCGTCATTACACCACCCATCGTTTCGATACCTAGTGTCAGTGGCGTCACATCAAGTAGCAATACGTCAGTTTTGTCACCAGACAATACGGCACCTTGAATAGCTGCACCAGCGGCTACGGCTTCATCAGGGTTCACGTCTTTACGTGGCTCTTGACCGAAGAATTCTTGTACTTTTTGCTGTACTAGTGGCATACGAGTCTGACCACCAACTAGGATAACGTCATCGATATCGCCAATTTTTAGGCCAGCATCTTCAAGAGCAATTTTACAAGGGCCCATAGTACGCTGTACTAATTCTTCCGTTAAGCTTTCTAGTTTTGAGCGGCTGATAGTAACAACCAAATGCTTAGGACCACTGCTGTCAGCAGTAATATAAGGCAGGTTCACTTCAGTGCTTTGAGCACTTGATAGCTCGATTTTTGCTTTTTCTGCTGCTTCTTTTAGACGCTGCATCGCAAGAGAGTCACCTTTTAGGTTAACGTCTTGGTCTTTTTTGAATTCGTCTACTAAGAAGTCAATCAATGCTGAGTCAAAGTCTTCGCCACCAAGGAAAGTATCACCGTTGGTTGCAAGTACTTCAAATTGCTGCTCGCCATCAACGTCAGCAATTTCGATGATTGATACGTCAAAAGTACCACCACCCAAGTCATATACAGCAACAGTGCTATCGCCTTGCTTCTTGTCCATACCGTAGGCAAGAGCAGCAGCAGTTGGCTCGTTGATGATACGTTTTACATCAAGACCAGCGATTTTACCCGCATCTTTAGTTGCTTGACGCTGTGAGTCATTGAAGTAAGCAGGTACAGTTACAACTGCTTCAGTTACGCTTTCACCAAGATAGTCTTCTGCTGTTTTTTTCATTTTTTTCAAGATTTCAGCAGAAACCTGTGGTGGCGCTAATTTCTTGCCGTTGATTTCTACCCATGCATCGCCGTTATCTGCTTTAGCGATTTTGTAAGGCACCATACCGATGTCTTTTTGCACGACTTTGTCATCAAAACGACGACCGATCAAACGCTTGATTGCAAACAACGTGTTGTTTGGGTTCGTTACCGCTTGACGCTTAGCTGACTGACCAACGAGGATTTCGTCATCTTTATAAGCGACGATCGATGGTGTTGTGCGAGTGCCTTCAGCATTTTCGATGACTTTAACTTTGTCACCTTCCATTACTGCTACACATGAGTTCGTTGTACCTAAATCAATACCAATTACTTTACCCATAATCAAATGCTCCTAATTTATTTTCAATATAAATACTTATATGTTCAGACCATAGTCGGTCACTTGTTGCTATATATCGGTTTACTTATTAATTTTTTCAAGTCAAAAGCCACGCAAAAATTGCCTTTTGTGTGACTTTTTGTGAAAACCCTTACTAATAATGAGGTTTAGCACAATTAAAAACTGATTGTTCACTGCTTATATAATAAGGCGATGACTTCAAACGCCACTGTCTCAAGCAATATTGGCTTAAATACTATTGACCGACACGTACCATTGCTGGGCGCAACAGACGACCATTCAAGCTATAGCCTTTTTGTAGTACGGTTCCAACGGTATCAGCTTCAGCGTCTGCATCAATACCGACAGCTTCATGAAGATCCGCGTTGAACTTTTCGCCTTGTGGATCAACCGCTTCTACGCCGTTTTTGGTTAATAGCGCCAAGAGCGCTTTGTGCGTCAATTGCACGCCTTCAGCTACTGGATCATTGGCATCAGCATTTTCCATGGCACGCTCTAAGTTATCAACAATATCTAATAGCTCTTTAGCGAATTTTTGTAGAGCAAATTTTTTGCTCTTTTCCGCTTCTTGCTCCATGCGTTTTTGCGCATTGTAAGCTTCTGCATTGGCACGGGCAGTGGTTTCTTTGGCTTGCTTAACTTCGCCTTCTAACTCAGCGATGCGCGCCTTAAAAGTATCAAGATCGATATCATTTTCGATAGTCATCTCTTCGCCTGAGTTATTCTGTGGATCAAACTCTTTCATCGTTTCTTCTAAAATACTGTCAGTATGGCTGACATTGTCATTCGCCATATTTTGCTCAGCAGATTCGTGGTTGGTGTTTTGCTCGCTCATGATAGCTCCTTAGAATGTAATAATGACGATTCATATAGGGCACAATAGATAGGCTCATCGCCAGTCATACTGCGACCTTATTAGATACTTAAAATATTTTACTCATTGTTTTTATTAATGCGCTTTACTAGCTGCTTGATAAAGGTGATGAGCATAAATTTCAAGCCTAAAACCAAGGATTTTTTACTTTAGAGTAAAGAATTACTAACTATTACCTTTAATAAGCATCTTTAGCGCCCTAACTCATGAACTATTAATGGCACTCTAGATGGTATTAAACAAGCAGCAGTGCTAAAATTTTTGACATATAACTTGGCCGTTGATGGTAATTCTAGCCACTTCTTTAACCCTGTGAGGACTCTTATGCCCATGCTAACGTTACCTGTATCACGCTACCGTAGACACGCCTTGCACTATGCGTTAAAAAGCTTGAGCTACTTACCTACCCCTTTGTTAGAGCGCTTAAATCGATCTATAAATGCGCCCACCATGGCACAGTATCCACATGCTGACGAGCATTTGCGTGCCATCATCGGTGCCAATAGAAAAATGAAACGCCCATTAACCGTATCTCAGCTCACGCAGATGCGCAAAAAGTTTGCTGTAGATGCGGTATCCATGCAATCGCCAAACGTCTGGCAGACGCAACCGAATAGCACACGGACACAAGCTGAAAACCCGCAAGCTAAAAGCCTGCAAGCTAAGAAAACAACCAGCCAGCAAGTGCATTGGCAAGACAAAACGATTGCTAATGCCGATGGCGAAGATATGACAATACGCTGCTATGAGGCAGGGCCACATAGCAATCCTGATAATGTCATGATGCTATTTATTCATGGTGGTGGGTTTTGTATCGGTGATATCGATACGCATCATGAATTTTGCCATACCGTCTGCCAGCAAACTGGGTGGGCAGTTGCGAGTGTCGACTATCGATTGGCGCCTGAACATACTGCTCCAACAGCTCTCAGAGATTGTTTAGCCGCTTATCTATGGCTATCAGAGCATTGTCATACGATGGGTGCGTTACCCTCTCGCATTGTTTTATCGGGAGACAGTGCAGGTGGTTGCCTTGCAACACTAGTGGCGCAGCAAGTGATCTCACCTGACGAGGCACAGTGGCAGCAATTGAAGATACATGGCGCAACTGATATGCAGACCATCCAGCGCTTGCCACAACCATTAGCGCAGTTGCCCCTTTATCCTGTGATCGACATTACCGCCGAACACCCTAGTTGGGCACTGTACGGCGAAGGGCTGTTTTTAGATCATAATGATGCTGAAGTGTTTGACGCCGCTTATGTGGGGCATAGTACCATCCCGCCAGAGCATGGCTTTGTTTCGGTGGCACGTGGTGATAGCACAAACATGTGCCCAAGCTATATCGTGGCCGCGGAGCTTGATATTTTGCGCGATGAAGCACTCGACTATGCCGAGCAGCTAAAAGCTAAAGGATATCCGGTTAAAGTCCATACAGTTCTGGGTGCACCGCATGGCTTTATTCATTTGATGAGCATTCATAGTGGTCTAAACCACGAGGTCAATCACATTATCAATGATTTTGCTAAATGGGTACACACGCTGTGTCAGACTGCTGACTGAACGGTGATAAGCCATACCTCAGACCGTGACCCCAATCGAAAAGGAATGCCCCAAAAGCCATAGCCTGATGACACCACAAAGTGCCCAAGCCCAATGGCCTCATAACCGTAACCCAAACGGTTGATGGCTCGCACAATAAAATTGGCAGGAAATATTTGCCCATCATGTGTGTGACCTGATACCTGTAAATCAATAGGCAACTTGCTGTGTTCTATAATATCACTCGGTCTATGATCTAGCAGTATTACGGGCACAGTGGTATCTACTTGCGATAACAGCTCAGTGGTTGCGACTCGCTCACGCTTATGATTATCAAAACGCCCAATCAACCAAACTGGTTGATCTTGATGGTTAATACACAGCACATCATCATTTAATAAATGCACGCCAGCGCTGCGTAACGAGTCACTAATCGGTCGCTCATGACCGTATAAATCATGGTTGCCCAGTGTGGCATACACACCTAAGGGCAATTGGTCGCAAAGTTTGGTCAGGTTGGTCTGCATATCATATGCTGTATAAGCGTGTGTATTGTCATCCATGATATCGCCCGGCATCAACAACATATCAGCGCGCTGCTCAACAAGCAGATGACTTAACCTGTCAATCGCACGGTTTCCAAATAAGCGACCCAAATGTAAATCACTGGCCACCGCAATACGCAATTGTCCCTGCATAGACTTATTGATATGAATAGTGCGCTTCCTTACCACTGGCACATAAGCACTATGTAAGGCGTAAAAAAACAGCCCAATAAATAAAGCAAAGGCAAATACACGAAGGCCAAAAGCAATGGTTTGTGGCTGCAGCATAATGAGCAGATCAGTCGTGCCACCAAACACCATTGTGCTTAATAAATAACTGCCATATACCGCACCGGTAAATCCAGCGGTAAGTATTATAAAATGCATCACTAGCATCCAACCA
Source organism: Psychrobacter sp. TB55-MNA-CIBAN-0194 (assembly GCF_040309505.1). Taxonomy (NCBI): domain Bacteria; kingdom Pseudomonadati; phylum Pseudomonadota; class Gammaproteobacteria; order Moraxellales; family Moraxellaceae; genus Psychrobacter; species Psychrobacter sp. TB55-MNA-CIBAN-0194. Next base: position 271,677 of record NZ_JBEOOW010000003.1, on the reverse strand, counting down.
CTCACCCATCGGTAGCTATTTGCCAGCAATTTGCTGACGCTTAGCAGCAGTAAACCATTACTGATTATAAAAACCGTTATCATAACCGCTGTTTGTAATGCGGAGGTTGTCCAGGGCTGTAACCACCACTGTAGGCTTAATGCGGCGCCCAAGCTAAATAGTTGCAGTAAACCAGTGATGACTGCAAAAAATACGTAGCGCATGGGCGTTCCTCTTTTGTTTTATCTTATTATAGTGTACTGGCTTGATACACAATATTATTATGCGGAGGTTTTACAATAATACTAAAGCTAGAATCATTGTCTTCATAGCCGCTGTTTTTATAGCTTCTGTTTTGGGGCACTACCTCCTTATTACTATGTTCATAAAACCAATAAAGTAATAATTCTTACTTTGCTGCCTGCAACGTAATCATCCAAACCTCCGAACGCGTGCCTAATCTAAAAGGCACTGCTCCTATACCATAACCTGACGTCACCAAAAACTGCGTATTCTCTATTGTTTTGGTGCCATAGTTTAGCGGCGAGAACCAATTCATCAGTATCGTTAATGGAAATATTTGTCCGCCATGGGTATGACCAGACAGGTGCAAATCCACTGGCAACTCTTTTATCTCTTCCATCATAGAAGGACGATGCTCTAAAAACACCACAGGCTTATCAGTATCAATCTGAGTCAATAACTCATCCGCTGACAACCTAGTCTGGTCGACATCATCTGAACGCCCAATCAACCACACTGAATCATTGAGCAGCACACTCTCATTATCAAGCGCTTTGATTCCTGCTGCTTCAACAGCCTGAGCGATCTCTTCATCGTAACCTCGATAGTCATGATTGCCTAAAGTAGCATAAACCCCAAGGGGCGCCTTTAGCTTTGATAAATGCTCATGCATATTGGTATTGTCATAATGAATCGTCGTGTCATGCATGATATCTCCTGCTATGACGACCACATCAGGATGTTGGGCATCGACCAAATCCACCAACTTATCTATCTGGTGGTTTCCAAACCATCTACCCCAATGAGTATCAGACACTAATGCTATGCTCATAGGCTTATTGAGCGGCTTATCTGTCGTAACCGTTAAACGGTGTACCACAGGCGAATAGGCATTAAATACGGCTAAGCTGACAATAAACGCATAAGTAGTCAAGGCAAACACGCGTAACCATTTAGGGCGCGGCTGAAATTTTAACAACTTATTAAAAAAGAGTGCTAAGACAGTAGTGGCGATACCTGCATAGAACATAAAGCCTTGTAAGATACCAATGACCAGATAAACGTTAAAACGATCACCCCAAAAATCGCTTAGACCGTAAAGTAAAAAGCCATAATTAACGATAAAAACACTGAGTACCAAACTCATTTTTACACTCTGGCGTTTTGGTTTGATAAACCACCAAAGCAACAGACAAGTCATGATAGAGAGCAGTTGCGTGAAACCAATAAAAAGCCACATAGTAAAATCTACTCAGATAAAAATGAGATTATATTACGTTAAAAACAGCTTACTATTGGCACTTAGACTATATTCCATATTTTTCACATAAAGCTTTATAAGATAAAATCGTATGATTTATCGTAAGAGTCGTACAGATAACAAAGGTGAAAAGATGAATAAACGCTGGGGTTTTTGGATACTTTGGGTTTGTATTAGTGCAATAGCTGGTTTTGTATGGGGAGTTGCATTAAATGATAATTCTTGGTTATCTATAGCTGGCATGGGGTCAGGAATTGGCTGCTTTATTGTCTTTTATACGTTGCTTGATGATTTGGCACGTAAAAATCAGTGGCATCGGTTTATAGCAGCATTAAAGAAAGGCATCTATATAAAGGCAGGATTACAGATTCTGAATCTAGTTACACCTATTTTCCCTTTTATATCACCTGAGATTTTGGCAGGGGTAGCGGCTATCTATATCGTTGAACTTCTAGGGTTGGATTTTCACCAACCCTTCTTATCAAGTTTTGCCATGACGTTAATAACTGGTGCTTTATTGTCATTATGCGTCGGGGTTATCAGTCTTATTATTCTTTTGGTATCAAATAAGAAAGCACATGCTATTACGACAAATGACATGTCGTAAAAATGCTTTCCATAGAACTGTCTTAATTGTTTTTGATAGAACTGCCTTAACGTTTGTCTGGCGCTATTTTGCAAACGCCATTTTCACACGCTTGCAGGACTGCTGTGCCATACACCATCTTGGTCACCCAGTTTGGAATTCGATAACGATTGCGAGCGACATACGGATAAACAAAGTTACCCAGTTGTTTGATCACTGGCAAAAACAACAACGGTGACCATTTAACGCCACCTGTCCTGTAGAGCAGACGTACAGCATCCATGTGTGTGTACCAATTGCCATAGCTGTCTTTCATACACATATACGTCATCGCATCCTCACGGCTAAATCCTGCAATAGACAACTCATCTAGCCCTTCATCTACAGGAACTAAGCGTATCTTTTCCGGTTGACGTTTTTTCATATTATGCGCCTCGGTGCTACATATCACGCACGCATCATCGTAGTACATGGTAACAGACAAATTCGCTTGCTCTCTATAGCTGTTGATATGGTTTTGGATAATCATGTTACGACTCCTTTATGAGTGATACCTCAGCATCGAGGCTATTCGTTTTATTAATCACGCTAGATTCTTGATAATTATTGACTGGTGTTAAAACTGGTACTAAAAAAGGAATGACGGGCTGCTGCGTCCACTGCGGTGCGCCGGCATCTAAGCGCTTAGCCAGTATCGGTAAGTGATTGGTCGGCACCGCTGGAAATAGATGATGCTCGATGTGATAGAGCAAGTTAAAAGTCAGTAGATTAATCGGCGGATGGCGCTCGCTACGGGCATATACCACGTCATCACAACCATGATGTACACTCCATACCGCAAAGAATCCCACCATCGTATTGGCCAATATCATCACCAATACGTGATAGATTAATACTGGATGCATCGTGATAAAAGCAGCGGCAATCACTGCGAAAATGAGCAACATATCACAGGCAACGAGAATACGATTGCGACGGCTACCATGCGTCAGGCCAAACCACTGAATCGCAATCGAAAAAATCCCGCCTCCCAATATTGCCTGATACCACGGCAAGCGTGCCCAGTTACCCTCAACGTCACTGTCTCCCAGCGGATCTCGATGATGATTGAGATGTGTGTGCCGAATAGCATGCGTGCTACAGAGCATCGTAATACTGAGAAAAAACAGCATGAGCTCAGTGGCAAGCCTCCCTACTCCCAACGTTCGATGATAACAATCATGTGCTTGCCTCAGTGCAGCGGTAAAAAAGAAAAAAGTCGCAGTAAGCCCAAGTAACCACCACCCTTGCCACGCGCTCCACCATGACAGTAATAGAAAAGGTAATGATAAAAAAATATTATAAACAGTCTCGCTCAGACTAAGCTGGCGCAAATCTTGCCATTCAATACTGGCTAACGAAGGATGACGCATGATGTTCTCCTTACTTAGTGATAAGCAGTAGCTGTCTTACTGGCGCGACCGCTTAATTTAATTGGCTTAGTATTATTTATTTTATTTCTGTCAAAAGTGAAATAAAAAGACAAATTTTATTGATGTTTAGGTAATGCGATCAGACCCGTGACTATGGCACTTGCGCCACCAACACAGCAAATTAGCATGATATTTACTACGGAATCTATCGAATCCGACTTTAACATAAACCAAACTATACATAGAAACGTGCTCATAAAACCAACAGTAAATAAAGGCAGTACCTTTCTCATAGAATCAAAATAAATCTCAAGTTTGTATGCGCTATAGCCAGTCAATAATGCAGGAAACAAACCCAAAGGGAAACCAAAAACCGTACCAACTGCTAGTATTTTTATAAAGTCTGGTATTTCTTGCAGAGAAATACTTCCCTCAATTACAGAAAATACAATTATAGAAGAAGTAGCAATTAAACCTCCTATCGCACCACCTAGCAATCCATAGAGTCCTATTACTTTACCTTTTGGATAGTTTGAGACAGTAATTGTAGCGCTACTCCTAAGTTCGTTCATAAATACCTCTACATAAGTTTCACATGAAACAATTCTATTTATAAATAAATTTCTTATTTTTAATGAAAACCTAGCTAACTTAAGACTTAGGAATAGTTAATCCACCTATGATAATAGCGCTAAATAATCCCGACAAGCCCACTAACATAGCTAAGAGAAATAGTTCAAAATCTATTGATTCAGCCATTGTCATAGCGATCAAGCTAAATGGAATAGTTACAATAAAACCAAGTAAGCCTAAGGCAAGCCAGTTTTTAAACGTTCTAAGGTACAGTTTTATATAAATAACAATACCTGCAGTTATCAATGCAGGAGGTAAACCTACTATCATTTTAAAAGCCAGACCTTCAAATATATTTTCTATAAAGTACTGAAAATCAAAACCTTGCCACGGTCTTGGTACGAAGCTCTCAAATAAGAAGAGCGTGAAAGTTATGCCGTTAGCCCCTACCCATCCACCGAGTAGACCGAAGCCTATAAGCACTTTTAACCAAGGGTAAGATTTCTTAATGCTTTTCTTTTTTAACATTAAATTTGAATTTTCATCGCTTTTAGAAACCATATTTTTACTATCTTAATACTGTGAGGTGACCGGAATATCATGCATTACGAAAGTATAATCTTAAAGAATATATTAACCTCCTTGTTTCACATGAAACCTACCTTAAGCTATTCAAAGCTTCTGCCCTGCTAACGCTTGCTTGAGCGTTGGCTGCTGGAACTCATAACCTGCGTCCTGTAATGCTTGTGGTAATACTTTTTGACCATCTATCAATAGTGTCGACATCTCACCAAACATCAGCTTGAGTAAAAAATTTGGTAAGGTGAAAAAGGTCGGACGATGCAGCCATGCTCCAAGCGTTTTGGTAAAAGTATGATTACTTACTGGGTTTGGCGATGTTAAGTTATACACAAACGCTGGTGTATCATTAGTAGTCTGCAATGCATTATCATGTGTAGTGTTAGCATCACTATCGCCCTTACTAGCAAGATGCTGCTCAAGGATAAATATCACGGCTCCTACCCAATCTTCACGGCTGATCCAGCTCATTATCTGCTGACTATTACCCAACTGACCACCGACACCCATTTTAAACGGTATCAAAAGCTTGCCGACCATTCCGCCCTCAGGATGAATCACCACACCAGTTCGCACGATAGCCACAGGTACAGCATAATCTGTTGCTGTTAAAGCTAGCTGCTCCCATTGCTCACATAACTGATGTGAAAAATCGGTCTCAAAACCACTGCTTTCGGTTAATGGTTTATCACCTTGTACACCATACCAGCCAATCGCTGATCCGCTGACTAATAACTTAGGTTTGGTACTGGTGCGAGCGATAAATGCCAGTATGGATTCGGTCGGTTTAATACGACTGGCAAGCAACTGCTCTTTGCGCTCATCACTCCAACGCGAGTCGGCAATACCTGCGCCTGCTAGATTTAAAATTACGTCAAAAGTATTTTCTGTTTTTGATAGCTCGTCATAAGTCATCATTTCAATATTACTGGGATGTGCTTGGCTATCATCACGTGTCAGCCAAGTAACATGTAGGTCTCTATCAGCCTGTTGATAACGCTTCTGAGTCTCTTCACTGAACGCACTACCCAAAAATCCTGAACCGCCACTGATTAGAATATTCATGCTCTACTCCCTATGTGTATTATTTTTCAATAAAACGTAACCCGTTATAGTTATCGTCTTCTTTTTTAGCCTTTATATCAAAATGACTTTTACATACTTTTGGTAAAGCAATGCAGCTAGCGATCGCTGAGTTGATCGCACCAAACAACCCTATAGCAACCATAAATGCCAATAGCACGCCAATCTCTATCAAAGAGTTTATGCCTAAATATAAAACGATTGCGCCCATATAACATGCTGATGTTACGAACCCAACTAAGAATGTCGTGCGTAGACTCTTACGATCACCGCGCCATGTCTGTTGACTAGCAACGATCATGCCCGTTAATAAAGCAGGAATAAAACCAAGTAATCCAACATAGAGTAATGGCTGATAACCTATTTGAGCAAAATCAGCATCCCTAAAAACAAACAACAAGAAAAGCTGCGCTACCAGCCCACCAACCAAGCTACCAACCCCTGCAAACAGAACAATCACTTGCATATAAGGGTACGCACCTAACTCATTATTCGTTTTCATTCTATTTATCCCATTAACATTCGTCGTTAATTTAGTATAAATATGGCGTTGGCAAAGCCCATGAAATTACTGTGGAGAATTAATGAATAGCGTAACTTCTCTCTGTGAATCATAGTTTTGGTAAGACGGATAACCCTGTGAAATATCCGCTAGAACTTCCGATAAAGGCAGCAAAGATACAAGCAGCAAGTGAAAAAGGTATGTCGTTAAAAACCATGAATAGCAAAGTACAGATAACTGTCGATACTGTACCGATGATAGCTGAATACGATAAACCTTTATGATTACGGTATAGCTTCAAACTCGCGACTAAACAACCAGTCAATGTTGCAGGAATGAGACCTATCATGAAACCAAAAAATGCACAGATAGGTACTGCTAATACAGCTAGCACTATTGATCTAACGATATTCTGCCAGACAGCATCTTGCAAGATAGCTTCTAAAACCACAAATATAGCTGCTATTAATCCTATTAAGCTGCCACCAACAGCTCCACCAAAGAATAAATAGGATGCTATGACATTTGCTTTTGAATAATTTTCATGACTTTTATTAGAACCTGAACCCATGACGATATCCTTAGAGACAGTTTTTTAGCTATTTTTTCAGTCGATTAGCTCAAGCATTCAACATTTTCTTCTAAAGTAAGTAATGCTGACATGCCTGTCCATTCTACTAAGCAAAACGCTTACGAATAGGACATTCACTATCATTACTATTTTGATCTTTATCTTTTAACTTACTCGCATAATTATTTATAGATTCCATGGCAGTCGCCATATTTGGCAATACATATGCTTTGGTCAGGTGTGGCACTGCCGCATCTACACGCTTAGCAAGCTCAGGTAAATGATTGGATGGCACAGCAGGGAATAGATGATGCTCTACGTGATAAAGCAAATTAAAAGTCAGCAGGTTGACCAAAGGATTGCGCTCAGTTCGGGCGATTGTCTCATCACAATCATGATGCACACCCCACACGGCGATGATGCCGACACTGGCATTGGCCAACATCATCGTCAGTAGGTGATATATCAACACTTGCGCCAACGTCGCAATAGTAGGAACAGCCACAGAAACCACAGTCAATACCAGCGCAGTGATAATAACAAGGCCAATCAAGCCAAACTCTAGCCACGCAATACGTTGATTACGACGGCTGCTGAGACGCAGTCCTTGGCGATAAATATCCAATCGATACGCTATCCCGCCAAGTAGCGCTTGCCACCATGAACCTTTTGCCAAACGGCCTTCAATGTCACTATCACCCAATGGATTGCGATGATGTTCCATGTGAGTGGCTCGGATGCTATGCAAGCTGGTCATCAATAGTACGCTGAGTAATAACAATATGCCGGTAACGGTACGTTTACTCACACCCAAGCTATAATGATAACCATCGTGCGCCTGACGAAAAGCAGCAGCGAAAAATAAATAAGAGGCGCCACATGCCAACACATACCAAGACTGACTGGCGAACCACCAAGACAGCAATAAAAACGGATAAGGCAAAATGAGGTTATAAGTAATTTGAGCGCGCGTTAGTTGGCGCAAATCCTGCCACTCAACTGAAGCCATTGCATATTTAATAGCTAGCTCTTTATTAGCGTGTGTCTTATTTGCGTTCATTTTACACATCCATTTGTCGTTGCTGTTTCTTGCTGCTATTTTTATCGAAACTCGTATCACTTAAACTTGGCTAGCCTTTATACTTTTTACATAAATTTCTGTCTAAACAGAAACCGTTACTCAAATTTTTTATTTTAGATAACACATATCACTATCAACGTAGGATTTTTTTAATACTCGCACCCAGTTTAAGGACTTTTTTGAGAATACTGGTAGGTAGCTTGAGCATCTCAGCAGACCAAGTGGTGAGCGTACTAACGAACTCTTGGGTATCACGGATACGTGCTTTTACATCGCTGTTTTCGTGTTCGAATTCAGGACTGTCCATCAGCTCTTGTAAGAATTGCACCGTAGGCTCTAACTCGCGCTTTTGTCGTTCAACCACAATAATGCGTGCTAACTCCCAAACGTCGATATTGGTCGTAAAATGATCTCGACGATCACCCAATATGGAGACTTTTTGTACCAAGCCCCAATGCTGCAACTCTTTGATACTGTTTGAGACGTTAGAGCGAGCAACACCAAGTGTGTCGGTAATTTCTTCAGCATTTAGCGGCTTACCGATGATGAATAACAATGCATGAATCTGTGACATGGTGCGATTAACACCCCACTGCGAGCCCATCTCACCCCAATGTAAGATAAATTTTTCGGTCACAGGATTTAGTTTCATAATGGCTATTCACTTATTTTTTTGCAATATGGCTTATTTCTTGATTGTTGTACTTCTTGACTTATCTTGCGCCATTCTTTTATTTCTGTCAATAGTGAAATAAAAAACAATACCTATCATTTGTATGACGACGCTTAACTCATTATATTTAAATGACTGCTACTCTCTAACGAATGATTAAGCCAGTGGTTGCATCGCGAATTTGACTAGGCAAGGTATAGCCCAACGTATCAGCTTGTAAGTAACTGATGTGCTCGCCAAAATAGGCATAAGCATCGTCGAAGGTCATGGCAGGCTGCTGTCCTGATGGATTGCAGCTGGTAGAGACCAACAGTCCAAATGGATTGTGTGCGCTGACCAATTGCTGGCACAACTGACGAATAATAGGATGAGCAATGACCCTTACTGCGACTGTCTGATGCTGCCCCGTTATCCAAGAAGGAATAGTAGTAGCCAGTGTCTGAGGAATAGGCAACAACCAAGTATGCGCTTGCTTATATTGCAAACCATCATCGTTATTATGGCCACTATCTATCTGCCAACTCTTTAGAATAGGGTCACGCTGTTCATCCGTTAAAGACGATAGCAAAGGAGCCAAACGTTCTGCGCTGTCCGTAATGACAATCATGCCTTTGGTTTGTGGACGCTGCTTAATATCTAGAATACGTTGAACGGCTGCTTTATCATAAGGGTCGCAGCCAATACCCCAAACGCTTTCAGTCGGGTACGCGAGCAACTGCCCTTCTTTGAGGCTCTGAGCTGCTTGTAGAGTAGAATCAGTGATGAAAGGTGTGAGATGGTTCATGGCTGAAATTGTTTAGGATAATAGAAAATTAGGCGCTAATCATAACACAGGAGAAAGTTGGGCTCAGACAACAAATTTCAAAAGCTGCCAATTTTTTACTATGTTAAATGAGTTAGAGACTGAAAAACAGAAACGTTTAAAGGTAGGTAAGTGTAACATTAGACGCGTAAATAACGTCCGCCCTGTACACTAATAATACCCATTAATTCAAGTTCCATTAGCTGCCCAATCAATTGCGGTGGTGCAAGCGCAGTTGCTACGATAAGCGCATCTAAATCCTGTCCATGCCAATCCAGCTGTTCATAAACAGGGGTTAAATGCTCAGGTACTACGATGGCACTAGCAGGAGATTTAATATTAGAAGGTGATGAGGTAGCATGGCCAGCTGTGGTTACCGCGCCTTTCTCTGCATCGATATTTTGTTGAGAGGGGCTATTATTCGATTGAGGTATGTCTGCTGGTGTGTAAGAACGGCGGTCATAGGTCAACTGACCATTGACATCTTCTAAGACTTGCTGAGGATGATAAATCAAAGTGGCGCCTTCACGTATCAAGTGATGACAGCCTTCAGCATTGCTATTGTCAATATGACTTGGAATAGCGAAGACTTGTTTGCCCTGCTCTGAAGTGAGACGTGCAGTAATAAGCGAGCCACTTTTAATCGTGGCTTCCGTCACAATGGTCGCTAGACTCAATCCAGATACCAGCCGATTGCGGCGCGGAAAAGTATGCTTGTGTGGCTGCGTATGTGGCAATAGCTCGCTGATAATACAGCCACCTTGATCGATAATCTGAGCGAACAACTTATCATGATGGTTGGGATAATTAACATCAATACCCGTACCCATCACCCCAATCGTGCGGCCTTGATAGTCAGCATCCGCTTGAGCCAACGCACCTAAATGCGCTCGTTTATCCACACCCATGGCTAGCCCACTGGTAATGATATAGCCTGCCTGTGCCAAATATTGAGCGATATCAAACGTGATTTTCTGTGCATGTGCGGTGGGTTTTCGGCTACCGACGATAGCAATTTGTGCTTGATGCAGACGCGCATGATTGCCACGATAAAATAGTAATGGCGGTGGATCATAGATTTGTAAGAGTTGGGCGGGATAGTTGGACTCATCAGCAAATAGTAGGCCGTAACGTCTCTCTATAAGTGCTTGCTGAATTTTATCAATATTGGCTTGTGTTTGCTCTGGCTGTTCATGACGTTTGAGATGAGTATGGTGAATACCTGCTTGCCGCCATGCTTCTACTTTGGCTTGCCAAGCAAGTTCTGCATTTCCAAAGGAAGTAAGTAGCTTATGATAAGCAGATAATGACGCATTCACTTCGTACCACAGCGCCAGTACGGCACGCTGATCGTCTGTTAAAGAAGAAGTGACTGCTGTCATAGTCCTTTATCTCTTATAGGTGAATTTGGAATGGTTAGCCTTCCAATAATCCTGTTACTTCCTTATAAATAAGGAGGTGGTAGTAACTGGTCACCGACATTAAGCGGTAGCTCAGAACTAAGCACATAAGCATAGCTAATATGGTCAAACGTATTGAAGACCATTACCATACCAGTTTGTTCATTTGGCAGGCGTACAGGCGTATCTTCATCTTTGATATCGCGTACCAAAGCACCTTTTTGGTAGACCGTCAGGACATCACCAGGCTTAGCACCTTCGGTACTACCTAGATTGATAGCGACCACACTGCCCTTCGCTGCTGAACTGATTGAATCCATTACACGTACAATCATACCACCACGACTGGTACTAGCAGGCGTTGGGTAAAACACAGGTGGAATAGAATTATTCAATTCAACAAATACGCGGTCACCTTCACGTACTTCTTTGCCATAACTGTCGGTAAGCTGCAAGCTAGTAACACCATTGGTTTCGGTAGATGTGACCAAACCCGTTGCTACTTGCGTGACTTCTAAGCCAATAATATTTTTTGTAGTGGGATCAGTATATAACTCGCCTTCACGATAGATACCGTAGCGCTGTCCGATGATAAGCGGCACACCTTTAGCATATATCTTGTCACCAGTTGCAGTGATTAAGTTACCTTTTTTAGAAGCCAGTATATAAGGAGTCGTATTAAAATCTTGTGGATTAACAATGACTGTTTTATCTAGCCAATGTTGAATAGCAGACCGAGGAATAGAAGGAATACTGTTGGCAGTTGAAGTAACCGTTACCTTATTAGCAACCACGTTGCCTGTAAGTTGCTTTTCAACCCCAGCACAACCTTCACCTGTATCCACACCAATGAGCGTCTGACCTTTAATCACACACAAGATAAGAATGTCGTTAGGATAGATAAGATTGGGGTTTTTGATTTGCTTATTGGTCGCCCAAATCTCTTTCCAACGCCATGGACTATCCAGATAGCGCCCTGAGATATCCCACAACGTATCACCTTTTTTGACAGTGTAACGATTGGGTGCATCTGCTTTAAGAGTGGGTGGTGGATTGTTAGCGTGGGCAGTGCTCATCAGCATCGCACTGCTAAATGTCGTCAGTAACAGTGCTTTTGCTATCTTGTTTAAGCTCATCTTCATTGTTATATCCACAATATGTACCGCTATTATCGCCATTAAAATCGTACTTAAGTCTATTTTTCTAGAAGCTCTTTTTTCGATACTTAAGCAAATAAGCCAGCATCAAGATCCAAAAAAAATATAGACTTAAAGTTGCATTTATTGTGACGCCTAGAGGGCAGCTGTTCAGTGTAGTTGACTGGTTTTATTCCTAAAAAAGCGCCTAGCACAATGATGACTCGCTGACGCTGTTCCTAATATTACAATTATATCTACCATAACACAATCATAAACACTTTATTACAATAGTGTAACCTTTATGTGGATATTTTCTTTAGGTTTTCTATTGAATATAAGCTCACCATTAGCAGTGGTTTATGCAGGGTTTGGCGTGACATGCTGGCGAATTTGCTCAGCGACCAATTCAGCATTGTTATCAAGCACGACCACATGCTGCGGCAAACTCTCTAACCCTTCGGTATGAGCTGGGCGAGCGATATCTATCTGGCCAATAGCTTCAACGATGGTATCCGCAAACTTAACAGGTAATGCTGTTTCTGCACAAACAATGATTTCGCCCTCTTTCTGCAACTCTTTAGCGACCTTGATACCGTCAGCTGTGTGTGGATCAACCAGTTCACCATGTTGCTCATACAGTGCTTTGATGGTCTGCAAGCGATCGCTGTGGGTAGATTTGCTAGCAGCAAAGCCATATCGAGTATTAACCGCTTCCATTAGTTCAGATAGATCGAAACCTTGACCAGATTTCACCCCTTCAAATAACTCATGGACGCGTGCACTGTCTTTCTCTAATAATAGATAAACAAAACGCTCAAAGTTAGAGGCTTTTGAGATATCCATCGACGGGCTTGAGGTGATATAGGTTTTTTCAGTCGGACGCGGCTGATAAGCGCCTTGATTAAAAAAGTCATTCAACACGTCATTTTCATTGGTTGCGACAATCAAACGGTCAATTGGCAGTCCCATTTCACGAGCGATGTGACCGGCACAAATATTACCGAAGTTACCTGATGGTACGCTAAAGCTGACTTTTTCATCGTTGCTCGTCGTGACCGCAAAGTAAGCTTTAAAGTAATAAACAATCTGCGCTAGGATACGACCCCAGTTGATAGAATTTACTGTGCCTAGGTTATAAGCCGCTTTAAACTCAGCGTCTTGCTGTAGCGCTTTGACGATATCCTGACAATCATCAAACATACCATCGATAGCGATATTGTGAATATTATCATCGGTCAAGCTATACATCTGCGCACGTTGGAATTCACTCATTTTGCCATGTGGTGACAACATGAAGACTTCGATATTTTCTTTGCCGCGCAGTGCATACTCTGCCGCACTACCCGTGTCACCACTGGTTGCACCAATGATCGTAATACGCGCGTCTTTTTTCTTAAGCACATATTCAAAAGCATTGCCCAAAAATTGCATGGCAACATCTTTAAAAGCCAATGTCGGACCGTTTGATAATCCTAAAATATATAAACTATCTTCAAGCTTGCGGACAGGAACAATCTCGTCAGAGCCAAACACCTCAGTGGTATAAGTGCGTTCAATGAGGTCTTGCAAATCAGCCACAGGAATGTCTGTCGCAAAACGCTGCATAATCACCATCGCAAGCTTTGGATAGCTGAGCGTACGCCACTCATTAAGCGTTGCACTATCAATATTCGGATAATGCTCAGGCAACATCAAACCACCATCTGGGGCAAGACCCATCAAAAGCACATCACTAAAATCCATTGGCGCTGTCTGACCACGGGTACTGATATATTTCATTAGATTGTCCTGTCTACAATAATTTTATTCAATAGTTAAAAACGGTTTATTCAGCCGTTTTGTGCAACAACGCATAATAGAAACCATCGCCACTCGCACTATCAATCGGTAAGCACTGACGACCGATCGCTTGTTCGATACCCCAACTGCAATCGTCAGTAAACTCAATCGCTACCGCATCATTATGATGAGTGATGAAGTCCTGCATTTGCTCAACGTTCTCTTGCTTTAAGATAGAACATGTCACGTACAGCAGATAACCACCAGCTTTGAGTTGTGGCCATAGATTATGCAAGATGTCTGCTTGTAGCAGCGCCGTTTGCTCGATGTCTTCTTCGGTACGCAGGATACTGATATCAGGATGACGACGAATCACTCCCGTCGCGGTACAAGGAGAGTCCAATAATATCGCATCAAATACTGGTTCATTTGTCGCTGCTTTTTTATTCTTGCCATGCTGCCATCTGGTCGCATCTGCACAGACAATGTTCAATGCAATGCTGTTATCTGCTTGCTGCAAATCATGCTGACTCAAATTTAGGCGCTGTAAATTCTCACGAATACGCTCGATACGAGGTGCTTCATTATCAATAGCTGTTACCTTGATATCAGTAATTGCAGGTGACGTTTCAGCATTATCTTGTTTCACGTGAAACAACGATGATTCGTCATTAGCGCTTATGAGCTCTAACCAGTGAGCCAATTTACCACCAGGTGCCGCACAAGCATCTAAAATGTGTATCTCATTATTACTTTCATCACTGTCGCTGTCAGTATTCGCACTTTCAGCAATGAGCTTAGCCATCAATGCTTTATTAATAATCGGTGCAGCTAGCTGGGCATGCATGTCTTGAACGCTAGCAGTCCCTACAGCAAAATCAGGTAAAGCGTTGACGGCAGTGCTTTGATGTAGTCTAAGACCTTTGGTTGATAGCGTGGTAGAAATGGCAGACTCTGACGAGCTCGCTACCTTAAAACCAGTCGTTAGCTCAACGATATCTGCATCAATCTCTGCCCCATCCAATGCATGCTGATAATCCTCTACCGAAGTAACCGCCGAATTCACTCGTAAAAACATAGGTGCTGGTTGGCGCAAGCCTTGTGTCAGCTCATCATACTGCTCGCTCCAGTCTTGCTTAAGCTGATAAGCGAGCCAATTCGGTAGGCTATGCTTTTTATCGCACTTCTTACGGAATTTACTTGGATTCTTCGCGACTTTACGCAAAATAGCATTCACCAAACCCGTAGAATGAGCGAACTCAATCTCTTTGGCTGCTTCAACGGTTTCATGAATCGCAGCATGGTCAGCTACTTCTAAATAAAGCAGCTGCACTAAACCTACTTGAATGGTGGTACGAACTTCAACTTCGTCGATAGGGTTGTCTGCTAAGCTGTCGAGCAAACGTGCCAGCGCGTGCCACTGGCGTAGTGTTGTGAGCAGTAAGGCATGGGCAAAGCCTTTGTCGCCATCATGCAAACTATTCAATAATGGATCAAGGACGCTTGAGAGCGACTGACCGTTTTGAATAGCCAGTAAGGTGCGAATCACGCGCACGCGTACGCTACCATTCATAATAAGGTTGCTTGATGGTTTGAGCTTATTGTTTCTAGGCGCAGTACTGTTTTGTCTCATTAAATTTCATTTCCTTGACGTATCATCGATAGCGTCTTGTGCAGATAGGGTTAACTATCATTAAGTTAGGTTCAGTTGTTTTGGTTCTGTCGTAAATTGATCGCCGTCATCTAATTGGTTGCCGTGGCAAACTTGTTCGGCAGTCATCGGCTTACCACCCGCAAACTGTAAATGAGTAATGGCTAAAGTAGTAGCCGACGACTCGGTATCATTATCCTTACCACAAGCCACTAGAATCGCTTTGCGTCCGACACTCACTACCGTTCCAGCAGGCTCATTGGTTTGTTGAGATGCATTCACAGGTAAGCTAGCCAACACTTTGACACGTTGCCCTGCGAGAAAAGTATAAGCACCCGGCCACGGAGTCAGCCCTCGGATTTGGCGTTCAATAGCGGCAGCAGGCTGTGACCAATCAACTTCGCCTTCCGTTTTGACCAGCTTTTCAGCATAGTTGGCTTGACTATTATCTTGAGGGATAGCTTGCGCTTGATAGGTAGATAAGTCTTTTAGAACCGTACTGATGGCTGTTGCACCAAGCGCAGCCATTTTATCGTGTAGACTGGCAGCAGTATCAATAGGATCAATACTAGCGCTGACTTTATAAATCATGTCGCCTGTATCCAATCCTTTGTCCATCTGCATAATGGTAATACCCGTCTCATCATCTCCGGCTAAAAGTGCACGATGAATAGGTGCAGCACCGCGCCAACGCGGTAATAGTGAAGCATGGATGTTTAAGCAACCATGAATAGGTGTCTCTAATACGCCGACAGGTAAAATCAACCCGTAAGCGGCGACAATCATGATATCAGGCTGGTAAGTGCGCAGAGTTTGCCTAGCGGCCAATCCTTCGATGCTGGATTTTTTAAAGGTGAGTGGTTGCTCTACAGGGATATCGTTTGCGAGGGCAACCTCTTTTACCGCAGAAGCCGCCAGCTTTTGGCCACGACCTGCTTTGCGATCAGGCTGCGTGTACACCGCGATAATCTCTATATTCAGTACGTCTTGCTGACTAATTAGTGACTCCAGACTAATCGCTGCAAACTCAGGCGTCCCCGCAAATACCACCCTCAATCGGTCAGTAGATAGAGGATTATGGGGAATAGATGGCGTAGATATATCTGAGGTAGAAGCAATTGTAGTCATAATCATGCATTATATAGTGTTAAGTTGCTCATTATAGGTGAGTTTACAACGTTGTGCCATGATTGTAACTGTAGCAATGGGGCGTTACTAATGACGCCGTTTATCTTTATAATAGTTAAAGAACTTAAAACCATAAGGAATTAAGCAAGCTACCTACTGATTCAAACTTACGATTCACTCACTATGTTTTTTCGTGTCGATATAGGACCACGTTTTCATGCAACAATTTCAGTCCTTAAAGCGCTTACTTATATTTTATGCACTGACGTTGCTAGTGATGCTAGTGCTGTATTACTTCACGCTTTTTCACGAAATAAAGACAAACAGTGAACAACAAAGTATCAATACCTTTTATTCATTACAACATGAAATCACTGAGCATGCAGGCCCACTAAATCCTGAAATTGACAGATTTTTGAAGCAGCTTGCCTTTGAGGGTATCAGCTATCAGTTGGTGTTTATGATGCCATCTGGTCAGACTTATATTCACCGCTATACCCGTCCAGATGAGCGTGCTTTCCCTACTGTCAGCTTTCCCACTATTACATCGTCACCTCCTGATAACAGTAGTCATAGCGCCTATAAGCTTAACAGCCGTAACTTGACTGGTACCATCAAGCTCAAAAGTGGTCATCAAATTTATATTATATTACGTCATAAACCGCTTATCATTGACTGGATATCTTACCGCTATTGGTTGCCGCTAATGACAGCGATTGTACTTTTTATCATCGCTTTGCTTTACATGTTCAACCGTCGTATCAATTGGGAACAGCTAATAAGTTATACCGACAGCCTAAACAGTCATAAACAAGAAGTTTATAGCACACCACCTTTTCTATATAAGAAATCCACGCCTGAGTTTTTGCGCTTAGGTCATGCGCTGAGCCGTGTCAGCTACCAACTACACAGTAACTATCGCCGTATAAAAACCCTAACACACCGTCTTGAACGTTTGGTAAACCAAGCACCACTGCCGATGATTATGATTATGCGTCACGGTCAGATTAGCTTTTGTAATCAACGTTTTGACCAAGTATTTACTTGTCCTCCTGAGAGTAATAAAAACTATGAGCTAATAGACTTCGTCGCAGGTAAAGATGAGTCTACCCAGCTGCTATTACAATCACTGTCTAATCTACGTGTCACTCGTACCTTGAGCGTTTATGGATTAGAGGATGGACAAGCTTACCAATTAAATATCACACCATGGTTCGGTGAACACGGACAAGTTCATGGCTTTACAGTGATTTTTAACAACATCAATGAAATCGTTAATCAAAACGAGCAATTGCAGCAAAAAAACAAACAGCTGAAATCTAAGCTTGACGAATTCTATAAGCTTCGCCTTGTTATCGGTCATAAGCTGCGTGTACCGATAGAGGCAATGATCGATACTCTTGAGCCAATCGATCCCAAGAGACTGGATGCTAGGCAGAATAAGACGTTAGATACTCTGATAAAAACCAGCCAAAACATGCTAACCGTACTCAACGATACGCTGCATATTGGCAATATTGAAGTTAGAAAAAGTCGACTGAGTATTGAACCTGTTGATATTTATCAACTGACTAAGGAAGTTAATAATCTGGTCATCAATGACATAAGACAGCAGGGATTGGAGTTAATTTACTTCTTTGCCCCAGATTGCCCACGTTACATTGATACTGATGACGTTCGTCTACGTCACATCCTATTAGACTTATTAAAAAATGCCATAAAATTTACAACTTCAGGCTATGTCGCACTCACGATAGATCGCGTCACAGAAGAGCAAATCAAACGCATAAATAGCGATCGTATACTTCCTACCCATAATACTATGGTACCTACTCAGGCTTCCCACTGGGTTCATTTCAGTATAAAAGATACAGGGGTTGGCATTGATGCTGATAAAAAAAATCAGCTTATCACTGTTTTTAATCAAGAAACCAATCTAGATAATAACAAACCAACTCAAGCTACTGAGCAAGCAGGCACAGGGTTAGATAATGCCAATAGCTTTGCACAATTATTAGGTGGTTTTATCGAGTTGAAAAGTACGATAGGTAAGGAGAGTATATTTAATGTCTACCTCCCTTGCCGCCGTCCTAACTATCAGCCGGTATATCATCAGAATCAACATTTAAGTGGCATCCACCTCATCGCTGTCATCGAGCAACCACTTGTTGCTGAAAATTTACAGCGCTTGTGCAAACACTTAGCCATCCCGATGACTATTCATACCACTGTAGACTTAGTCACCTTGAGGCAATTAACAAATACATTAATACAGAACGAGCAGATACTCACGCCTATCCTATTATTGGATTATGAGTACTACAAAACCATCACTTTAACTGATAATGATGACAACTCTCAAAATATAGAAACAGATATAGTAGAGAAGCAAGTAGACTGGAAATATAAAACACTCAATAATAGCGATAAGCTTCAGGCTTTGAAAGACTTGCTAGCAACGCCTTTATTACCAAAATTATTATTTAGCATGAAGCCTGAACGTCATATTCCATCTGTATTATTAGACAAATATGATGGCTTTTTAACCAAACCATTAGATGCTAATTTACTGATTTCTGAATTGCTGCGCTTAACGATATCAGCTAGGAAAAAGCTTACAGCACCTATCAGCTGTGAAAAAGAGAGTAACCAACAACCAATAGACACAGCTAAACCAAAAGACGAAACTCTATCACCACTTATTTTGGTAGCAGAAGACAGTCCCACCAATCAAAAAATAACCTGCAAGATATTGAGTAAACTGGGCTATCGTAGTGTTGTCGCAGAAGATGGTCAGCAAGCATTACACAAACTGAAAGAGCAGCGTCAGGATATTTCCCTTATCTTGATGGATTGTAGAATGCCTGTCATGGATGGGTTGCAGGCTACTCGTGCTATCCGTGCGCAAGATGACGATATTCCTATCGTGGCGCTGACGGCAAACAATGCACAAGAAGATCGTGATGCTTGTATGCACGTAGGAATGGATGATTTTCTATCTAAACCGATTAACAAGAAAGAATTAGAGGCCGTATTAGAACGCTTAATAGAAGCATAAAAATCACGCTAATTGCAACTGAGTAGTATGTTATTAGGCAGCTACTCAATTGCTCAAATACTTATTTTTATATGGTTAGCGATTACTTCATAAAGCCATTATCTGCTAAGAAAGCTTCCGTAATCTGACTTTGTGGACTTGGCGCATTCATACCGCCCGTTTGCGACTTATTCAATAAACGCTCTAAATAGCGTGCAACGATGTCCACTTCGATATTAACTTTGTTTCCAACCAGCCAATGTTTAGCGATATTGGTAACTTGCGCCGTATGTGGAATAATATTTAAAGAAACAATATTGTCACGTACAAGGTTGGTTGTCAGGCTAATGCCATCAATCGTAATAGAGCCTTTAGTCGCTGTGTAATGTGCCAGCTCTTGTGGTATTTCGATTTCAATATAGATAGAGCGTGCATCTTGTTGTATCTTGCTTACTACCCCAACGCCATCCACGTGACCAGCCACAATGTGACCACCGAAACGTGTTGTTGGTAGCATGGCTTTTTCTAGATTGACAATATGACCGGGTTTTAATGTCTCTAACGCTGTACGAGCAATTGTCTCACGTGAAACATCAACAGAATAATGATTGCTGCCGAACTCTACCACCGTCAAACAAATGCCATTTGAGGCAATCGAATCTCCCAGTTTCACATCACTGAAATCTAAATCATTAGATTCTATTGTCAAACGTATATCACCGCCCGTAGGCTGCATAGATTTTACTTTTCCCACACTCTCTATAATTCCAGTAAACATATTGGCCTCATCTCTTTGTAATACTGCCGTTATCGACAATATATTTTAATTCATTCGTATTTTGGTAGTGTTTGTCCAAACTAAATTTTTAGTGAAACCTAAGCTAATTCTATGCTCATTATGGGATAACTTGTGGATAAGTAATGATAAATCAACCTTTAGTAAGCCAAAAACCCTCGATAATAACAAGTTATCCACAGGAAAATAAAATTCAAGAATAGAACAAGCTACTTATAAATTAAGTTTAAGTTATTAATTTAATTACTTTTATTAATATTATTGTGTGGAGACGCATAATATAAGTTTCATGTGAAACGAAGTTATACACAGTTTCATGTGAAACCTAAGTTATATAACATTACTTATCCACATTTAGCCCACACCAGATATAAATTATAGATAAACCCTTTATACTCAATGGCTTATAGATGTAACAACGTTAACTTAAGATCAGAGCCTACCCGTTCATGGCTACTAACACTAAAACGTAGCTGCTCTGCTAAAGACAGCGGACTGAACTCGACCATCGGTTTGGCCTGTGCGCCCAATAAACAGGGTGCTTGATAGACGATTAATTCATCCACCAATTGTTGGCTTAAAAAGCTACCAGCGACGCTAGCACCAGCCTCTACTAACACGTCATAACACTGATGCTCACTGACCAAATTTTTCAGTAATGCAGTCAAGTCGTCTTCACGCCAATATAGCGTATTTGGACGACGACATAACTGATGACTAGACTCTGGACTATGCGCTAGCCGTTGACGTCTATCGAGCACCACTACGATAGGTGCTGGCACTTGCTCAGGTGGCACACCTAATTGGCTAGAACGTACATTAAGCTGTGGATCGTCTGCAATAACCGTTTCACTACCCGTAATAATCGCACCACTTTGTGCGCGTAGTTTCTGTACGTCTTCACGGGCGGCGGCTGAGGTAATCCATTTTGACTCACCAGACGCCATCGCTGTGCGACCATCAAGGCTGGTTGCTATTTTCAGTCGTACATACGGCATTTGAGTACGCATCGCCTTTAAAAACCCGCGATTTAAGGCTTCTGCTTGCGCTGTCAGCACACCAACTATAACTTCAATACTAGCCTGCTCTAACAACGTTATACCACGTCCAGCAACCTGTGGATTAGGGTCGAGGCCTGCTATTACAACACGCTTTATACCCGCATTAATAAGACCCAATGCGCAAGGTGGTGTACGCCCTGTATGACTACAAGGCTCTAAAGTTACATAAGCTGTGGCTCCTACTGCCTTCATACCTGCTTCTTTGAGCGCAAATACTTCTGCGTGAGGCTCACCTGCTTTGGGATGAAATCCTTGCCCGACTACTTCTCCTGCTTGGACAATGACACAGCCTACTGCAGGATTAGGCCTTGTGGTATACAAACCTTGTTTCGCCTGCTCAATAGCAAGCATCATAAAGTAGCGATCTTGTGCATCTTGAGCATGGTTTTGAATAGACATAGCAGTAGACTTAATCAATAATTGAGGGTTCTATATAAGAAAGTAAGTGTTTGAGACCTGATTAATAGAGTAACTATGACTTATTTATCAGTTTCGTTCGATTGTTTTTCATTTGGGCGGATATTCGCAATTTCTTGATGAAAAGCATCAATATCTTGAAAGTCCCGATAGACACTAGCAAAGCGCACATAAGCGACATCATCTAGTGTTTTGAGTTCACTCATGATTATTTCACCTAAGACTTTACTACTAATCTCACGCTCACCCATTTGTCTAACACGTTTCTCAATTCGGCTAATCATCGCCTCTTGCTCATCAATTGTGATAGGACGCTTTTGCAAAGGCAATAAAATAGAGCGACGCAATTTTTCATTATCATAAGGCTCAATCTTGCCACTTGATTTGATAATTCTTGGCATCACGACTTCGACCATCTCAAAGGTAGTGAAACGCTCTTGGCAGCTATTGCATGAGCGGCGGCGGCGAACTTGCGCACCTTCCGCAGCAAGACGCGAGTCAATAACCTTAGTCTCTGACGCATTACAATACGGACAGTGCATCGCATTTTCCTTGTTTTAACATTGAGAGTCGAAGTCTTTATTTATGAGACCCATGTTAGATGAGTACATCATAGTAATACTCTATTATTTGCCAATACAGAAGCTACCAAATATCTTGCCCAACAAGTCATCAGCGCTAAATTCGCCCGTAATTTCGCCCAGACTGCGCTGTGCTTGATGTAAGCTTTCAGCGACTAACTCTCCTGCTTGAAAGACCGTTAACTGTTCGTGCGCTTCGACCAGATTATCAGCCGTCCGCCTAAGCGCATCTAAATGTCTTGTACGAGCAATGAGACTGTTTTCTGGTGGATGAAAACCCACTTTAGCACACAATGTTTCGACCAAATTATCGATGCCAATGCCTGTTTCACATGAAACATTCACTTGTTCATAGCCACGACTTTCTATTTCAGATTGCGAAGTGGAAATAGCTTGCTCGCGCTTACTGTCGTTTAATAAGTCGCTTTTATTAGCAATGATTAATAAACGTTTGGCCTCTGGCAACTCGCCAAATAATTGCTTTGCAAGCTGTAGCGGTGTACTTTCTTCCTCAAGATCACGGGTGACATCATAGACCATGAGTAGCATATCAGCCTGAGTAATGGCCGTGCGTGCACGCTCAATACCAATACGCTCTACCGTGTCTTCTGTGTCACGTAGACCTGCCGTATCAGTTAAATGAAGTGTGAGCCCATTGAGAACTACTGTCTCTTGCAGCGTATCACGAGTAGTCCCTGCTACGTCAGTAACGATAGCCCTCTCCTGACCCGCTAGACGATTGAGTAGGCTTGATTTCCCTGCATTTGGTCTACCTGCTAGTACCACATGAATGCCATCACGTAGCAGCTGGCCTTGTTTTGCCGTTGCCAGTACTTGCTGTATTTTTTCTTGTGTTTGCTCAAGCTTATTTTGTATCACACCATCAGATAAAAAGTCGACGTCCTCTTCATCAGGGAAATCAATAGCCGCTTCAACGTGCAAGCGCAGATGAATGAGTTGCTCTAATAGTTGATTAATTTTTTGTGAAAACTCACCGCTGAGAGAACGAATAGCACTACTAGCTGCCGCCGCACTGGTCGCATCGATCGCATCAGCAATCGCCTCTGCTTGAACCAAATCTAATTTGTCATTATCAAAAGCTCTATAAGAGAACTCCCCTGCACTGGCTTGTTTTGCACCCAACTCAAACACACGGGCTAGCAATTGATTTTGCAAAATCATGCCACCATGCCCTTGCAGCTCAATCACATCTTCACCGGTGAATGAATGTGGACCTTTGAAGTAAAGCACCAAACCTTCATCAATCACTGTGCCATCAGCCTGATAAAATCGGCAAAAACTGGCCATACGTGGCGTAAAGGCAGACTTACCTGTTAAGGCACAGGCCATATCATACGCACGCACACCTGACAAACGTATAACGCCGACACCACCACGGCCAAGCGGTGTTGCAATGGCTGCAATCGTAGCCAATCCAGCCGAGCTAGGTTTATCAGATGAGTGATGCGAGGTTGACGCGTTTTCTAGGGAATCCACTATAACTCTCAATAACTAAAAACCCCATTATAGACGCCTCAGCACAGACTGACAAAGCAAACTTTACATAGTGACACTTTAAGCATGTGGCACGTTTCTTTTATTTTTTATTGAGAATAAGTTAAAGGCGATAGATATGTGCCACGCATAAAAAAACCACCGCCGTAGCGATGGTTTTCTATCAATTCATAAGCTAGAGCTAGTTAGTCCAGTACTTTCACAGTACGGCGCTTTTGCTCTTCTTCAACTTTTTTGTTGACGATATATTGCTGAGTCATACTAAACAAGTTGTTCACAGTCCAGTATAGAACCAGACCTGCTGGGAAGAACAGCATGAATGCAGTAAAGATAATCGGTAAGAACTTCATAACCTTTGCTTGCATTGGATCAGCTGGTTGCGGATTAAGCTGCTGCTGGATAAACATGGATGCGCCCATTAGTAGCGGCAAAATAAACCATGGATCCATCGATGATAGATCCTGAATCCACAAGATCCAAGGGGCATGACGCAGCTCAACACTTTCAACCAGTACCCAATATAACGCTAAGAAAATCGGCATTTGCATCAGAATAGGCAAACAACCCGCCATTGGATTGACTTTCTCTTCTTTATAAATGGCCATCATCTCTTGCGACATCTTCATACGATCATCGCCATGCTCTTCTTTGAGCGCTTTGAGTTTCGGTCCGATAGCTCGCATTTTCGCCATTGAGTAGTAGCTCTTGTTAGAGAACCACATCAAGGCAATTTTAACTAGCACCGTCAATAGAATAATTGACCAACCCCAGTTACCGATGATTTTGTGAATACCATCCAAGATAGCAAACAAGATCTTAGATATTGGCCATAACAGACCATAATCGACCGTTTTGTTGAGGCCTACCGAAACTTCTTTGAGTTCAGACTGTACTTTTGGACCAGCATATAATGTGGCATTCAACGTCAACTGCTTGTTTGGTGCTACATTAATAGGCTGACTATTAAAACCAATAAAGTAATCATCACCCGTTTCGCGGCTAAAGAAATTACCGGTAAAGTTTTCAGGCGTCCATGCAGATACAAAGTAATGCTGCACGATACCAACCCAACCTTTATCACTGGTCGTCGTCAACTCGCCATCACTAAAGTCACCAAACTTCAGCTTATTATAAGGATCGTCAGGAGTACCCCAAGCACCGCCCAAATAAGTAGCCATGCTCAATGCGCCTTTGTCAGACGTACCAGGGTCTTTACTGTCATCACGCTTTAACTGCGCAAACATCTGACCTTGCCAAGCATTGGTAGAGGTATTCTGAATTTGATAGCTAATATCAATCGGATACTTACTTTCAGTAAAGGTGAAGGTCTTGGTAATTGTCACGCCATCTTTTTTGTAAGTTAGCGGTACAGACAGTGTTTGCTGCCCTTCTTCCATTACATAATTATTGGCAGTATGACTGTAATTGGCACGACCTTCTGCCGTATCAATACCATCTTGACCAATTAAACCAGACTGGGCCACGTATACACGATTGCTATTATTTTCTAGCAATACGAAAGGCTTATCGCTATCGAGCTTCGCGTTATATTGCTTAAGAGCAGCATAAACAATATCACCGCCTTCTGGATTGATTTTTATATCATAGCGATCGGTCGTAACCGTGATTAGACCTGTGTCTTTAGCAGGAGTAGGGGTCGCAGTCACTGTGTCGCTATCGACAGGTTGTGTCTGTGCCGGAATATCACCTGCTGCACCGGTCGAAGATGGAATGTCAGCACCCACTGAAGTGGTCGTTTCTGGCAGCACATCTACCGCTGGTGCATCGGCATAATCATCTCGCCATGCCAAAATCAGCAGATAAGCGGTGATTAGCATCGCAATGATGATCATCACCCGAAATATCTTTTGCATAAACCTTTCCTAGATTAAAAAATTAGGGAATGAAAAATTAGGGCATGTGTCATGACTGTACAGCACGGCTGTCCTGATGTTTAACAACAGTATTGCGAGTCATTTACATAAAATGTGCATTATTTTACTAAAAATCAGCCTTAAATGATACCAAGAGTGTGGATAACTTGTGGGTAACTCTTTGGTCTTTATATCAAAGCCAATCGATATTCACTTCGATCCTAACGTCATTAAATGATTAAGGCGTGAAACATAGCTTTTGCTATCTCGATAAACACCCAATCCTTGAACGTTTATATGTGGTAAGCAAGCAAAAGATACGTAACTATATTGGTAAGAAGCTAAAGGTAGTGGCACGAAATCAATGCCATGCCCACCTAGAGGGTGACATCTGCCAATACGTTTTAACAGTAGCCAGCTGCCAGATCGGACACCGTGCCACATCAAAGCCTGTTTACCGTAATTTGAACAAGTTGGATAATATCTACAACGAGCAGGTATCATTGGGCTAATTATTTTTTGATAAAAATTAATTATATTTAATAAAAATTTATAAAAAATAACTTTATTAATTTTTATAAAAAAATTCATTTTATTTTATTTCTACTTTTTTAAAAATATTATTTATTTGATTTTTTAATTCTTTTTTATCTATGTCTTTTATTGATTTCTTAACAATAAAAACAATGTCTTTACTTTCTATTCTAAAAGCCTTTGATCGGAACTGTTCACGTATTTGACGTTTAATTAGATTTCGAGCGACTGCAGTAGGTACTTTGCGCTTTGTAATAGCCATACCAACTCTCGGTTTATCATGAGTATTAGTACGTACAAAGGCCATCAAATGACTTTGGTGAATCTTACGTTCAGGCGCATCAAACACCTCACGAAAGGCCGCTGGTGTTAGCAGTCGCTGCTCTTTAGTGAAATGTGCGGTAGGTGTAGCTGAAACAGTATTTGGCATATTAAGACCTAGTATAAGAGCTAATAGCAAGATTGGAAATAATAGTAAAATATAGAGACAAAAAAAGCGCCTATTTGGGCGCTTTTAATATATGGCTAAGTGTCAGTTGTGATGATTGACTATCGCAATCTATGAATAATAGAGACACAACAAGCACAATTAGCCATGCTTATCGCAATCTACTGATTATACAGTAAGGCGATGACGTCCTTTAGCGCGGCGACGAGCTAAGACCTGACGGCCTTTTTTAGTTGCCATACGAGCACGGAAACCGTGAGTACGTTTACGCTTGATCACGCTTGGTTGGAATGTACGTTTCATAACTCACCTATCAAAATAATGGACTAAATTCGTAATAACGGAGGATTATACCACCAGATACTGTCTTGGTCAATAAACTAATTTAATCAGTATTTATACAGGTAAAAATTACTATTGTTAGAAGCAAGTTTTTAGTAGCTGATTTTTGATAAGTAGAAATAACTAGCATTAGTTTAACTGTTCAGTAAACCTAGTTTGTGAAACTAATATTTAAAAGTTATCCACAGTTTGTCTCAAACTCTATAATAATTAACTATTAATATATATAAGTATTGTTGTTATTGGGAGCCCTATTATCTGTGGTTAACTCTAATTTTCTTTTTATAATCAAAATACTAGGCTATGGGCAAACCTGTGGATAACCTGTGGGTTAAATATGGATAACTCAAGGTTGGAAGTTGTCCACAAAACTATCCACAGTCTTATCCCCAAAAAACAAGGTTTTATCCACAGGGTAACTGTGTTAAATTAGCTACCTACTCGACGTGTAGTTTTACTCGGTTTACAGTGACTATCTT
This sequence comes from Psychrobacter sp. TB55-MNA-CIBAN-0194, assembly GCF_040309505.1. NCBI lineage: Bacteria > Pseudomonadati > Pseudomonadota > Gammaproteobacteria > Moraxellales > Moraxellaceae > Psychrobacter > Psychrobacter sp. TB55-MNA-CIBAN-0194. Next base: position 244,151 of record NZ_JBEOOW010000003.1, on the reverse strand, counting down.
CGGTCTAGCAAGTAGGCACTGCATTAGTGCTCTAATAGCGATTTATACCGTTGAGATATCTGTTATTTCAAATTATAGGGTTAGTACTTTTCATGATAGACACAGCAAATATTTGGGATAAATGTTTAAACGATTTACGCTATAACGTAAAAGACAATGTATTTACTATGTGGTTGAGACCATTATCAGCACATCAAGAGGCTCAAACCCTTATAATACTTGCCCCTAACGATTATTTTGTCACTTATATTAAAAAGAACCATTTGCAAGATATCCAGCAATTGGTCGCCAAGCATAGCCAAGGAAGTATTGAAGAGGTTATCGTACGTGTTGATAATGCAGGTCGTGATATCGACGATAACCAACCACAGTCAGGGTCTTTATTTGCAGAAGATAAGCCCTCCCCTCCCCCAGCAGAACATAATTTTGAGACGATCCATCACAATAATGCGAAAGCGGACATTGATGCCAACATGCGTCATGCAGAACTAGTTGATTCTGCTGATGCTAAGTCACTTAGTTATCTTAATCCTGAGTTTACTTTTGAAACCTTCGTGACGGGTAAGTCTAATAACCTTGCTTACAAAGCTTGTTATGAGCTTGGTAAACGTCAGTCGAAAAATCGTCACAATCCTCTATTTATATATGGCCCTTCTGGTTTGGGAAAAACCCATTTAATGCATTCTGTAGCACATCGCTATTTAAAAAATAATCAAAGTTTTTATTATTTCACTTCTGAAAAATTTATTAATCAATTAGTTTATTCATTAAGAAACAATAAAATAGAAGATTTTAAAAAGAAAATTAAAAAAGTAGATTTATTAATTGTAGATGATATTCATGTATTAGCTGGAAAGACCAAAAGTAGTAATGAATTTTTAACATTGTTTGCAGATTTTACCAGTGGTGATAAACAACTCATTTTGGCCTCTGATCGTCATCCATCACAAATGACTGAGTTTGACGAGCGCTTTAGATCAAGATTCTCTTGGGGTTTGACCGTAGCAGTTGATCCACCTGAGATTGATACTCGTGTTCAAATTTTGCAGAAAAAAGCAGCATCATATGGAATGGTGTTACCTAAGGAATGCGCACTATTTATCGCACAAAATGTGGTGTCGAATGTTAGGCGATTAGAAGGTGCGCTAAATCAAGTGTTTGCCAATGCGAATTTAACAGGTGCACAGATAACGCTTGAAATGGTGCAATATGCGCTAAAAGATATCGTCGCGATGCGTGTGCAAGCCGTTAATATGGATAATATTCGTAAAGTAGTCGCTGAATACTATGATGTGACTATCAAAGATATGATGGGTCGTAAGCGCACGCGCAGTATTGCTAGACCTCGCCAAATTGCGATGGCTCTATCACGTGAATTGACGGGGGATAGTTTTCCTGAGATTGGTCAGTCATTTGGTGGACGTGATCACACAACGGTGATGCATGCTTGTGATAAAGTTAATGAACTACGAGCCGCAGATCCTGCGTTTGATAAGGATTACAAGACCCTAGCGCTAATGTTGCAAGCAGGTTAGTAGGCCACAGTATCACTATGTTTTAGTAGGATGATATGGTTTATAATATTGACGGTATATGCACACAGATAGCTAATGGATTATAGTCAGTAGACAAGGTATTATTAAGCCTAAGCTATTGTTCTGAATTGATAAAAATACAGTCATTTAAATAAGAGTAACTAAGCATGCAATTATCGATTAATCGAGAGTCGTTACTAAAAGCCATTAACTTGATCGCCAAGGCTGCTGATAAACGCCATAATATGGTTATTTTAGGTAATATTAAGCTACAGCTGTCTGAGTCAGCGCTTGTTTTGACAGCTTCTGATTTAGAAGTAGAGTTGACCTCGACGTTGAAATTGCCTGCAGGTGCTTGTGTTGAAGCTGGGACAACAACGTTACCTGCGACGAAGCTGAAAGATATTTGCAAATCATTACCAGCACAGGCGCTAGTTAATCTGGCAACTCAAGAAAATGAACGTTGCCTACTGACCAGCGGTAAAAGCCGTTTTACATTAGGTACATTACCAGCCGAAGACTATCCAAGCTTGGGTAATCCAGAAAACATCACACCGTTAATTATCAGCCGTAGCCGCCTTACTGATTTGATCCACAAAACTCAGTTTGCGATGGCTATTCAAGATGTGCGTTATTATCTAACTGGCATGCTGTTTGATGTATCACAGCAGCAGCTAACCACGGTTGCCACTGATGGGCATAGATTGGCTTTAGCGCGTAGTGTCATCGATGTGAGTGCTGATCTGAATATGCAGGCTATCTTGCCACGCAAAGCTGTCATTGAGCTTGAGCGCTTGGCTTCTGAGCTTGGTAAAATGCTCGGAGATAAAGATAATCCAGTTACGTTAAGCTTTGGGCGTGAGTTTTTGCAAGTCAGCTTACCGTTTGGTGATGTTGATAGTACAGGGCAGGTGAGCGATAACTTAATGGTCACGTTTACAGCACGTCTGATCGATGGTAAGTTCCCAGATTATCGCCGTGTTATGCCGAGTAATACGGATAAGCTGGCTTTGTTCAACCAAGAAAAAATGACTGATGTATTACGTCGTGTTGCGATTTTGAGTAATGAAAAATCTCGCGGTGTGGTCTTTAACTTTGCCAGTGACGGTATGGTAGAAGTACGTGCCAATAATGCTGAGCAAGACGAAGCGGTGGAAATGATACAAGCTAAGTATCAAGGTGAGCCCATGGAGCTATCGTTTAACGCTGCTTACTTACAAGATGTACTGGGCGTTATCCAAGGTGATTTGCAAATGCATATGAGCCAATCAAACGCTTCAGTGTTGGTCAATCAGCTGAATGACGAATTTCATCAGTATGTCATTATGCCAATGCGAATATAGTGATATTCGTTTTACAAAAGCGGTGAAATTAGGTGTTTTAGCTGTGTTTAAGTGCAAGTTTACTCTTAGAGTAGATTTGCACCTTTAAGTTTTAATCTTTTTTGCCTACAATTTAGTCAACTTATGATTACTTTTTATATGCTATTTTAATAGGCGGCTATCGGTATTATGATTGAACGTCTGCAAATATCACACCTTCGAAATCTAACACAAGTCAATTTACAGCCTACTGCGTGTAACGTCATTATCGGCGCGAACGGTAGTGGAAAAACATCCTTACTTGAAGCCATATTTTTGCTCTCCAGAGGCAAGAGCTTCCGTCATCACCAGCCTAAACGCTACATTCAACATCACCAAAACACAGTTACTGTACATGCTAAGCTTAATGATAGCAGTACCTTAGCTATCCAAAAACAAGCTGATGCTACAACGCTCTTACGTCTTAATCAGACCACTGTCTACAACCAAAGTATTTTGACTGAGCAACTGCCAACACTACTGATAGATCCATCAACGATGGATATGTTAGAGCAGGGTAGCGCCAGTCGTAGACAGCTGTTGGATTGGTTAGTGTTTCACATGAAACAAGGCTTTCATCCACAGTGGGTTGCTTATCAACGACTGCTAAAACAGCGCAATAGTTTATTAAAAAAATCGCGTCATTTGACCCAAGTGCAGCTTTCTGAGCTGAAGTCATGGGATCAAGGTTTGAGCAGTCATGCCGCACTCATTCATTATTACCGAGAGCGAATATTTACTGAATGGCAGCCTTATTTTGCTGAGAGTATTGAGCAGTTACTGCCATCTTATGCCGAACAATTGAGCTTAAGCTACAATGCTGGCTACGATACGAGTATTGCGTTAGATGTGCAGCTTAATGAGCGACTAGAGCAGGATCTGCAGCTGGGATACACTCGTATCGGTAACCATCGAGCTGATGTTCATGTGCATTGGCATTCTGATGATTCACTAGAGATGAATAATGAGTCTGCAAGCACAACGCCAAAAAACGATGTCAGTGCTAAATTACCAACTCTAAAAGAGCAAGCGGCTAACGTATTGTCTCGTGGGGAAAAGAAGCTGTTAATCACTGCGTTAAGGCTGTCTCAGTTACCATTATTGCTCAATGCTGAACAGGATATCGATTCACATAGAGATGGATTCAATACTAGAGCCACGCCAGTCGTATTGCTAGACGATATAACGGCAGAGCTTGATGGTAGGGCAATAGAGATCTTATTATCAACTTTATCGCAGTTGCCATGTCAGGTATTTATGAGCAGTTTGACTGATGATATCGTGCCAATGATACAAGATTTATGGTCAAATCCTAATATGTTTCATGTGAAACAAGGTAATATCCAACCACTTTAATAACTTCCTTATACTGTCTATTTCACCCTGATTTACAACCTTATAAATCCTCTATACCTACCATCATTTTTCTACAATACCGTTTATTTTTTGAGAGCCATTGATACTAAGAAAACTGTCAGTAAACAGTGACTTAGAAGCAAAAAAATGGTAAAATTAGGCTTTATTTTTATCCTGTTTTCAGCAAGTTGTTTAATAGCGTTATGTAGATATTTTTTATTATCTACAGGTTTCTAAGTATTTGATAAATATGTGTTTAATTTATTCTACTGGCTTTAATAATGTTTAAAAAAAAGAAGCTGATTGTGAAGTGATAATACACTGACTTGGTATTCTCTGAGTCAATATCATCTCTGACGAAATTTTGGTTAATTATGTTTTAGCCAATAATGCGTATCGAAGATTTTTACTACAACAGTTGAGTCTAAAATAACGTTATGAGGCATCATCGTAGTGGTGAGTCCATAGCAAACGGCTGATTATGGCTAGATTAAGGAAGACACATGAGTGATTCATTACCTACCGAGCAACTAACATCAGACAGCATTGCTGAAACGACAGTGCCAGCTGTGGCGCCTGAAGTATTACCCTCTGATTATAGCTCTAAAGATATTCGCGTATTACGTGGGTTAGAGGCGGTACGTGTACGTCCTGGTATGTATATCGGTGATACCGATGATGGTACAGGCCTCCACCACATGGTCTTTGAGGTAGTGGATAACTCTATTGACGAAGCGCTTGCGGGTCATTGTGATCAGATTGACATCATTATCCATGAAGACGAATCTGTCAGTGTGATGGACAACGGTCGCGGTGTGCCTGTCGATATCCATCCAGAAGAGGGTGTATCAGCAGCACAGGTCATCATGACGGTACTGCATGCTGGTGGTAAGTTCGATGATAATAGCTATAAAGTGTCAGGTGGTCTGCATGGCGTAGGCATCTCGGTGGTCAATGCTTTGTCTAAAAAGCTTGAGATGAATATCTGGCGTGAAGGCTATCACTATAATCAGACTTATACCGATGGTGTACCTGATGCTGATATTCAGCAGATGGAAGCCACAAATCAAACGGGTACGCAAATCCGTTTTTACCCTAGTAGTGATGTGTTTACCGGTACTATTTTTGAATATGACATCTTGGCAAAACGCTTACGTGAGCTATCATTTTTGAACTCTGGTGTGCGTATTGTATTGACTGATGAGCGCATTGATAAGCGTCATGAGTTTGAACACAAAGGCGGATTGCTCGAGTTCGTTAGTTATATCAATGCTGGCAAAGACGGTGTCAACGAAGTGTTCCATTTTACCAGTCAACAAGACGACGGTATCAGTGTAGAAGTCGCACTTCAGTGGACAGATACTTATAACGAAAAAGTACTGTGTTTCACCAACAACATCCCTCAAAAAGATGGTGGTACACATCTATCAGGTTTCCGTTCAGCATTGACGCGCTGCCTGAATAGCTATATGGATCGTGAAAACTTATTCAAAAAAGAGAAAGTAGCTGCAACGGGTGATGATGCCCGTGAAGGTCTAACAGCTATCGTTTCTGTAAAAGTACCGGATCCAAAATTCTCAAGTCAGACTAAAGATAAGCTCGTATCAAGCGAAGTTAAATCAGCTGTTGAATCGGCAATGCATGATAAGTTTAATGACTATCTATTAGAGAACCCAAGTGCGGGTAAAGCGATTGCGAGTAAGATTATCGATGCGGCACGTGCGCGTGATGCTGCTCGTAAAGCGCGTGAGATGACGCGTCGCAAGACGACTTTGGATATCGCAGGCTTGCCGGGTAAGTTGGCTGATTGCCAAGAAAAAGACCCAGTACTATCAGAGCTATATATTGTGGAGGGTGACTCTGCAGGTGGTTCAGCGAAACAGGGTCGCAGTCGTAAAACTCAAGCTATTTTGCCATTAAAAGGTAAGATCTTGAACGTTGAGCGTGCTCGTTTTGATAAAATGTTGTCTTCTGCTGAAGTAGGCAATCTAATCACAGCACTTGGCTGTGGCATTGGCCCTGACGAATATAACCCTGATAAAGTACGCTATCATAAAATCATTATCATGACCGATGCCGATGTTGATGGGTCACACATTCGTACGTTGCTGTTGACCTTCTTCTTCCGTCAAACGCCTGAATTAATCGAACGTGGCTATGTTTATATCGCTCAGCCGCCGCTATATAAAGTCAAAAAAGGTCGTCAAGAGCTATACCTAAAAGACGATGAAGCGCTTAAAGCGTATCTACTGTCATCGACAATTGACAATACCAAGCTGCATATCAGTGCTGATGCGCCTGCGATCACTGGTCAAGCGCTTGAGACACTACTGAATGACTATAACCAAACGCAGCTGATCAAAGCCCGTTTGCAGATTCGTTTCCCAGCGGTACTTTTGGATGCGTTGACGCATACACCAAAGCTGACTACGGATATGACTAACGATAAGTCTGCTATGCAAGCATGGAAAGACGCCATGCAAACGCAGCTGGACCATTTTGGTAGTGATCTAAGTCCTGAGATTGAACTGATTAATATTCATGCTCCTCAGCCAAAAAATATGGATGCGGCAGCGGCTGATCTATTGGGCATGAAGCCAGAAGTGGTGGCTGAAGAAACTATCGACGGTGAAGCGTTATCTACCAAAGCACAGTGGCTACCACGTATCACGGTCTATGTGCATCAGTTGGCTCATCATTATCTACTGGATGCGAGTTTCATTAGTTCAGGTGAATACAGCAAGCTGTTGCGCTTATCTGCTGAATGGAACACGTTGCTTGAAAGTGATGCCTTTATCCGCCGTGAAGCAACAGCGGGTACGACTAAAGATATCCCAGTACGTGACTTCGATTATCTCTGGCAGCAAATGATGGTTGATGCACGTCGCGGTCTAGCAATCCAGCGCTACAAAGGGCTAGGGGAGATGAACGCCGATCAGCTTTGGGACACAACGATGGATCCTGAAAACCGTCGTATGCTACGCGTCACTATCGAAGATGCGATCGCCGCTGACCATATGTTTACCTGTCTAATGGGCGATCATGTTGAGCCGCGTCGTATCTTCATCGAAGAGAATGCGTTGACTGTTTCTAACCTAGATATCTAAATTTAGAGTTGGCTGTTAATAAGATATAAAAATACCGCTTTGGCATCCAAAGCGGTATTTTTGTTTCACGTGGAACAAAAAATTGACTATTTTACGAGAAAAATAAAATGATCGAAGTCGTATTACTCGCTATTGCATTGGCAATGGATGCATTCGCTGTGGCTATTGGACTGGGTGCTAAGTCACAAAAACAGAGTAGGTCTTATCTGCTGCGATTGGCTATTTATGCGGCCTTATATTTTGGCATTGCACAGGGCGTGATGCCACTTATTGGTTATCTATTAGGGGCAGCACTTTTGGGTTGGTTAGCTGCGGCTGCACCTTGGATTGGTGGGTTTATTCTTATCGCTCTCGGTGGAAAGATGCTTTACGAAGTATTTACTGCGGATGAAGAAGATGCTGTCGACAGTGCGCTTCACACAAACGGCAACGCTATAAATGCTGATAGTGAAGCAATGACAGTTATTCATAACGGCCATAAAACTATCAATCATCGCACCTTATTTACACTCGCCATTGCGACGAGTATTGATGCGATGGCAGCAGGATTCACACTTAATCTGTTAGAGCTAAATGCATGGTTAGCTTGTTTAATCATCGCGTTAATCACTGCTATATTTGGCCTGTTTGGTGTTTATTTGGGGTGGCGATCTGGTACGTGGTTAGAGGATAAAGCAGAAGCGCTAGGTGGATTAGTGCTGATCTTAATTGGGTTAAAGTTGATGTTTTTTAGTTAACACCACTCCCAAAAAATACGGTTAGTGGTGTCAAACTTGTTTAGTCTACAATGCGTATTATAGTCATTCCACTATAAAAATATTACAGCGTTAACCTCGCTTGAAGTATCACGTATACATCTGCACTCGGTTGCCTTGCACTACTTTTAAATTGAATCGACTATACTTGCACTCGTTTTCCTTACTACTCTAATTTTTGTGAATGGTATAGTCAAGTCTATATAAGTCCGCTACATCGTCATCCTCGCTAAGCATACTAATGTATAACTTGCACTCGGTTTCCTTGTATCGAAATTATATTGAACTGACTATATAACAAGTCGTTTTTTTAATTTATTATTCTCAATAAAAAGCACCGCTCTAAAATTTAGAGCGGTGCTTTTTTGTTTCACGTGAAACCTAAACGGATAAACTGCTAACGGCTACTCTTCGTCAGTGCCAAAGCGCCATGCCAATACACGGGTGCTCTTTTGACCCTGACTCATCTCGATAATACGCATTTGGGCGACATCAAGTTGCTTTAATAATAACTGTAATGGTTTCACGTTTTCAGACTTTGAGACTAGCGTCGTAAACCAACCGACATGCTCTGCAAAATCTTGACTCTCTTTTGCCATTTTGGTCAAAAAGGCAATCTCGCCACCTTCACTCCATAGCTCTTTATGCTGACCACCGAAGTTTAGGTTTTGTGCAGCATTACCTGTCTTCGACGAACTACGGCTTATTTGCTCGTTTTCATTTTTACCGCGATGTCTTTGCAAGTTATGTTGCTTGCGGCTGTTGGATTCCATCGCTTCTTCTAATGAGGCATGGAATGGAGGGTTACAGACCACCACATCAAAGTAGTCTTGGCGACCGATGATGCCTGCAAACATATGCTTAGGATTGGTTTGCAGTTTGACTTTTACCGCACCTTTTAGCTTTGGGTTGGCATCGCAAATAAGCGCGGCGGTATTGACCGAAATTGGATCAATATCGCTGGCAGTAAAGCGCCAGCCGTAGCTCTGGCTACCAATAATTGGATAGATGGCACTGGCACCCGTTCCAATATCTAAAGCGTGGATTTCTTTACCTGTCGGCGGTGTGTTATCCGCATTCACATGAGTGGTCTGCGCAAGCAAGTCCGCAATATAGTGAATATAATCAGCGCGTCCTGGGATAGGTGGGCACAAATAGCCTTCTGGAATGTCCCAAAACTTCACGCCATAATAATGGGCCAGTAGCGCCTGATTGAGGACACGTACCGCTTGGTGATCCGAGAAGTTAATCGTCGGCTCGCCTTTAGGGTTGGTAATCGTATGCTTGGCAAGCTCAGGCAACGCGCGAGTCAATACTGCAAAATCATAACGACCCTGATGTGGGTTACGCGGATGTAGCTGACCGAGTTTTTTGGCGGTTGCCGGTGATCTGTTTCTGTGTGTACTATTTGCTGGAATACGGGTCATAGTGTGTGGCTTTGATGTTTGAATATAATCGACCATTTTAGCAGATTTCACGAGTAACGAATGTCTTATCGACTACGTAAAATCAGATTTAATCCCAATACTATCATCGCTGTACCCAATACGCGGTCTATCCAATGTTCAAAACGCTGAAAGCGGCGATGAATCGCAGGGATAGAAAGGAGTATCACGACTGTACTAAACCATGCCATTTGTAAGACCATCATCCATACGCCATAAATGGCCAACTGCCACAGCGGTATATCAGGTGACAATACGAGCGTGAATATCGCGACGAAATATACGGGCGCTTTTGGATTAAAGACATTGCAAAAAAAGCCACGGCGCAACGTAGCAAAGGTGGATTCGCTATTGCTAGGTAACTTTTGGGTAGAGATATCTTTAGTTGTGGGCGTGGTTTGGCTAGTAAGCGCATCCTTTGAAACGTGAGTGCTTGAACTTACTTCTGAGTCTGCTGCATTTGTTAAGTTGGCTAAATCTGCTGGCTTTTGAGGCTTGGCTTGTATGCCCTGCCAACCGAGATAAATCAGATAACCACCGCCCAACCATTTGATAGCAGTTAATAGCGGCTGCGAATGTGCGATGACCGTCGCCAGTCCTAATACCGAATAGATAATGTGTACGGCAAGACCCAAGGTAATACCGAGACTACAGATCAAACCAGTGCGTCGACCTTTCGCCAATGTCTGCTGTGATACCAAGACAAAATCAGGCCCCGGGGAGGCTGCAGCCAGTAAGTGGACTGTAGTAATCAGCAAAAAACCGTGCCAAAATTCCATAAGATGCTCTGAGTAATGTCTATATTTTCCTCATGGTTACACTTAACATGAATCGGGTCAACTTATATTAATGGGAGCTTTATTCGTAGCAGTTCTACTGCTTGTGTTATCGCGCGAGGGTGTCTATATTAAAAGTGGGTTTATCGACAAATTTCTATGAATCCACTACCGTATTCTTATCTTCATTAGTAAGATCTGTATTGGTCAGAACTACATTGAAGATAGCCGATTGCTGCGACTGAGGATATATCAAGGCTATCAAGGATATCGAGGCGCAACGACATAACTACCCACTACATAATAATGATTATTTCAACAAGGACAGAACCATGACTACGGACAGTAACGCTACAGAAAACCGCATCACTTATAACACCCAAGGCCATGTTTGCCTGGTCGGGCTAAATCGTGCCAATAAACGCAACGCCTTTGACAGTCATATGATTGGTCAGCTTTCTGACGCGATGACTCGCTACGAGCAAGACGACAACTTACGCTGTGCATTGATATTTGCGCATGGTGATCACTTTACCGCTGGGCTGGATTTGGTCGAGCTGCAAGACAAGCTAAACGATGGCGTGTTTGAGTTTGATGGTAACCAAATTGACCCATGGGGCATCAGTGGAAAGCTGCGTACCAAACCTGTGGTCGTGGCGGTCAAAGGCACTTGCTTCACTGTGGCTATTGAGCTGATGCTCAACAGTGATGTGGTCATCGCCAGTGATAACTGCAACTTTGCACAAATGGAAGTCCAGCGCGGCATCATGCCATTTGGTGGTGCGACGGTTCGTTTTGTAGCCGCTGCTGGCTGGCAAAAAGCCATGCCGTATTTGCTTACTGGTAAGGCATTCGATGCGCAAACGGCTGATAGACTGAATTTGGTCAGTGAAGTGGTAGCAAACGGCACTGAATATGAGCGTGCATTGACGTTGGCACAAGAAATCTGTAAAGCTGCACCTTTGGGTGTGAGAGGGGCATTGTCTTCAGCGCAAGATGCCAGTCGAAATGGGGCAGCCACTGCATTGGCCAATATCCATAGTTATCTGCCGCCGCTCTTTCACTCAGAAGATGCAAAAGAAGGTGTGATGGCTATGGTTGAGAGACGTGAGGCTAAGTTTAAGGGGCGTTAGTTTCAAGGTATTAAATAATTAAAATATTAAAAATACAATTAGTTTATAAGGGTTAGGTATGGAGCAGGTCGTCGTTAGAAGTGATGATTATAATTCTAAATCACAAGTCACTAAGTATGAATGGTTAGAGATATTATCTGATGATAATTTTATGACCAATAACTATAAATATGTGCTGAGCATCTTCTTTTTAGAACCTGAGTACAAGGCAACCTGTAAATATTTAGCAGAAAAATATCATACTCACTCTAACTCTCTTACTGCTCTAGTAACACATTTTAGTAGAAGTGTTCAAGAGCGTTTAAATAGGTTTGAAATAACTACTGAGGAGGGAGATAAGACCTACTGGCTAGTTACAATGCTTGGTAAGAAGGTAGCGGGTAACTTGTTTGAATGGACACTACGGGACGAGTTAGTTGAAGCAATAAAGGAACTCGATTATATCAATGCCAATGCTATCAGAATAGATAGCATTGGTCATTTAGTTATTCTTATAAACAAAGACATTGGTGATTTAAAAAGAGACTTTCTTATAGCGAGAAAAGAGCTAACAGGCAATCAAAGAATAACTAACTCTAAATTGCTGTTCAAATATGATAGCGAAGACAGAGAGTGGGCAATTAATGAAGGGGCTGGTACGGAAGTTCAATACCATATTTACTTGTCAGACAATAAAATTGGTTATGGACTGGGGTTTAATACGCTGTATGTCAGATTCAAAGAAGAAAAGACTCCGATAGAGTATATCAAGCCTTATATAGATGCTTTCATGGCTTTGAAAGATAGTGACGAGATGGTCAAGCTTGCCGATAGAGGCTTTGTATTAAATACGGATGAATACAACTTCCAAAATCCTGTTAGAGACGAGCATTACTTATTCGGTAGAATAATAGCGTTAGATGATGCAAAAAAACTGCATTTAGTAGAATACTACAATATTATAAATGATCTAAAAGGTGATCTATTTAATGCCTATAAAAATGTTTTTAAACTCGCCAATGAGTTAAATATGACTGAGAAATCAAGTGTGCAACCGATTCAGCAACCGATTAATAATCCACTACTTAAAGAAATTAGCGAGTTATTACTAGCCAACAAAAACATTGTTCTTACAGGTGCACCCGGAACAGGCAAAACCTATTTAGCTAAAACGTTGGCTGAGGAATGGGGCGCAGAATATGAACTCATTCAGTTTCATCCATCTTATGACTATACTGACTTTGTTGAAGGCTTAAGGCCTATTCAAAATGAAAATGGAGAAGTTGGTTTTGAGCTACGAGATGGTAGTTTCAAGAATTTTTGTAAAAGAGCACTCAAAAACCAAGCCAACCAAGAGCTTGATAATTTTGATCAAGCGTATGCGAGTTTTATAGAGGATGTTACTGAAAAAGGCTTAGAGCTTGCGACACGTGTTCAAGGTAATCCTTTTCGAATAACGATAAACAAGAAAGGTGATTGTGTTGCCATACCTGACACAATCAAACAAACACCAATGATAGTTACTAAAAGCTATATTCAAACTTATTTTGAAACTGGCAAAGTAATAGATTGGAAGCCTTACTTAATACCAATTTGTAACTATATCAAAGAAAAATATGCACTAAGAATGTCTGATACGTGCGATAAAAACAAAAAATTCATTATTATCCTTGATGAGATTAATCGTGCTGAAATCTCAAAAGTCTTAGGTGAGCTTTTCTTCTCTATTGACCCTGGCTATCGAGGGGAGAGTGGTAGAGTCACTACTCAATACGCCAATTTGCAAACGGATGAAGATGTATTCAAAGAAGGTTTTTATATACCAGATAACGTCTATATTATTGGCACAATGAATGACATCGACCGCAGTGTTGAGTCTTTTGATTTTGCTATGCGCCGCCGTTTTGCATGGAAAGAAATTAAATCAGCAGATCGACTATCTATGTGGGAAGGTCAAATTGATGATTGGGCAGAGGAAGCTAAACAGCGCCTAACGGATTTAAATAAGGCTATCGAATCTGTGCAAGGATTGAATTCTGCTTATCATGTTGGCCCATCTTACTTCCTAAAGCTTACTAACTACGATGGCGATTTTGATAAGTTATGGACATATCATTTAGAGTCGCTACTTCTTGAGTATCTGCGTGGTTATCCTGATGCTGACCAACAGATTCAAGGATTAAAAGATGCTTATAATCTACAGTTAGGGTTTGATGATGATCGTAACGACGGATAATTCTTCATTAACTCTAGACGCTAATGTTCCAAATATTAATAGAGTTATAGCTGATTTATCACTACTCGCTAGTAAGAATATTGGCGAGCTAGTGACCACACATCCTAATTTATTGATTTTCCCTGCGCATTTTGAGGATAACGAAGATGATATTGCCAGTAAACCAATCTTTGAGTTAAAGGTTAATGAGTCTCAGACCGTTTTAGAGACAGGCAATGTCATGGGTTTTATTGGTGTAAAAGATACACAGTTGAAAATCCAGTCCCGTTTTGCTCGGGCTTCTGTTGTTGATAGTGATGACCATGCCAATCAAGAAGAGGCTATTGAAGAAGATTGTTTTTTACATTATATGCTGCAAAAAGTATTATGTATTAACCTGTTTGATTTAAAGCACAGTCGAAATCAAACCAATTTATTTGATTTTTTGGTATATCTGTTTCCTTATTTTCTTAAAAAAGCACTCTCACAAGGCCTGTATAAAGAGTATCAAAAGCAAAGCTATAATGACAGTAGTCTCAAAGGGGCTATCGATGTCAAAACCCATCTACGCAAAAACCTGCCGTTTCGGGGTAATGTTACCTACAATGTGCGCGAGCATAGTTTTGATAACCCAATCTCCCAGCTTATTCGTCATGCCATAGAGCTTATCAAACAAAAACCTAACCTGAGGGATGTGCTGCATAGCGACAGCGAAACACTTGATTTCGTCAATCTGATTGTCCAACACACTCCGTCATATCATGTACGCGACCGACATACTATCATCAATACTAACCGTAAGCCTTTTGTACATCCTTACTTTACGGAATACAGTGGTTTGCAAAAAATCTGCCTACAAATTTTACGTTATGAAGGTCTGAAATACGCCAACAACGATGATAAGGCTCACGGCATTTTGTTTGATGGAGCGTGGTTATGGGAGGAGTACCTCAACACGCTACTACGTCCTATCGGATATGACCATCCCACTAATAATACCCGACAAGGTGGTATCAAAGTCTATGCTCAAAAGTTTTCAGGTAATAACGTGCGTCGTTATCCTGACTTTGTGAAAGACAATCGTATTATTTTAGACGCTAAATATAAGCGTATGAAAGATAATAAAATCGATAGAGATGACCTTAATCAAGTCCTGTCATACTTGTTTTTGTATAAAGCGGATATCGGAGGTTATATTGCCCCTACAGAAGAGAATGACTTGGCGCTAAATATGGGATTGCTTAACGGTTTTGGTGGCAGTATCCACAAGTTTAAGCTATCCATTCCCCAACATGTTGCAAGTTATCCAGAGTTTAAACAGGTTATTGCTGTGAATGAGACAAAGTTAATTGCATCTATTGAAGAGCTATCTTTTAAGCAAAGTGTCGATGAATCTTTTTCAACTATCTAAAGTTTGAAATCATTTCGTAATAGTTGCCTTGAGATGCGTTTTAGCCCTGACAGTAGCGGCTATCCTGCTTGAATAGGCGTGTTGCGAAGGCTAGGTTTTGGGGCAGTCTCGTCACCAAACAGGAATGACCCAAACCGTTGCCTCGCCACGCCTAGATAAGCAGATAATAGCGGATGGCAGGATTGGCTCCCACTTCATAATAACTTTGATAACCACGAAATTTAACGCAGCACTTCGAAATACCATCAAGCGAACCAAACATACGACCCAGAAAAACCTCGCAATCGCGAGGTTTTTGTTTTATCTAGTATGACTGACTACAACAGCATCAGTGTTGACCACTCAACTATAATTATTTAGCTTTTTGGTAGTAATCAACCATCATCGTACCTAGCGTGCCGTTGTCATCAATAGTGACAATTCTGACCGTACCTGATTGTGCTGCGGTACTTGATTGTACTTGTCCTGCACTACCTAAGACGACTTGGTTATTTTTAGCCGCTTTTGCCTCATTACCGATAGCGATGCTATTCATGCCAGCTGCCATAGACTTATTACCAACAGCGACTGAGTTTGCGCCTTGTGCTGCGGCCGCTTCACCGACTGCCGTAGCACGAACACCACTAGCGTCAGCTAAATGGCCGAACGCTTGTGCGCGCTCGCTTGTGGCTTTGGATTTCCAGCCGATAGACGTTGAGCCTAGACCAGCAGCATTGGCTTCGCCGCCGACAGCTGTTGCTGAGTTCTGGCCTGCATTGGCTTTATTACCGACAGCGACCGTATCATTAGTACCACCAGCCATGGCTGCTTCACCAACTGCAGTAGAGCGAACGCCGCTAGCATTGGCCAAATGACCGAACGCTTGCGCGCGTTCAGCGGTGGCTTTTGACTGCCAACCGATAGAGGTTGAGCCTAGCCCTGCTGCATTGGCTTGACCACCGACAGCGGTTGCTGAGTTCAGACCTGCATTGGCTTGACTACCGATAGCGACAGTATCATTAGTGCCGCTAGTTGTGGCAGCGTTGCCAAGCGTGATGGCGGTACTGCTAGTTGCAGTTGCAGTGGTTGGAGCATCTGACATTTTATGATCAGCGCCTGTTGCCATCGTTGTGCATGCCGTGGTTGCGGCGATGGCTAACGTGAGCGCACTGATTTTTAGCACTGAATTCGGTAGAAAGTCCATTTTCATTCTTAATTCCTTTTTGATAGCCTTAACGGCTTAGTAGGTGATTTGGATGGATCAAAGCCATCAGGTATATAGTGTTGACATACTATGATGACATTCGTTCCAGTCGGTAGGTAAGCTTAACTCTAGTCAATCCCCTATACATTGGATACGGTGTCAGTCTCGCTTAGTCTACGATTTGTAGTACTTTCACTCGCCTTCCTTGTATCCAAATGATATTGAACCGACTATATACGACTTTTACATTAACTTATAGTGACCGTTCAAGCAATCAATATTCTATATAGTCAATCCTCTATAAAAGAGTGACAGCGTTAACCTCACTTGAGGTATCAGATATACATCTGCGCTCGGTTGCCTTGACCCTCTTTTAAACTGAATCAACTATCTCTTCAAAAAGTGGTTAAGCGAATGAGTAAACAGTAATTAAACAGCTGAACAAACAGTCAGGGTCTAACACACGCTAACCATTCGTCTATCCATATAACAACCATAAAGCCATTGGCGATGACGCCCTTCATGTTGTACCCTAAACCACTATTTTTATAATTAAGAAGAATGCCAATGCAATACGACTTTGATGAAGTAATCGACAGACGTAACACGGGTTCACTCAAGTGGCATTATAGCGATGACACGATTCCGCTATGGGTGGCAGATATGGATTTTAAGGCTGCGCAGCCGATCTTAAACGCAATTGAACAATCAGTGCAGCACGGCATATTGGGTTATACCAAACCTACAGATAGCCTGTATGACTCAATTATTCAGTGGCATGGCAGTCGTTATGGTTTGCAGCTGACTAAAGAGAATATCTTGTTCTCACCCGGCGTTGTGCCAAGCTTGGCGCTGATGATGAACGTCTTTACCGAAGTGGGCGAAGCAGTATTGGTCAATGATCCTATCTACACGCCGTTTATGAGCAAAGTTGAGCAAAATGGTCGTAAGCTTGTGCTCTCTGCATTACAGGAAGTTGAGGGTAAATATCATCTAGATTTGGCGGATATCGAAGCCAAAATAGTTGAGCATAACGTTAAGCTGTACCTACTCTGTAATCCGCACAATCCGGGCGGGCGCGTGTGGACGGTTGATGAGCTTGAAGCATTTCTTGCGATTTGTAAAAAGCACAATGTGGCGATTGTCAGTGATGAGATTCATCAAGATTTGACCTTGACTGGTCACACATTTATACCGTTTTTAACACTAGCAAAAGGCTACGAGCACAATGTCGTAAGCCTGACATCGATGACCAAAACCTTTAATATCGCAGGTATCAAAGGCTCGATGATATTTGCGACAGATGCCGCATTAGTCAAAAAAATTAGCCAGCAGCAGCACTTAAATGATGAATACGAGTTGAATCTATTCGCTTATACGGCCATGCGTGTGGCTTATGAGCAGGGCGATGAGTGGTTGACGCAGGCGCTGAATTATATCGAAGCCAATATTGATGTAACGGTGCAGTTTTTAGAAGAGCATTTGCCGAAGATTAAGGTCATGCGCCCAGAAGCCTCATATTTAATTTGGGTAGATTGCTCAGCGTATGGTCAAGAGGATCAAGTGCTTTATGACACTCTTCGAGCTGCCAAGGTTGAGTTGAGTGCAGGATTTAAATATGGTGAAGAAGGGCATCTTAAAATGCGTATTAATGTTGCATGTCCTAGAGCGTTGCTACTAGAAGGGTTGACTCGTATGCATGCAGCGTTGGGTGATGCTACGTAGTAAGTGCAGTAAGCCTAGTAAATGGCTGATGAATAGAGGGGCAGATAGCTTGTTTGTCACTGGGCTTATGATTGGGCTTACTGTCTCTTCTGTTCTTATTTTTAGCCCATTTAGACGACTATCGAGTGAATTGAAGGCACGCTCTAATAATAATCGCGAATAATTAATCATCTAATAGCCAATAGAGGGCGTAAACTTGTTAAAATAGGGCACCAATTTATCTATTGATGGACATCGATTTATGACCACAACTGCTGCCACTCCTACCATTAAAGAAGACCGCATCTTAATCCTCGATTTTGGCTCGCAATATAGCCAGCTGATCGCCCGCCGTGTGCGCGATTCTGGGGTGTTTTGTGAGATGTTCCCTTATGACATCGACGCTCAGCGCATCATCGATTTTGGCGCAAAAGGCGTTATCCTATCGGGTGGCCCTGAGAGTGTCCATGCAGAAAACAGCCCACGTATCAACGACGCTGTATTCGATTTAGGCGTACCAGTATTGGGTATTTGCTACGGTATGCAAGCGATGGCAGATCGTTTCGGCGGACAGGTTCATGCCAGTGATATCCATGAGTTTGGCGCAGCGACTATCAACATCAATGGCACGTCTACCTTGATCGATGGTATCGAAGATGCAGCTGGCACGCTCAATGTCTGGATGAGTCATGGTGATAAAGTGATTGAAGCACCTGAAGGCTTCGATATCGTGGCTAGTACACCAAGTTGCCCAATTGCGATTATGGCCAATGATGACAAGCAATACTATGGCCTACAGTTCCATCCAGAAGTGACGCATACTTTACAAGGTCAGGCGTTGCTAGGTCGTTTCGTTCATGAAATATGTGAGTGCGCAGGCGATTGGACACCAGACAACATCGCTGAGATGCGTATCGCACAATTAAAAGAGCAAATCGGTGACAAGCAGGTATTGCTAGGTCTATCAGGCGGTGTCGATAGCTCAGTAGTAGCAGCATTACTGCACAAAGCCATTGGCGATCAACTGACATGCGTATTTGTAGACAATGGCTTACTTCGTTTGAACGAAGGCGACCAAGTGATGCAAATCTTTGCAGAAAACATGGGCGTAAAAGTCATCCGTGTTGATGCAGAAGACTTGTTCTTAAATGCACTAGCTGGCGAGTCTGATCCAGAGAAAAAACGTAAAATCATCGGTAAAACGTTCATTGATGTATTCGCTGATAGCGCGCGTCAAGTGAGTGAGCAAAGCGATGGCAAAGTCGTTGAGTTCTTGGCGCAGGGTACGATTTATCCTGACGTTATCGAATCTGCTAAGTCGCATCAAGGCAAAGCACACGTGATTAAGAGCCATCACAACGTTGGCGGTTTGCCAGATGACTTGGCATTTAAGCTCATTGAGCCGTTACGAGATTTGTTCAAAGACGAAGTACGTAAGCTTGGTATTACTTTGGGCCTACCAGCCAAAATGATCTATCGCCATCCGTTCCCAGGTCCAGGTTTGGGCGTGCGTATCCTTGGTGAAGTGAAAAAAGAATATGCGGATATCTTGCGTTTGGCTGATGCGATATTTATGGCAGAGCTAGAAAAATCAGGCTGGTATGACAAAACGGCTCAAGCATTTGCTGTATTCCAACCTATCAAATCAGTCGGTGTGGTCGGTGATGGCCGCCGCTATGCGTGGGTAATCGCGCTACGTGCTGTTGAGACGGTAGACTTTATGACGGCTCGCTTTGCGCATCTGCCGTATGATTTGATCGAGACGGTATCGAACCGTATCATGAATGAAATTGCTGAAGTATCACGCGTGACTTATGATGTTTCGAGCAAGCCGCCTGCAACGATTGAGTGGGAATAAATCGTTTAAGTATTCTAAACGGTAACTTTGTTAACCTCACTAGATGTACAAACACGTACTATCTGCGCTCGGTTGCCTTGTTACCATCTTAGACTACGTAAACTTATCTAAATAGCTTTTCAGCTCAGCTTTTTTTGAATTGATATACGATTTATCAGTAATCTAACTGGTTCGGTATAGTAAGAAAAAACACTCAACTTGGTTGGGTGTTTTTTTTGAATATTGATAGAGAGAAGCAACATAACAAAGGCTAAGTTTTCATCTATTTGAGATTATATAATTTACCGCTTTCATCTATAGGCCCATTCAAAGAGTCCCAAACTAAATATTTTCTGTCCTTAATTTTCTGTAAAAATTCTTTAGGAGGAGATGGGTTAGCAATAATTATTGTGCATGCTAAAGGTAATGAATCGATAATCTTATCTATTTCTATACGATCACAATAAAAATAGGAAATTCCAATAAAAAGACAATAGTTGCTTGTTTTTATAATAGATTCAAACCAATTGTTAGCTGGTTTAACCCATTGGTAGTCTTTGTATTTGTTAGCTTCATTTGGAATTATACAATGAGCTTGTGTACGAGGATAAAGTAGATTGTCAGAATCTAATCGTTTGATAGGTATATCGTTCTCATCAATGAATAAATTTGTCATTGGATACTGTATTTTGCCAATATCGATCATTCCATCCGCTATTTCAAAATCTACGGAACCGTGTGGTTTTACTAAAGGTATACCTTTTCTATCATGATTAACTTGTAGTGAGTGGTAAGTCATTGCTAACTTATCAAAAACTGATTCAAGTAATAAATCATAATTAAGTGAAAAAGCTCCGTTAATTCTAGATTTATTTGAGCTAATCCACTTAAACCAACTCCAGTCTAAATCTAAATTATTTTTTTGTAGTAAACTATACTCTGAAAAAGCGATAGTTAAAAAATGTCTAGACTCTAAAATAACTTGTGATGAGTCTAGGGAAATACTACGGCAATAATCTTCGTCTAGAGCAAGCGCAAATATATCGAAATGATTTTTGGCTTCGTTTTCTACAAAAAGTTTTTTCAAATTAGGGAAGCTGCTTATTAGTAAGTCACCTGTCGATGGACATTTTACATTCCATTTTAAAGGCTCTTGTGAATTAAAAGTATGATTAATTTTACTTTGAGCTCCAAAGCTCATTGATAAACCATTTCCGACTACTAACGAAATCTTCGACATTGAACGTTTCTCAAATACAAAAAAATTATTTAGTTTGGGGGTAGGAATGTACTAAGAGTTTTTTCATCCTGATTACTCTAATACCCCAACTACTACAGAATAGAAGTATAAGCTTGAGCGCTCAACAACACTACAATATTTTTATTGAATAAATAAAAGGCAGCACCTCAAAAGAGATGCTGCCTTTTACTTATAACACTAACTCTTAAAAACTTAGCCCTTCACATTCACCACATAACGCCCAACTACTTTGCTAGACATAAAGCGATCTAGGTATTCTGGCGTTTGCTCAAGCGTAATCTCTTCACCATAGCTTTCAAGATTAGGCAGTTTCATATCGGTGGCGACACGTTTCCAAATGGCTTCTTTATCAGCCAATGGGATATAAACCGAGTCGATACCCAATAGCGACACCGCGCGGGTGATAAAAGGTATCACTGACATCGAAAAATCAGCGCCACTAGCTAAGCCACAACTGGTCACTGCACCGCCAGATTTGGTTTGCTTGAGCAGGTTGGGTAAGTAGTCGCCGCCGATGGTATCGATAGCGTTTGCCCATAGCTCACGGCCAACAGGCTTATTACCGATTTCATTGATGGTATCGCGATGACGTACTTCGCTTGCGCCCAATGCCTTTAAATGCTCGCTTTGCTCAGGCTTACCAGAGAATGCAATCACCTCATAGCCGAGCTGCTTTAAGATAGCGATACTGATAGTACCGACGCCACCTGTTGCACCAGTGACAGCAACTGGGCCATCACTTGGTTTTGCGCCCATTTTTTCTAGCTTTTGCACACTTAGCGCTGCGGTTAAGCCGCCTGTACCATAGGTCATCGCTTCTTTTAACGTGAGAGTTTTTGGACACGCCAGCGCCCAATCTGCAGGAATTGAAATCATCTGACCGAGGCCACCATCCGTATCCATACCGAGATCATAGCCGAATACCAATACTTCTTGCCCTACAGCAAACGTGCCTGATTTGTCACTGACGACCACGCCAGCGGCATCGATACCAGGGGTATGTGGGTACTGTTTGGTGATTCTTTTGTTGCCCGATGCCGACATCGCATCTTTAAAGTTTAACGACGAATAATGTACTTCGATGAGCAAGTCATTTTCTGGTAAGTCACTAATCTTGCGTTCTTGAATGCTTTTTTTGAATTCACCATCGCTGGTTTCTTCAACGACTAATGCTTTAAATGTTGTATCGTTTGACATGGTTATATCCTTATTAAATCTTATTATTTGTGCTGATTGGCTTAGCGATACTATTACAGCAGAATGGTTAAAAAAGCCCACCGTATCTTATCGCTAATACACATGGGCTTTCTTATATTTGCTAATACCGCTGGTTTTTGCCCTTATTACGAAATTACGAGGCGAGTGTAGGAATTAAGGCTTTAACAATACTTTGCCTTTTTTACTTGATTGTACTTTTCCAGAGACCGCTGTTGCGATATCGTCCAAGCTATAGACGGCTTCGATCGGTAGCTTCAAATCGCCATTCGATGCGCGTTCTAGCAACTCAGTGATCAGACGCTGTTTGTTGTCTAGATCCATTTCTTGGCTGGTTTTGCTACCCCAAAATCCTTTCACAGTGGCTTGCTTAAAGATCAAGCTGCCAGCGTCCAGTGCCATTGGCTTGCCTGACATGATGCCAAATGAGACCAGCGTTCCTTTGCTACCCAGTAGCGATATTAGCTCATTGCTCGACTCACCACCGACCGAGTCAACGGCTGCTGTGATCTTGTCATCGCCGATGATGGCGCGGACTTGATCTTTCCAGTCGTCATCAGCAGTGACAACATTGTTTTTGATACCAAGTGAGGTCAGCTCTTCTATCGCGTCTTTGCTACGTACCAGATTAATCGTGTTCACGCCGCGCGCTGCTGCGAGCATGGCAAGGGTTTTACCGACAGCGCCGTTTGCCGCATTGTGGATGATCCATTGACCGCTAGTTACTTCTAAGAATTCTAATAGCATTAATGCAGATAGCGGCATCGCAATCAGCTGTGCAGCCAGTTCGTCTTCGATACTATCAGGCATGTTAAATACCATGCTGGCAGGGGCGACAAAATACTCTGCCCACGTTTCGTGCACACTGGCACACGCCACACGTTGACCCACACTAAAGTCTGTCACATCATCGCCTACCGCATCGATAATGCCTAGCGCTTCACTACCACCGATGGCTGGCATCTCAGGCTTATAGCCATATTGTCCGCTCACTGTCAGCATGTCATGGTTGTGAATAGGTGAGAGGATGGTTTTGATACGGACTTCGTTGGCAGCAGGCTGCGGCATAGGACTGTCGCCCACGCTCAATACGTCAGAAGGTTTGCCAAAGCTGTTATGAATAGCACTACGCATAATAATTCCTTTATTTATTTATGATTTGGTTTATTTATAAATGTATGAATAACCGACTATAAGCATCATCTCATCAAGGTCATTCACCAATGTATTTTTTCTTATAGTAGAAACGATACCATGATAATGATGCTTATAGGTTATCGGCTAACAAAGACACTATACTTAAAAATAGACTGGTCGTCTAGACGTCAGATACATTTGCGCTAACGGGATTTTATTATAGAAAGCTTGGCTTACATCAGTAATATTCTCTAGCGTTAGATAGCCAAGCTCATATATATGGGATACGGCATCAGGCCAGTTCAGTCTATTCTCTGTAGAACCTTGACTGGCTTGCCTTATATCTAAACTATCTTAGAATGACGATAGCTCAGACTGATGATGGATCAGGCTGATGATAGCTATCGATACTATTTAATAAAACTCAATACGACTGAGCACATGCTCTTGTACCAGATAGGCGCAGATGTAAGCGCTTGGCCACGCAAACATAAAGGCCAGTCCCCACGAATGCATCAACTCCATAAAAAATCCGTCGATAAAGCCTTGTTTTACCACCAATAAGGCCGTTGAGATAATCAGTGACATCATCATTGCCATGATACCTGTGAAGATAAGGCGGTAGTATTTGCGCCGTGTGCGTATTCTGATGGTAGGAAAATTTGCCATAGCTTTAGAGTGTCCTGAGTGGTGCTAAAGACACTTCACTGATGAGGTAAGTGTCAATTTTATATAATAAATGGTGGTAGGGGTCGTTAAAATTTGCCATTGAGTACTATCATATCGCGTGCTGACCAATGAATAAAATGGTTATTATAAATGCTGATATTTGTTATGGTTAAACTATAGCCATTCTTACAGCAGGATAGTTTTTACAGCAGTACAGTATAAAGAAATAGCGCACTAAATCTGATTAATTTTGCTACGATAAAGTCGATCACAATAAACACGTAGGACAATGAAATGGTAGCTCAAAAGCAGCGCACATTAGGTATCATTGGTGGTATGAGTTGGGAGAGTACTCAGGTCTATTATCGCTTAATCAATGACGGCATCAAAGTTGAATTGGGTAACTTACACTCAGCAGATTTGCTGATTCATAGTGTCGACTTTGCACCGATTGGTGCGTTGCAAGCACAAGGAGCGTGGACTGAGCTTGGCGCAATGATGGCAAATAGTGGCGAGCGATTACAAGCAGCTGGCGCACAAGGGTTATTAATTGCGACCAATACCATGCATAAAGTGGTCAGTGATGTTGAGGACGCGACCGACTTACCGATTATTCATATTGCGGATGCTACGGCTGAGGCGATTAAGCAGCGAAGTCTGACCAAGATTGCGCTACTCGGTACACAGCTCACCATGACCCAAGATTTTTATAAGCAGCGCCTTATCGATGCAGGATTACAAGTATTGATTCCTGAGGCTGATGCTCGCGCAGAGGTGCATCGTATTATCTATGACGAGCTGTGCCAAGGACAGATAATCGATAGCTCACGTCAGTATTATCGCCAAGTCATTACAGATTTAGCCAATGAGGGGGCAGAGGGTGTGATATTGGGCTGTACCGAGATAGGCTTACTTATCAGTCAAGCCGATAGCCCGATTCCAGTATTTGATACCACGGCTATTCATGCTGCCGCAGCGGTTAATTTTCTGTTAGGTAAAAATGATTAGGTAAAGATTGATGGAAAGCAGTTAGTTTATAAATTTTATTGTTTGGTGACGAGTTATAGTAGATTGACTATACGCAGCACTAGCCGCATCTTGCACACCAGTCTGTTACTGTTTCTTAATAGGGAAGTTTCGATGATATTAAAACGCCTAAGCCTCGCCACTGTACTCAGCTTGTCAGTCGTCGGCTGTACCACCGCACCCAATACATTAGCCGTAAATACAACTCAAAAAATCATTCAACACGAACGTGCTAAATCAGATCTTACCAGCAAAGTATTCACACTCGCTTCTGGTGAACAACTCACTTATACCGAAAATAATACGATCAATGCTGAATCTCTATTGTTAATTCATGGTTTTGGCGGTAATAAAGACAATTTCACTCGTATCGCTGACAAGTTGGCAGACTATCATCTTGTTATCCCAGACTTATTAGGGTTTGGGGATTCGAGTAAGCCTGATACTGCGGATTATCGCGCTGATGCTCAAGCGCAACGTCTGCATGAATTAATGCAAGCGAAAGGCTTGGCATCGAATATCCATATCGGCGGTAATTCAATGGGCGGGGCGATCAGTGTGGCTTACGCAGCAAAGTATCCAGACGATGTCAAAAGTCTATGGCTCATCGATAGCGCAGGGTTTTGGTCAGCGGGCATTCCTAAATCATTGGAAAATGCCACGCTTGAGAACAACCCGCTATTGGTCAATAAGACGGAAGATATCTACGATATGTATGACTTTGTCATGTACAAGCCGCCTTATTTGCCCAAATCGATAAAAGCTGTGTTTGCGCAAGAGCGTATTGCTAATAAAGCGCTTGAGTCCAAAATACTAGAGCAGATCGTCACAGACAATGTCGAAGAGCGTGCCAAAGTCGTTGCGAACTATCAGATTCCGACGCTGGTCGTTTGGGGCGAAAAAGACCAAGTCATCAAGCCTGAAACGACTGCGTTGATTAAAGAAATCATCCCGCAGTCGACAGTTATTATGATGCCAGAAGTCGGCCACGTACCGATGATAGAAGCAGTAAAAGAGACAGCAGCGGATTATAAAAAATTTCGGGCAACGCTAAAAGATGAGTAAATTTATAACGCTTTTACCAATCGCTCAAGCAGTTCAAGCGTGCTCTCTTGTTTGACCAAAGCTACCCCTTGTCCAGCCCATAACGATTGATGTTCTGCATCTCTATTCTGAGACGCATGAGCTCGCATAAATTTGGTCATGGCATTCAATTGAGGATAGGGTGGTAGCGCATCAGTGCTTTCAAATTTGGCAAAATCACGTAGATAATCGTTTAATAAACCACGAGCGAGCTTACCTGAAAACAATCTAGTTAAGCGTGTCTCAGCGCTGCGTTTGCTGTGACTGGCATCGAGTAAAGCTTGTTTATAAGTGTCATTGATACCGCACTTGTCTGTGGTCAAAAACGCCGTCCCTATTTGAGCCAGCTCGGCACCAGCTGCCTGGATCGCTTTGATATCCTGTCTCGTCATGATGCCGCCTGCTGCGATTAACGGAATATGGGTACAGGCACGCGTTTGGCTAATCAGCGTCAATAACCCTAGTGGATCGCTTTCACTTTGCGGCAACCAACCACCGCGATGTCCGCCAGCTTCGACTCCTTGTACACATACTGCATCTGCACCAATATCGGCCCATGCTTTCGCTTCTAATGGATGATTGGCAGTGCCGATGACGAGTGTGCCGAGGCTTTGCAGACGTTGGACTTGCTCGGCACTGATAATGCCAAAGGTAAAACTGGCGACAGGAATGGGATTGTCATAGAGCACTTGTAGCTGGTCTGCGAAATTTTGAGCGGGGTGTTCAGGTAGTGCAAATTCGATATTATTGTCTTGGTAGTATTGACTTAACCAAGCAGGTATTGCGGTATCAAAGGTCGTGGAGTCCTGCTCAGAGAGCACCATCAGATTGATCATAAATGGACGGTCAGTTAGGGCTTTGATGGTATCAATTTGGCTGGTCAAAACATCTGGCGCCGTCATACCAGATCCTAATGAGCCCAGTCCGCCAAAGTTACTCACCGTCGCCGCCAGTTCAGGTGTGGATGCACCTGCCATGGGAGCTTGGACGATAGGGTAGGTTAAGTTTAGGGTATCAAGTAAGGTCATGACGAGTTTCCTGTTCATTAGGATGTTTGCATGACTTACTTTAACAGAGCTGAGTACAGAGTATGTGAGATAGTGTTTATTTAGTTAGGAAATAGGAGGGGTGGGTTTTGGCTATGAAATTATAGTTAAGTTAGTTGACTATAAAAATGTTGCTAAGTAAATCAGCTACATTTTTTATCATACATATCTGAAAAAGAATTTGAGAAGTAATCAACGTTAATTCCTAGCGCTACTCCGTTTACAGAGTCTTTCCACTCAGGTACGTCATTTCCAATATTAGCATAGTCGGCGTAAATCCCATTAGTACTGGAACGAATGGCAGCGGGAGCTTTAACAGTTCCAGTTGAACCTTTATTTAAACGGAGATAACCGTCTTTAGTCTTATAAGAAATAATATCGTAGTTAGACCAGCCCGTATAAAACCTACTACCTTCATTTCTAATTACCTCATTAGTAGTCATATTTAGTGTGCGTAACGGATGGGGCTTGATTTGACGATAGTTTTGGTCGAGATGTTTTTTTATTTTATCATATACTTGTTTTTGCTCATCTTCGGTGCTGACAGTTTTTATAAGATGTAATTTTTGTAAACGGTCTCTGTCATCGAAAGTTAAATATATATGTGATAAATCAAGGTTTGCAATCGAATCTATAGGCTCGCCATCATATATTGACCAATTGGGTAAAACAGTAAAATCATCACTATCACAAAATAGCTCGAATTTATCCATAGTCAGTTTACTATGTTTTATTAAATGAAGACTATCTGCTTTAAGACTATCAAACTCCAAATAAAAAGGCTTATTATTTTTATCAAAAGTATGTCCTTTGATATTTGTAGAAAGCCCTGAGCACCCTATCAAAAACATAGTAGGTAAAAGAAAACTAAAAAAAACATTAGCTGATTTACTATTTATTTTCATATTTACTCATTGCTTATAATCCATTAATGAGATATTAGCATACTAAAGTTCATATATTAATTTAAGTTCTTAGAGTTTTTGACGAAACAAAAAAAAGCCAGCCTCCGAACCATCCAAAATGATGATTAAGAAAACTGACCCATTTTTATAGCTTTATTAACTAGCTTTGCTTCCTGTTTAACTCAACTGCAACGACCCCTTCGCATTCATCAATAGCTCAACCACATCATCACCACTGATGACCGTAAAGCGCTTATCGATAGCTGACTCTCCGATACCGTTATGTTTCATACATGCACTACAGACCAATACTTGGCCACCTTTTTCGATAAAGGCTTCTAATAACTCGCCAGCAGGTTCAAACGGTGCGCCGATATCCACTTTTGTCAACGCGTTGGGCAATGCCAAATGTACCGCATCTACCATCAATATTACTGAGGCAGAGTGTCCTTTTTTAAGTGCCACACCTGCCATGGTAAAAGCCAAGGTGATTTTGCTTGGGTTTGATTCGCTATTGTCGAATAGAGTACCGACGTAATCCGTATTATTAATCATATTATTTTCCTTATGAGACTATTCTAATTAGATAGTATTTGATTGAGTGTCAAACTCACTACCATCCTAACATTTAATATATATATTTATATAATGTATTGTTATGCAATAGTAGCCATAAGGTTACTTAGTTGTGCGGAGCTAGTGATGATGATTTGCTCGAAACAAAAAGTTGATAAATGATTAACAGCTTGCTGAGTCTTACTTGGTATAAGGTTACGCCTGCGGTGGCCATGGGCGGTCGGCATCACTCTCTATCCATTCAGCAACGTAGCCAGTTGGCGGTAAATCCCAATCAGACTGTCCCAATGCTGCCAGTACTTGTGCTGTGTCGATCACTCTGCCACCCTTTGTCACGCCCGTACGCAGTAGCGCAGATGAGCAGGGCTGTCCCTTGACCCACATTGATTGCTCGATATAGAGCCAACGCGCATCGATACCGACGATTTTGGTCTTTAGCGTGACTTTTTGAAAGGCGCGAATACGCTTACGATATTGAATAGTACTGCCAGCGATGACCAAACCCCAACGCTGTTTTAACAGTTGCTTGCCAAGCCCAGTCCGTACCGCAAAATCCATGCGCCCCAAATCATACAGCGTGAATACGCGGCCGTTATTCATCTCCAAAAAGTTATCGATATCAGATAAACGGCAGCGAAATTGAATCTCACTGGTGTCCTTGAACGTCAAGGTATCACCTCGTTTTGCTTTGAGGGCGGCATGAGCGATGGTGCTGGCGTAGCGGATAAATGGATACATAAAACACTCTCAAAAGTTTATAAACGTTGGCGTTATTATTTTGTCATCTATGGCAATGATTATTTATTGTCAGAGACCGCATCTTGATAAGGTTCTCTAATAGAAGCCACGCCAATATGATTAAAATAAGCACTGACGGTTTCGGGTATCCAGTTGATATCGAACTTTGAGGTTTTTGCTTTTTTACCATTGGTTCCAGATTGCTTAACGTTAGATTTATCATCAGTAGATTGACCGTTTACTGAAGAATTGTCTGCGCTATTTTCTGAATGATTGTCTGAGCGATAACGCAAATAACCGATATGACCACCGTGTTCCGTATCCAAGATAGTGACGCTATCAGAAACATCGTTTGGCGTGGCAGTAAAGCCAATAAAAGGATCGTCCTTTGCACTAATCAGTAGCAGAGGCTTGGTTACGTTGATCAAATAAGGTAGGGCAGAAGAAGATTGATAATAGTGATTGTTAGAGCGGTAGCCATGACGCGGGGCGGTAAAGATATCATCAAAGTCGCTGATACGATTGACAGCTTTTATAGCATCAATTTCTTCTTTGGTAATATCGTTCGCCAACGCTTTTTTGATAATTGGATTGAGCAAATAAGGCGTATAGATACGATGACTCAAAAAGCTGTGCATGGTAATGGCCGCTGACGACATATCGACGGGAGCAGAGATGACCGCAGCGCCTTTGCAGACGGCTTCGTCACCATACTCGCCCATGTACTTCGCTAGTGCATTACCGCCTAGTGACACGCCAGCCGCATATATATTGGCATACTGCGCACGTAAGTTCTGTAGCGCGTGATGCACCTCGGCAGTATCACCCGCATTATAAAAAACTCGACCATTAGCTGGAATACCGCCACAACTACGAAAGTGCACCACCACGAAATGCCAGCCTTGCGCATGCATTTGATATGCCAGCGCGCGAGCATAATGGCTATCGCTGCTGCCTTCCATACCATGAAATAGCACAATCAATGGCGTTTGCTCAAGCTCACCAGCTTTTGATGCCTCCACAGAATGCGCATCATAAAAGTCGTAAGCAATATCGGTTTCACTTAAGGAATCTTGCATTACCACGCGGCGATAGGTTGGCGCTTTGGGTGCAAAGAACTTGGGCAAGATGCTTTGTAGATGAGGATTGGTCAACCAAAATGGCGGTTTAAAAGGGGCTGGAGAGAATGGCTTGTTTGATTTGGAAACAGACATAAACGGCTCTTATTTAATTATTGTTAAAAAGCAATGGCTTATCATACCGATGGCAATGGCCAAAACCAATGCTTTTCAGTGAACGCATGGTTACTGAATATCAGTTCCTCAATGTCATATACTCAAAACAGCTACTTAAAACCGTTACTTAAAACAACCACTGCAAAGTAGACGCTTAAAAACAGTCATTCAAAAGTAAATGCTGAGAAGCGGTCAATTAGCATCATGTATCATTTAGGGCTTATCCAACACCCGCCCATCCATTGCCAAGCGTTCTTTTAAATTATCGATATCGGCCTCAGCTAGCGTCACGGTCAGTGTCACTTGCTTACTATAAGCGACGTCATCGATGCTGCCGTTCAGACTATCGACGACGTAACGACATTGGGCTTCGGTGGCAAACTCTGCCAATATCTGTACTTGTGCCATTGGGACATAAGGGTTTAATGTCATCTGGTCAACGGCTGCTTGCGCTGAACCTGCATACGCACGGGTCAGACCACCTGCGCCTAGCTTGATACCACCGAAATAACGCACCACGATGATAATGACATTGCCGATAGATTTGTGCTGCAATACATTTAATATCGGGCGTCCTGCCGTGCCATTTGGCTCACCATCATCATCGAAGCCAGCACTGGTGGTATTATTTGGATCGCCAATGATATAAGCCCAGCAGTGGTGACGAGCATCGGGATATTGCGTACGTAGTTGTTCCACGTGAAACATTGCGTCCTCGCGTGAGGCCACGGGATAAGCGTAAGCAATAAACTCAGATTTCTTAATTTCTAAGCGAGCAGTGACGGTACGTTTTAGCGTTTGATAGCTCATATTTCATCAGGTCTAGGTTGGATATGGTAAACTTGTCTTACTTTCACTGTCGTCCGTATTTGGCGCAGTGTTTATTTAATTTTTATTATAGTACCACTTCTTACCCGTGAAGATAGCGATGCAAGCTCAATGTGAGTGCCTGCGTTGCTGCTATAGTCGGTTCAAGATAATTTAGAGACAAGGACGACTAGTGAAAGGACTACAAACAGTAGACGACACTAGCCTGACATCCTCTCTAATTTAGATAGAACTGAATATACCGAGGTAGAGTAGGTATCATAAAATGGATGGTAGTAAATAGTATGCGTCTAGATAAGTTTATTAGTAAAGCCACTGAGCTGTCACGTAAAGAATCCAAAAAAATCATGCACGCTGGTGAGATTATGGTGAACGAGCAGGTCGTCAAAGATCCCGGTTTGCATGTCGATATCGTCAATGACGAAGTGATGTGGGGCGGCGAACCACTCTCGGTAGCAGCGGGCAATCGTTATATCTTGCTTCATAAACCTGAAGGTTTTGAATGTACGCTAAAGGCCAAAGAGTATCCTATCGTTACTGAGCTGATTTCAGTTCCAGAGCTTGGCAGCTTACGCATTGCTGGTCGCCTCGATGTCGATACTACTGGTGCGCTGCTGATCAGTGATGACGGCGGTTGGCTACATCGTGTGACCAGTCCTAAGCACGAGCATGCAAAAACATATGAGCTGACCTTAGCTGATGCAATGGACAGCGATGCTCAGGCCAATGCAGTTAAAGAAGTAGCGGAAGGTATCTTGTTAGAAGGTGATCACGAAGAAACCAAACCTGCGGTTCTTGAGTTCATCGATGCAACACATGCGCGCCTGACGTTAGAGCAAGGCAAATATCATCAAGTTAAACGTATGATGGGCTACTTTGGCAATCGAGTGACTGAGCTACATCGTGCCAGTATTGGGCATATCAATTTAGAAGGGTTAGAGAAAGGCGACAGTCGTTTCTTAACACCAGAAGAAGTTGCTAAATTCTAAATCGTTACTTTCTTTCGTTTTAAGATGATTTCGCTTTAAAATGATTTTGCTTTGAAATAACTCGTAAACATATTGTCTAAAATGAGCAGCCACTAAACAGTGTGCTGCTTTTTTTCGTTCATTTTCAGGGCAGTATGTGTTGCCTATCTCTTAAAGCTAGGTAGCAATTTTGCAAAACTGAGCCTTTAATACTTTGAAATCATTGTCCTTGTGCTAAAGTCTTCTCAACTCTTTAATCTCTATATTTACATGATATGGTACTTGTTATGCCACGTGGCGGGCATGAACGACTGTCGTTCTTAAACACTATCGTTATTAAATACTGTCATTATTACAAATCAGATAGGACTGTCTCTGTGAAATTATCCGTATTAAAATCTGCTGGTCTAATCAGTACCATACTGTTGGCAACGACTGCATGTGCTGAGCCTAGTGCCAATGATGCTACCAGTAAGAATGTCAGTCAAAGTGCTCAAGGCGCTCAAATTACTGGCACAGTAAGTAAATCTGTTGACAGTCGCTTACGACAATTGCTGGCTCAGGCAGGCATCAAAACGCAAATCACCTCTATCGTGCCTTCCAACTTACCCAATATGTATCAAGTCAATTTGGCTGGGCAGTTGCCTTTGCATATCACTGAAGATGGTAGGTATGTCATCCAAGGTGAGCTACAAAAGAATCCAAGCAAGCGAGTAGTGACCAAAACACCAGCACGTAGCACGAGTGCACAGGTAGGCAAACCTGTGAGTGCTAGCGTCAAATCTGACATGCTAACAAATATGGCAGCGCTAAAAAACATGAGTGCTAAAACACCGTTTTTCTATACTGCCGTACCTGGTGTTATTTGGGGAGCAACGTTAGAAGGCGTACCTTTCTTGTTGTCAGATGATGCGCAGTACATCACCGATGGCGAGATATCTGTTATCGAAAATGGCCAGTTTATTGGGCTTGACGAAGCGTTTGAATCACTGAAAAACCAGTCTGTGTTTGCGACGTTGGATAAGAGCCAACTGATTACTTACCCAGCGACTAGCAAAGAGCGCGCTGTCATCTATGTGGCTGATGATGTGAATTGTCCGTACTGCCGCCGATTGCATCAACAGATACCAATGCTCAATACAAAAGGTGTCACCGTCAACGTTATCGGCTATCCAATATATGAGGCATCACCTGCGCAAATGCGTGGTATCTGGTGTCAAGCTGATGAAAGTAGTCGTCGTAAGGCTTTTGACAAAGCAATGCTAGCGGGTCAGATGACGCCTGCACCAGCGAGCTGTAGCACTGATCATATAACGCCGAACCGTGAAAAAGCAGCGGGTCTGGCCGTAATGGCTACGCCTGCTATTTACCGCGAGGATGGCGTACTCTATCAAGCTAGCTTTGAGAGCCCTGAATTCTTGGAGTTTTTGGGCGTAGAGTAAACCACGCCACTAGCGATGCTACTAAGATATCGTTATCTATCGGTTAGATGCTGCGCGAGTCGTTCGATATGCTCAACACCAATCCCGCAGCAACCGCCAATGATATTTGCACCCGAGGCTTGCCAGAGCTCAGCCCATGTCAAGTAATGCTCAGGTGTGGTGTCCTCACGCATATCGCGCAGTTGTGCATTGGCTTGTTTATGGACTTGCTTTGAGACAAAAGCATTGGCATAGACGCCCAGTTGCATAGGGTGTGCTGCTTTATCAATCAACTCTTTCGCAGTTTGCAATGCTGCATTCATGACCTCTGGTTGACTACAGTTAAATAGTACGGCATCGACATTCAATGCCATCATAGCCTGTACAGCTTCGGCTACTGACTCACCAGAGCGCAAAATCGGTTTGCTCACAGCGCGACTAGGCTCAGCACTACTATCAAGGTCATCGGCAGCAATATCTAGCTGACTGTCATCTAGTGTAAATGCGATCCAAATGGGTTTGGCTACAGTTTCTGTTTTAGATGCGGTCTCTTTTTCAGGTGCGATTTTCTTTTTAGATATAGCTTCTTTTTGAGCCGCTGTAAATTCAGTAATTAGCTGATGCCACGTTTGTGCTTCAACGATACTGCTTTGTGTCTCTACCAACCATATATCCACATAATCTATCTGTGCAGACAATAACGGACGCGCAATCGTAGAGGCTTGTTTTAAGTCAAATAAATCTGGACGATAAGAGCCAAACAGTGGCGGCAAACAGCCAGCGATTTGTACGGCTTCAGAACTACTATGCTTGTCGCTTGCTTGTACGGCTTCGAATGCGAGCTGCGCCGCAGTTCTGATGAGATGCTCACCCTCACTAAAAAAGCTGTCTCCCAAATGATAAGGGGTGACTGCATAGCTGTTGACTGTGATCACTGTCGCACCCGCTTTTATGTAGTCCACATGGACATCACGAACACTATCTGGCGCTAGGCTCAATGACAGTGCTGACCATTCAGGTTGGCGAAAGGGTGCCCCGCGTCGTTCAAGCTCACGTCCCATACCGCCATCTAGTATCGTGATTGGTGGTAGAGAGTTAGGCGCTGGCGTGGTAAGCGAGTCATTAGGCTGAGTGGCTGTTACTGTATTTGTCATTGGAGAGGTTGTTTGAGTGTGCATCGTAAGCTCACTTATAAATTGGTTTGATGTAGGGCGTATCATCAATTAGCACATTAATACATTTAGTGAACTTAAAATGGCTAAATTTTTCTCATTTTAAGCCCACAATCTAATTGATGACACGCCTTCGTTGATTCAAAAAACAGCCAAGGCAATCTTGCTAAGAATATAGGTGATACTCCTAGCGAGTTTCGCGCTGTGACTGTTTTATAATAGATTATGATAGGTGCTTTTTTTATAGATAATTAGCGATAGCGCAAAAGTTGCAACCATAGCGTCTTGTACTATGGCAATACGATATCGACTATTTTCCAGTCAATCAGACCCTCACGTTGCATCTCTATGGTGAGTGGATAGCCTTTAACTTGTCCGCTGATAGTGAAGCAATTAATACCGCAATAGCTCAGCTTAGGTTTGTCACTATCAGAACCTTGAGCCACTTGTTTCTCAAGTTCAGCGGCTTGTTTTGTCATGATTTCCTGCATTTGGCTTTTTACCACCGCATCGACATCACCGCGTTGGATAATGAGATTTTGAATCAAATTTTTCAGATTGACCTGATTGCTCGCGATAGCCCATGCCGCTGCTAACTCTTTGGTTGCTGTATTGGCCTGACCCTGAGTGTTAATAACTTTTTCGATATTCTGCGGAGTGATGGCACCATCAACGGCTTTTGCAATAAAACTATTGGCAGCCTCGGTCAAAGGCTCGCCGCCCAGCTGAGAAACTAACGGATATTGGGTCATCGTTGCCGTAAACTGACTGGTCAATTGATTTTGGACACTAGGCCGTACTTGGTCATAGTCAATGGCCGCTGCAATAGTGGCACCGTCTTTGTCATCGTAGGCATTTTTGAGCTGATATGCACTGTAATAAGGCGAGCCTGCATAGACGGCGACTACGATGATGATTAATAAAACAATCAGCTTCTTCATAAAAAACGATACCTTGTCGCAAACTTAGTAATTTTAAGATAAATGGCTATGTAATTTTAAGATAAATGACTATAAACTTGGCGATAAATACTAGCACAGCTTAATTGTATTAAGGTATGAAAACCTTTGTTCGTTCCTTAATAAAACCTTTTTGTAGTGACGAAACGCTCTTAAACGATACTTTCCATCCCTGAGAGCTTGATAAATCACTATGCCATCTCCATAAATAGCGCAAACTTTTAATAATTGATTTGGCTAAGCAGCATCCCGCCGTATTCGCTTGTAAGATTTTTAACATTATCATCTCTTTTTCTTCACTGTTCATTATGTTTCATGTGAAACCTTTAAGTGAGAAAATGAGTAGCAATAATATAATGATTGATAAGGGTTACTGAATCGACCGGCCGGTGGACTGTAAAGACGATAGGAGAGCCCATGAGTAAGCGTGATTTTTATGAAATATTAGGTGTCAGTAAGACCGCTGATAGCAAGGAAATTAAGCGAGCTTACCGCAAGCTGGCCATGAAATACCATCCAGATCGTAACTCTGACGACCCTGATGCAGAAGACAAGTTCAAAGAAGCATCAATGGCGTATGAAGTACTGAGCAGCGAAGAAAAACGCTCAGCCTACGATCGCATGGGTCATTCAGCGTTTGAAAACGGCATGGGCGGCGGTGGCTTTGGCGGCGGTGGTGGCGGTAATTTCCAAGATATCTTTGGTGATATCTTCGGCAACTTCGGCGATATCTTCGGTCAGCAGCGTGGCGGCGGCGGTGGCGGGCGTTCACGTCGTGGTTCTGATTTGCGTTACGTCATTGAGCTGACGCTAGAAGAAGCGGTACGTGGCTGTAAAAAAGAAATCAGCTTTACCGCACCTGCACCTTGCGACACTTGTGATGGCAAAGGCGCAAAAAATGCCTCTGACGTTGTGACTTGTCAGACGTGTCATGGCCAAGGTCAAGTCCGTATGCAGCAGGGTTTCTTTGCTGTTCAGCAAGCCTGCCCACATTGCGGCGGTACTGGTAAGCAAATCAAAAACCCATGCTCTGACTGTCATGGTAATGGCGTCAAAGACAAATCACGTACGCTCGAAGTGTCTATCCCAGCGGGTGTCGATGATGGTGACCGCGTTCGTCTAGCAGGCGAAGGTGAAGCTGGCGGTGCGGGTGTCCAAAATGGCGACCTATACGTCGAAGTGCGTGTTAAACAGCACAACGTCTTCACGCGTCAAGGTGCCGATCTCTATATGGATGTGCCAGTGAGCATCACTGATGCAGCATTGGGTAAAGAAGTCGAAATCCCAACGTTAGATGGTAAAGTAAAAATCAAGGTTGCCGAAGGCACGCAAAGTGGTAAATTACTGCGTGTCCGCGGTAAAGGTGTGACGCCAGTTCGTACGACCATGAAAGGTGATTTGATTTGCCGTGTCGTCATCGAGACACCAGTCAATCTAACTCGTGAGCAAAAAGACTTGTTACGTCAATTCCAAGATACGTTAGATGGTGACAGCAAGCATCAACAGTCACCACATAAAAAGTCATTCTTCAAAAAGATTGGCGAGCTATTTGACTGATAATTTTGCTTAACTGAACAACGTCATTGTTTTGAGCCCAATAGTTTCACGTGAAACTATTGGGCTTTTTGCTGAGCGTATAAAAAGCCACTCGGGTAGGGATATTTGCTAAACTTACGATAAATAGTATTTAAAAGCACCTTTACTAAAAACAAAGCATTTAGGACAAAGATATGAGTCAACAAGTAAAAGAACAAACCATCAAAGTCGGTGTCATTGGAGCAGGTGGTCGTATGGGCCGTATGCTTATCGAAGCGGTAAAAGACAACAAGCAAACGACATTGAGCGCAGCGATTGAACGTCAAGGATCGAGCCTAGTAGGGGCTGATGCCGGTGAGGTTGCCGCTATCGGGCGCTTAGAGGTACAGATTGTAGATAATCTAAAAGTAGTCGTAGAAGACATCGACGTATTGATTGATTTTAGCTTGCCTGATGCGACTGAAAAAAATATGCAAATTTGTGCTGAGCATAATGTTGCGATGGTCATCGGTACGACAGGATTTAATGAGCAGCAAGAGCAAGTATTGGCAAAAGCGAGTGAGCAAATTTCGATTGTTTATGCAGGTAACTATTCGACGGGTGTGAATCTGTCATTGAAGCTATTAGGGATGGCAGCAAAAGCATTTGGCAATGACGCAGATGTAGAAGTCATCGAGGCACATCATAAGCACAAAATCGACGCGCCATCAGGTACGGCTTATATGATGGCAGAAGCTGTCGCAGAAGCTCGTGGACAGAACCTAAAAGACGTAGCTGTTTATGGCCGAGAAGGACAAACAGGCGAACGTGAAGCAGGTACGATTGGTATCCATGCGATTCGTGGTGGTGAAATCATCGGCGATCATACTGTGATGTTTATCGCTGACGGTGAGGTAGTCGAGATTACCCATCGTGCCCGTGCGCGCATGACTTTTGCCGCTGGTGCTGTACGCGCTGCGACTTGGATTATTCAGCAAGAAGTAGGGCAGTACAATATGCAAGACGTGTTAGGACTAAATGACTAGGGCGTGTCTTCAACATGCTCTAAATCTTAATAAATGATGAGTCGCTGCTAGGAGCCAAACATGAATACGTTTAGACGGAGTTTGATAAAGGTGCTTAGCAGTGCTATTACTGCTAGTAAAAATATTGGCTGCGTAGGTCAAACAGTCTTTGCAATCAGTCTGGTGGCTCTGCCTGTCGTTGTCCAAGCTGCCACTTATCAGACTTATGTTATTCATACTTATGGCGGTGACACATTACTACCTGCGGTGCGTCAGCAGTTAGACAGCAGCCGTGACGGCGGTACAGTCACAACTTATCAAGACAAATTAGTACTGAACACCACAGCGGCTAATTATCAAGCAGTGCAGCAGCTCTTGACTCAAATAGATGGCCAACCACAAGCGTTAACCATCTCAATACGCGTCGGCAATGATAGCAGCGCTCAGAGTAGTATCCAGCAAAGTCAGGTCATTATTACTAATCGTGGTATTCAAGGGTCAGGTATCATTAATCAAAATAACAGTCAGCAGCAGGGCAGTAATTCATACCAAATAAAAACCTTATCTGGCAGTGCAGCAAGTATCAGCACTGGCACGCTCTACTCTCTAACTCAGGATTATAGTAGCAATCGCTATGCAAATAACTATAATCTAAAGCCACAGATTATTATTCAGCAGCAAGTACTGTTACCAACGACACAGGGAATTGCAGTAACACCAAGACTGCTGCCTAATGACCAAGTCGAAGTACAGTTGTCTCAAGTAGAAGAAAAACTGGTGCGATCCAATTCACCTTATAATCGCAGCGATTCTGTTAATAATGCTATTCAAGGTCAAAGTCTGAACAGTACGATTATCGTGCCTCGTGGACAATGGGTGACTATTGGACAAATTTCTCAAAACAGTCAAAACCAAAGTACCAGCTATGGCGGTAATCAGGCAATCAGTAGTAATAATAGTGTGCCTATTTCACTCTTGGTACAGTAGCTGTTTATCAATGATATCGTTAAACGAGCATAAAAAAGCGCGGCACTGTTGATATCAGTGCCGCGCTTTTTTATTAACAGTAGAGCAAAAAACTAGTCAATGTAAATCACTTCTAATGGTGGGAAACCATTGAATTCAACTGATGAGTAAGAATTGGTGTAGGCACCAGTGGTTAGCCAATAGATTTTATCGCCAATCTCTAACTCTTCTGGTAACTGATAACCCGCTTCTTCATACATGATATCAGTTGAGTCACACGTTGGACCGGCCAATACCACAGTACCTTCGCTGGTTGATGTTTCCATCTTAGGCGTATAGACAGGGTATTTGATGGCTTCCCCTAATGTTTCGATTAAGCCTTGGAATAGACCCACATCCGTATAGACCCAACGTGTTAAATCAGTATGAGATTTACGAGAAATCAAAACGATGTCGCTGACTAGAACGCCTGAACCACCGACTAATGAACGGCCTGGCTCAAGAATAATCTCAGGCATGTCCTCTTCGTTGTAGTCATCTGTCAGATAACGCGTAATCTCTTCAGCATAAACTTTGATAGGGTTTACTTCGCTGATATAGTTGGCTGGAAAACCACCACCCAAATTGATCATTTGTAGCTTGATATCTTCTTCATTTTTCATCCAGTCAAACATATATTTGACCTTCGCTAATGCATCGTCCCAAGCGGCAACGTCTTTTTGCTGACTGCCAACATGGAACGAGATACCGTAAGGTACCAAGCCTAAATCTCGGGCTTGAATCAATAGCTCAATCGCCATATTAGGGTGACAGCCAAATTTACGTGATAGCGGCCACTCAGCAGTCTCTGAACCCTGAACCAAAATACGAACGAATACTTTAGAGCCAGGCGCATGCTTCGCGATATTTTTTAAATCGGCTTCTGAGTCAGTCGCATATAGATCAACGCCTTTTTCAAAGGCATATTTGACATGATCCGCTTTTTTAATCGTATTGCCATAAGAGATACGTGATGGCTCAACACCGCAATCAAGCACACGGTCAAGCTCATAAATTGACGCACAGTCAAAGTTTGAACCCAGCTCAGCCAATAGATTGATGACCTGAACAGCAGGACTGGCCTTCATGGCATAATGAATTTTAGCATTAGGAAAAAACCCAACCATCTCATGATACTTGGTCTTAATACGGCTAAGGTCCACCATCAAAAACGGTGTCTCACGACCTTCAGCAGCTTTGGTGAATTTCTGCCAGTTGGCAGGGTCAAAATATTGGTCAATTTTGATCATGGTCATGGTAGGGAACCTTTAGTATAGACAGCACATGTTATAGGGTAAAACGAGTATCATAATATTGCCATCGAGCCATTAGTAATATTTAGCTGATGTGAGTTTATATGACAATCAATTTATATGATGAATCATTAAGAGTTGGTAGGCTGTGGCTCAGCGGTTTGTTCGCCTTGCTTTTCACGTATTTTGACGACTTTACGTACTTTATCGCGCGCGCGAGTCTGTTTTAGACGTGATAAATAATCGACGAATATGACGCCATTTAGGTGATCCATTTCGTGTTGGATACATACCGCGAGTAAGCCT
Organism: Psychrobacter sp. TB55-MNA-CIBAN-0194; assembly: GCF_040309505.1. Taxonomy (NCBI): domain Bacteria; kingdom Pseudomonadati; phylum Pseudomonadota; class Gammaproteobacteria; order Moraxellales; family Moraxellaceae; genus Psychrobacter; species Psychrobacter sp. TB55-MNA-CIBAN-0194. The sequence continues at coordinate 203,011 of NZ_JBEOOW010000003.1, read as the reverse complement.
TCTACTTCTTCGTCGATTTTTTCGCCATTCTCATCCAAGGCTTCAATACGTACTTTGTTTGGACGTTCAACGCTATCATAAACCTCAGGAACTGACAAACAACCTTCTTCATACGGTTGCTTCTCTTCTACTAGCGGCGTCACCTTTGGGTTAATAAAAACTCTAGGGCTATCTTTATCTTCTGATAAATCCATGACGATAAGTTGAATATGGCGATCCACTTGGCTGGCAGCCAAACCAATACCTTGGGCGTCATACATCGTTTCGATCATGTCCGCGATTAAGGTTTTTATTTCAGCAGTCACTTCTTTGACAGGCTTGGCAAGTGTGCGCAGGCGTGGATCTGGATAATTTAAGATAGGGAGTAAAGCCATAACGCTTACCTCAATGATAAGGATAAAATAGGGTTGATATTATAAGATAAATGGGGGCAAAAGTAATGTTTATCAATACTTTCCCGCAACTATCACCTCTTCCTAATACCAAATAACGAAGGTGAGGGCTTATCGTATGGCAAATGAAAAGGCCTCGCAATCAGCAAGGCCTTCTCTTTATATTGTCATTACTGAATTGCAATCAATACTGTGATCGATTATACACCGCGTTTGTTGGTAATCATCTCATATGCAAACAGTAGTATGATCGCACCGATAACTGAGAATATAAGACCAGTGAAACCGCCATCAGCGTCGATACCGACTAGGTTAGCCAGTAAACCACCAACTAAAGCACCGACGATACCCAATACGATAGTCATTATCCAACCCATAGGGTCACTGCCTGGCTTAATAGCTCGTGCCAATAAACCTGCGACCAGTCCTACAATAATCATCCAAATAAAACCCATAGTATTCTCCTAACTTATTATCATTTATAGTAATTTTCTCGTTTTGATAGGTACATTGTAAGCACTGCGTCGAAGTAAAGGTAAGCGCGAAATGTTACCAGTGTATGAGCTATGTGAGGAAATCCATTGATTTGCTAATATGAAGATAGGATAAGTAAATGAAAGGTTACAAAGGTAGTAAAGTCGCAAACGTTGGTCGTGATTGATGCTTATTAAAACCAAAAAAAACGTGGCTCGTCGATAACAATGCCACGCTTTCACTTTAATAAAACTATATTCAGCTCAGTTATTTACTATGTAGAGCCGTTAATAGACGCTGATGAATCCCTTCAAAGCCGCCATTAGACATGATGACAATCGCATCACCTGATTGTGCATGTGTGCCGATATATTCAATGATAGCGTCAGTACTAGACAGTACTTGTTGGTTGCCCATATTCGGATTTGCAGCATTAGCGCGTTCGATGACTTCTCTTAAACCCCATTCAAGACCTGTAGGCTCATACCACAGTGTATGGTCAGCGAGTGCAGCAGATTCGGCTAGACTATCTTGATGAATGCCCATTTTCATTGTATTGCTACGTGGTTCGATAATAGCCCAAATACGTCTGTCAGACAGCTTCTTTTTGGCACCATCTAACGTCGTGGTAATAGCGGTTGGATGGTGGGCAAAATCATCGAAGACCAAGATATCATTTACATCACCGATCAGCTCCATACGGCGTTTGATACCAGCAAAAGCAGACAAAGCGGCACAAGCAGTAGAGACGCTGACACCCACATTGTAAGCTGCGGATACCGCAACTAATGCATTATTAACATTATGGATGCCGCTCATTGCCCAATTGACGGTGGCGGCAGAATCAAGGTCTTCGCTGAATCTTACTTTAAATTGGCTACCATCTTCGCTAATAAGCTCAGCTTGCCAGTCGCTATCATTTACAAGGTTGTCAGCGGCGCTCTTATCAACCACTGATGTACGCCAAACAGGTGTCCAAACGCCTTTTGCCAACGTGTCTTCTAAACTGGCGGTCGCTGCTGGCATGATGATTTTGCCAGTGCTTGGAATCATACGCACCATATGATGAAATTGAGTCTGAATTGCGTTGAGATCTGCAAAGATATCAGCATGATCAAATTCAAGATTATTTAGAATGGCGGTACGCGGGCGATAATGCACAAACTTTGAACGCTTATCAAAAAATGCAGAGTCATACTCATCGGCTTCAATGACAAAATAGCCAGTATCTGAGCTATCATCACTCGCTTTTTCTGCACCTAAATAACTGCTGTGCGCAAAGACTTGTTGTAGACGCTCATCCGTTGTATCGACTAATGGTACACCACCGATCAAAAACCCAGTATCGATACCCGCATAGTGCAATATCCAAGCGAGCATGGTCGTCGTTGTGGTCTTGCCATGAGTACCTGCTACGGCTATCACGTGGCGCGATTGCAACACTTCCTCAGATAAAAACTGTGGCCCTGACGTATAGCGTAGTCCTGTGTCCAACATATATTCGATCACGTCCATGCCGCGCTTCATCGCATTACCGACAACGACCAAGTCTGGTGCTGGCTGCAAATGTTCTATCAGGTAGCCTGCTTCAATAGTGACGCCTGCATTTTCTAATTGGGTGGACATAGGCGGATACACATTGGCATCAGAGCCAGTTACGGTGTGCCCAAGTTCTCGCGCTAGTAAGGCCAACGAGCCCATAAAAGTACCACAAATACCAAGAATATGAATGTGCATAGACGTTCCGTATGAGCATAAATTGAAAGAATGAAAACGTAAAGTCGTTTGTAATATCAGCAGAATAAACAGCTGATTATTATAGGTCGAACCCCGCCTACATATTACCCGTACCAAGGACCTTTATTGCAGAATGAGCAAGCAGTCATCAAAGTATCAACAGGGTAAACAGCCACTCATTGTAAAGTAAACACTATTAGATGACCAATAAAAAACGCCTTAAAAGTAGGCGTTGTTTGGTGTATTGGCTTAGGTGTTTATTTATTCGAACTTGTTGATATCTGACGGTCTGCCTACAGTCTTATTTACGTGACAAGGTATAGTCATTATTAGGACTCTTATTTTCGTCCATCAATATAAGATGATTGTCTTGAATACTATAGGTCTCAATCTGTTTTTGTTGGTAGACAATCGTAATCTTATTATTATCTTGACGATAGATGCCAGACTCAAAAAGCGGTGAACGTGGCGTCTCAGGACTATTGTAAATACTGGTCTTGAGTACTGAGCCATCAGCGAATAAGTTCAGTGTGACATCGATATTATCACAAGACGAACAAGGCACCATACCACCATAATCGCCCATTAACGTCGCTTGTAATGCGCTGCTATGTGACTTTGAATCTGTCTGTGTTTGGTAGGTGTTCGACTCATTACTTGGTTGCGCAGCAGCAATAAGTGATTGGCCTTCTGCGTTATCTTGCTCACTATCAGAGCCTTGTAACCCGTCACTATTATCTGACAAGCTATTTGTAAGGTCAGCTGACGCTGAGCCATCAACAGGGATAACTTCATTTACCATACCCTGATCAGTATTAGACGAAGCATTGTCACAGCTGATAAGGACTACGCAAAAAGGTAATGCCAGCAAAAAACGGCCATAGCGTCTGATGACAGTCAAAGTAATAGAGCAAACAGGCGCAAAATATATCATGGTCACACCAAAAACAGTTTTTAAATAATATTTCTGCAGATTACCCATACTATGAGCAATGTGATTCTATCGTCAGAAATGCAGGATAGTGGGAAATATAAGCGTTGAAAGGGCATTATTTGAGGTTTTGTTGCCAAAAGATATGATACGAAGCAGACGGAACATTAGCCAAAAACAAACGTCAGAGTAAAAGCTATCTCAGTCATATCAACCAATGAGAAAACAAAATAAGCAGGGTCAAGATACCAAAGATTGAAGATATCTCTGTAGAATTTTTGTTATGGATTGCTTGAAGGGGAGTGTTGTTTAAGCAATGAGAGCTTTGGACAAGACGGCGTAGCAGAGGTGGTTATCAGGTCAGCAGCGCTTAGTAGTAAAGCAGTTTTCATCTAAATAGATATCAAGTCATATCGCATTTATATCTATCTAGATGAAGGATGGTAGCGTAAAAAGTATGGGATTTACATATTTGTTAAGCAGTTATTAAGCGGTGTGGCTAGGGGGTGACAGGTCGTAAGATACGCCATAATATCAGCACATGTAGCAATAACAGCACGCTAAATAGAATCAAAGACTGTTCAGGGATACTTAATCCTATAAAGGTCCAAGCAATTTCAGCACATTCACCAGAGCCGGCGAAAACTTCTTTGAACACTTGCAACACAGGTAGGGTGTCTATCCAATAATTTAGACCTGGGCCACAAGATGGAACTAAATCGGCAGGTAAGTGCTGTAACCATACATGGCGTACTGCGACTGCCGTAGACCAGCCAATGCCTATCAAGCTACCGAGCCACAATAGCAGTCTCATGCCTTTAGACTTGGGATTAAATACTGCCGATATCAGAGCAAAACTGCCCATGACAATCAGGCCAACACGTTGAAAAATACAAAGTGGGCACGGTAAAAGCCCCAAATGACGCTGTAGAAAAAACAGCGCAAAACTCATACCGATTACGGTCATAATGACCAAAAACACTTGCAAAGAGCGGTAGGTGGCTAGCTTTAGCATTGGGCAGTTACTCTTATAAAATAGTCAGCTATAAATGTTAAATGTTAAATGGTAATCAGAACTTAGCGGTACTGTTGCAAAAATTCCATAAAATCTTCTGTTTCTGCTTTTTCGATATCTGCTTGCTGCAGTATCGATTTTTCTGCCAGCACTTCATACTTAGCTTGAGTGTTTGGACTAAGCGTTTGCTGCAATAACGAATTGCGATGCTGCTGCGCCAAAGTAAAGCCAAGCTGCCATAGGCTGCCCAAACGCTGACTATCAGAATTGACTTGTGCTGAGATGGTTGACTCAGAGTGTCCTGCTTTGCCTTGCATTAACGCAACTGCTGCACGGTAATCATTGCCGCCATAATGAGCATCAAGCAACGCGGCAAGTGGCTGCATGCGCTCTAGATGTGTCAGCATCCAGCTCTCAAGCAATTGCTCCTCGCCATTATTGATGATGTGTAGACCATCACGGCGACCCTCGTTTACTACACGTTCAAGGTTGATAGCCAGTGCTTCTTCTTCCTCAGGGAGTAGATCTGGAGAGTCATTGAACAGGCAATACAGTGCCATGACTTCTAAAAAGCAGGCACTAGACAGACGAATACCGACATCACTATAAGGGTCGAGATCGATAGCACGGAATTCAACATATGCAATACCGCGACGTTCAAGTGCTTCGGTCGGTGTCTCACCACTCATCGCAATTTGTTTAGGACGAATAGGGCTGTAATATTCATTTTCTATCTGGAGGATATGATTGTTGATTTGGATAGGATTACCTTCAGCATCTTCTAATCCAAGCTTCGCAAAGCTCTCATGTGGCGTTTGAATCGCACGGCGCAATCCTTCGACATATTCTGGCAAATAGTTATAACGAATATCGAGCTGCTCTTGCACACTATTGGTATAGCCAAGCTTGCCCATACGCAGGCTAGTGGCGGTCGGCTTATAATAGGTTGAGTTGTTTAGCAGTTCTAAATCATGCTCGCGACCCGCTAAGAAACAAGGACAAACGCTTGGACTGGCACCCAATAGATAGAGAACCAGACTGGTTAGTCGCTTGAAGTTACGGATAAGCCCAAGGTATTTTTCATTTTTGAATTCTGTTGGCGTTTGGTCTTGCGCGGTAGGTGTTTGCGCTTGCCAAACGTCAAAGAGTCCGTCACCGAAAGACAAGTTATAATGCAAACCAGCAATCGTCTGCATACGGCGACCATAACGAATGCCCAAACCACTACGATATAACGTCTTGAGCTTACCAGTATTAGAGCTACCATAATCAGCTAATGGGATGTCTTCATCTTTTGATGACAGCATGCAAGGCATCGACAGTGGCCACATCAGCTCACCTTCAGGCATGGCTTGATATACCAATACATGCAACTGACGCAGCATGTTTAGCGTTTCTTTTGGTGAAGTCTTGGGGTCAGTAATGAGCTCAAGCAGGCTTTCTGAATAATCGGTGGTGATAAATGGATGGGTGAGTTTTGATCCAAGTTTGGCTGGGTGCGGTGTTTGGGCCAGATACCCATCAGGTCTAACGCGCAGACCTTCTTTTTCGATACCGCGTAACATGCCCGCTAAATGCTTGCTGTCAAACCAGTTAGGGATTTCAAAGTTCACAAAGCTACTCGCAAAATTACTCATAATAGTCATCTATTGTTATTTATTATGGAGGATCAAAACACGACTAGCGTTCGACCATAAAAGAGGTAAATATTGGATTAATAATTCCGTCAGTTTAGCTCAAAGCTGCCTTGAAAACCACGGACGATTACAAATACGATAAGCTTTACAATGGCTTATCTGTCTGAATGTCAGCGGATATTTAAGCCACACTGATTTTTGAATAACGTGTCATTTATGCACTATAAAACCAAGTGAATAAAAAGCACCTACCTAGCAGATAGATGCTTTTAATAGATGACGTCAAGCTACTTATCATCGCTATAGCCAATAACTAGGGCATCTGAATGAACACTCACGGATACCGCTAATTTAGATTGAGAATGAAGAGCCACAGCCACAAGTAGTCGTTGCGTTCGGGTTGGTCACGATAAAGCGTGCGCCTTCTAACCCTTCAGTATAGTCAACAGTAGAACCTTGCAAATACTGGTAGCTTAGTGAGTCTACCACTAAGGTCACATCTTCATTGTCAAAGTTGGCATCATCTTCATTCAACTCATTGGCAAAATTAAAGCCATAAGAGAAACCTGAGCAGCCACCGCCAGTCACATAGACGCGTAACATAAGGTCGCTATCACCTTCTTCTTCACGTAGGCGACGTACTTTTTGTGCGGCACTATCGGTTAGGCTTAGTACCGTAGGATCTACTGGCTGGCTGGAGCTTGGACTAAATTGGTTGGCTGATTCGTTCATATCTACCTCAGTTGCTAGGATCAAATGCGGTCGTCGTCCTGTTTGGGTTTGCAATGAAATGGTTGCAAATAAAGATACGCACGGCGTTTGATTTAATTGGGTGCTGTTATTAGGATAAAGCTATTGGAGCAATATAAGCTGTTTGTGCCATATCAAGCTGGTATTTGTGCCATCACCACGCTTTATTGATTGTGAGCACTTATCTTTTAGCAGTATATCATAATGGGGGTCGCGAATCGTTTGTCAAGAGTGACGCTGCTAATCGAATTTATCGCATTCAATGTAAGCCTTTGTGGCCCTGATAATTGATTATAAAACCAAAGGCTTTTTATCTGAATAAATACTTAGTTTTGAAATAGTTATTTAATCGTTTGCCTATCGGGCAAGCGTTTGAAATAATAGCCGCCAGTTAGCATGCCAGATGTGTGTTTTTATTGCCTTATTTTTTATATTACTGTTGAGATGAAGAAATTATATGATCGAATTTAAAGACGTTGGTGTTCGCCGTGATGGTCGTGAATTGTTTGCAGGTGCAAGCTTCCAGCTACATCCGGGTCACAAGGTTGGCTTAACAGGCAATAATGGCACAGGCAAATCTACTTTGTTCGCTTTATTACTCACGCGAATGGGTAAGGGCGATACTGAAGTTACCCTTGATAAGGGCGAAGTGAGCATTCCTGATAGCTGGCATGTGGCACATATGGCGCAGGAAGTTGGCGCGACTAAGCAGACGGCCATTGATTATGTATTAAGTGGTGATGAGCAGTGGTATGAGATTAATGCTTCATTGAATGATTTGAGTAGCGTTAGTGATGAGCAGATTGGCATATTGCATCAGCAGTTTGATGAAATTGATGGCTATCGTACGCCAACTAAAGCCGCACAAATTATGGCGGGCTTGGGTTTCAATACCAATCAGCATGAGCTACCAGTAGAAGGTTTTTCTGGTGGTTGGCGTATGCGTCTGAACCTCGCCAAAACTTTGATGAGCCGTGCTGATCTTATGTTACTCGATGAGCCGACCAACCATTTGGATTTGGATGCGATCCTTTGGCTAGAAACGTGGATCAATGCTTTTATGGGTCTGGTGATTGTCATCTCGCATGACCAAGCGTTTTTGGATGCGACAGTCGGTCATATTTTGCATGTAGAACAACAAAAAATCACCCTTTATACGGGTAACTATCAGCAGTTTATTCGCACGCGTCATGAGCGTATGGCGCAGCAGCAGCAAGCGTTTGAGAAGCAAGAAGCGACCAAGGCACATTTGGATGACTTTATTCGTCGTTTCCGTGCCAAAGCCAGTAAAGCCAAACAGGCCCAGAGCCGTATCAAGCAACTTGAGCGTATGGCAGAATTGTCACCAATGATGGCGGACAACCCGTTCTCGTTCCGCTTTTATGAACCAGCCAATATGAGCTCACCGCTGATTGAGCTGACAAAAGCAGATATTGGTTATAGCGACGTACCACTGCTGCATAATGCCAATGTACAGGTGACGCCAGATACGCGTCTTGGCTTACTAGGTATGAATGGCGCAGGTAAATCTACACTGATTAAGGCATTGGTTGGCGAGCTTGGTGTATTAACAGGCACGTACCGTATGTCTGATACGCTGAAACTGGGCTATTTTAACCAGCATCAAATGGACATCTTAGACGCCAAGGCAACACCGATAGAGATGCTGCGTCGTCTAGCAGGCAAAACGTCTGATGCGATGCTACGTTCATTCTTAGGTAGCTTTGACTTCCGTGGTGATCGTATTGACACCCCAAGCGAGCTGTTCTCAGGTGGTGAACGTGCACGTTTGACGCTAGCATTAATTGTTTGGCAGCGCCCGAACGTTTTGGTGCTTGATGAGCCAACCAACCATTTAGACTTACAGATGCGTCAAGCATTGACCATCGCGCTACAAGGCTTCGAAGGGGCAGTAGTCTTGGTCTCGCATGATCGTGAATTGATTGCTAACGTTTGTGATGAGTTGTATTTGGTACATGACGGTATTATCGAAGAGTTCGATGGTGATATCGGCGACTATGGCAAATGGTTGGCAGAAAAACGCAAGCAAGAGAATTCATCAGATAAAAACACTGGTAAGAAAAAAAGTAAAAAAGAGAGCAAGAAGTTTGTTTCACGTGAAACAAATACCAGTCAAGCATCTGATACTTCATCAAAGAGTAAAGCTGCCGAACCTACACTTAGTAAAGAAGAGCAGCGTAAATTAGCAGCTGAACAACGCAAACTTACTGCTCCTATTCGCCGTGAGATAGAAGACACAGAAAAACTATTGGCTAAGATTGATGGCCAGCTTGTGACGCTTGAAGAGAAGCTTGCGGATACAACATTGTATGAAGAGAGTCGTAAGTCTGATCTGCTTGTTCTACTCAACGAGCAAACAGCACTACAACAGCAGCATAGTAATAACGAAGAGAAACTATTGCTATCGATGACGACGTTAGAGGAAATAGAATCTGCTGCCAAGTAGAGGGGGTTATATAGAGAACTGCAATCAGAAGGTTTTGAGTGTTTGTTCAGCAGTTTTTAGATTATATAAGCAGGCATAAAAAAGGGAGAGCTAACGCTCTCCCTTTTTATTACATTATTCCTTACGGTATTTACCATCACCATAAGAGAGTATTTCCATTGTGGTCGTGCACAATTGACAGTTTATTTGACCAGCAGCGGCTTTCGATAAATCAAGAATACGGCCTCGAATAAAAGGTCCTCTATCAGTGATTTTTACGATTACGCTCTGCTTTGTCTTTTGGTTGGTTACTTGTACCTTCGTGCCGAACGGTAACGTGCGATGCGCAGCGGTCAATGAGTTCATGTTGAAGATACTACCACTAGCCGTACGTTTCCCGTGGAACTTGCTACCATAATAACTGGTGTTGCCAGCGAAAACAGTGGTACTAAGCAGTAGTGATAAAGTGATAACTAAAGACTTGATTAAATAAGACATTTAATACCTTTAAGCAATTTATAAGATAGACAGATACTCTTGCCTACGTTATCTATACTCCCTATGAGTATGAATAATAGGGGGATTTTACAAGAAGGAGCTTGTCATATTATTACTGTCATGTAAAAAAACTCTTAGGGTCAAATGCCTGTTTTTTAAGGGAAAAAGACATTTTTTGGAATAAGTAATAAGATAATAAGTTCTAAAAATGGTCTTATAGAGATTGATTCTTATAAAGAGCTCGACAAAATACTGGAGAGCTAGCAACACGACATAAATAGGTAATATATAAAGACTGAAACTGTTCATATAGCATAATTAACGTCCAATAAGCCCAATCAAAAATATCGAAACTAATGTAAAAAAACCTTGCTATATTCTTACTATTTTGTACAATGCGCAAGGTTAAACAATGTTCTGGAATATCTATCAAAAATACTCAAAATAAATTTGATTGTATTACCGGATAACCTATCTTTTATCCTCCTTTAAGGAAGTTTTATGTTGAAAAAAATTGTATTTGCTTCAGTTGTCGCCGCAATGATTCCGTTTAGCACAGCGAATGCTGACCTTGGTTCTAACTTCAAGACAGCAGATACCGGCCGTACTATCGAACAGATTTATAAGCAATGTGGTATCGGTGGTGCTTTGTTCGGTAATTCAAGCCCTATCCTTGCTATTATCTCTAACGTGACTTGGGATTTAGGTACAACAGCGGCTACTTCTGACTCTATGTCTCCTGCTACTTGCCAAGGTGGTAATGTTAGAGCTGCTGTCTTGATCAAAGAAGCATTCCCAAGTGTAGAAAAAGACCTAGCTTCAGGCCAAGGCGCTCATTTATCAGCACTACAGAGTGTTGCCAACTGTGATTCAGCTGCTAGCGTACGTGCACAATATGGTCAATATGCTCAAACTTCTGCTTATCGTACTGCTACGCAAGATCAAAATGCAGAAGCGCTATTTGATATCGTTAAGCAAAGCTGTGCTATCTAAAGATTAAAAGTATTAGGTATTCAACTATTATTTGAATGCGGAAGCTTTTGATTATTTTATGATGAAAACACGTAAGCCTAGCGCTTACGTGTTTTTTATTGCTCATGTATTTAGGGTGTCTGGATAAAATGCAAAAATTATTTTTATGGGTAGCTTGTTTTGCGGCAACGACAGCTGGTGCGGCAGAGGTTGATGAGTTAAATGCTTATACGTCAGAGCCAATAATGATAGGCAAGGAAAATAAGATTGCTTCTAACACTGATACGGCTATTGAAGAGCATTTGGCTATCAGCGAACTCAATAGTTTGTCAAGTCTTGAGCAGAGCATACAACCACTGGCAGGAGAGCAAGTACGAGAGCAAGTAAAAGAGCAAAAACCAAACACTAATAAAAATATTGTTATCGATCCCTTAACCCTAAAGTCATTGGCGAAGCATCCTCAGTGGCAGCATTTATTATTTTACAAAAATGGTAAGGCCGAAGTTATCTCGCCAGATTTTTATTTAACCAACCCCAAGCCACGTTCGAAACGCAATTTTGATCCTTATGCAGAGCTCTTGGCAACGATAGAGCAAAGTAACGATGAAAGCGTCGTCTGTAAATATCCAGCCAGATATTTATGGCTCACTCATCACCTACCTGAATTGAATGTCGATCTTAAAAATTGCTCACAATTACCAGATCCCAATCAAGAAATAAGCCTGATTTTGGTGAGCAATTACCTAAAAAATCCAGCCTCCTCATTCGGCCATGTACTGGTCAAGACCAATATACCTATAGATGATGCAGATTCTATGGCACAGGATGTCAGAGAGCTTTCTAGCGAGGATTTGCTGAACAGTTCATACAATTTTGGTGCTCGCATTCCAGCAAATGAAAATGGCGCTATGTACGCTATTAAAGGGCTTTTTGGGCTTTATGATGCGGGGTTTTCGGAGGCGGAGTTCTTTAAACAAGATGCGGTATACTCTAAGAATGAGCAACGAGATATGTGGGAGTATGTGCTCAATCTTGATACATTCGATACGCAATTATTGAACTACCATTTATACGAAGCAAAATCCGCTCGTTTTGACTATTACTTCATCAAGCAAAACTGTGGTTATCGTTCAGGCGAGATACTTGAGCTGATAAGCGATGTAAAAACGACTGAGCGAATAGGCCCTTGGTATGCACCAGATTATGTATTCGATCAGTTATTAGAGCATGAAGGCGAAACTGAGTCTGAGTCACTCGTATCTTCGGTACGTTATTTGCCGTCTGAGCAAACGCAGCTGCGTGAGAAGTTTGTACAGCTCTCAAAGCCAATACAAGACATTATAAACGCTGTCATTCGTACAGAGGACACTGCGCCGCTTGCTACGTTGGATGAAGAGAGCAAAGCACTGGCGCTTGATTTCTTGATTTTGCATCGTACTTATAAAATATCACAAGACAATACACCGAAGCAGCAAGCCTTTAAAAGCGTGCTGCTCAGTCAGCGTTTTACACTACCAGCCAGCAATGGTTTGGCTCAACTGCCTGTCCCGAATAAAGCGTCTCCAGCATTGAGCAACAAAACCACGCAGACCAAAATCGTTTTATCTGATGAGATGGCAGAAGTTGGTTTATCACTATTTGTAAAAGACCCACTCAACGCCTATACGGATATTGATAAACGTTTTGAAGCGGTCAAGGCTTCATTGGGCTATAATTTTGATGAGCGTCAATGGACGTTAACGGATTTTGTATTTTTAGACATGCAACAGATTGAAGATCTTAGACAACCGTTATCAGGTGAGCCTAAACTGTCTTGGCAACTAAAAACAGGCGCTCGTACCGATTGGTTTACGGGTAACCACCATAGCCCTTATGCGCAAGCGGGCATTGGTGCAGGTGCCAAATTTGGCAAGCACTTACTTAGCTATGGTATGGTCAATGCGACTGTCCATGACCAAGACAAACACGCAGATGTTGGTATTGAGCTTGGTTTACGTGCAAAACGTGATGGTCGAAGTGCTGAGTTATCTTACATTGCTTCCAAACGAGAAGGGCGTAATGCCATTGATTTGACCAAATTCACAGTACGCCAACAGTTATCGAAGAATAACGATGCCAGACTGATAGTGACGTACTCTGACACAGTAACGGCTGATAATGATGTGATATTAGACGACTCAGATACGTTGAATGCTGCAATAGCTTGGCATCATTATTGGTAATATTTATATGACCGTCTTTATTTATTATTGCTATTATAATTAGGTCATAGCCACAACCTGATATGTCGCAGTCAAATAAGCTGTCACACTATACCGTTTAAAATTGGCATACCAGTATCATCAACATGCTTTTATTTTGAGGACTAATAACATGGCAGAGAAAAACTACTATGACATTTTAGGGGTCAAAAAAGACGCCTCAGACGCCGATATCAAAAAAAAATACCGTAAGCTCGTTCGTCAATATCACCCTGATGTCAGCGATCATCCAGATGCTGATAACAAGATTGCGGAGATTAATAATGCCTACGAGACCATCAGAGACAAAGACAAACGTGCTGAATATGATGCCATGTTAGATAATCCATTTGCAGGTCAAGCTGGTGCCGGCGGCTTCGGTGGTCAATCTACAAGTGGTGGTCAGGGCGGATTCCGTTGGGAAGATGTCAAAGACCAGTTCGGTGATGGTGAAGCCTATGGTGATGGTGGTTTTCGCTTCGATGATATTTTTTCAGCATTTGGTCATGGCGCGCGTGGCTCGACTGATGGGCAAGCTGGTGGCCAATCACAACGTGGCGGCTTTGGGTCGCAAGATAGCAAAGGTCAAGACCAACATGCAGAGATTACGGTTGATTTGGCCTCGGTCTATAATGGTGACGACTACAGTATCAAATTAAACGTACCTGTTCGTCAGACCAATGGCAGCGTAGATTATGATAATAAGACGCTCAAAATTAAAATTCCTAAAGGCATCACTGATGGCAAGCAGATTCGTCTAGCAGGACAGGGTGCTGCGGGTGCTGGTCGTGGTAAAAATGGTGATTTATTTCTAAAAGTCAAAATCTTGCATGCAGACAATATCAGGATAGAAGGTGCTGATGTCTATCAGACTGTCAATATAGCGCCATGGGAAGCGGCTTTGGGCGAAAAAATAACGGTCAGTACGCCTGCAGGTAAGCTTGGTGTGACGGTTCCTAAAAACAGTAAGTCTGGTAGCAATCTACGATTAAAAGGTAAAGGTATTCCAGCCAAGCAAGTGGGTGATTTATATTTAACCCTGAATATTATTAATCCTGATATCAATACTGAGGCTGCTAGCCAAGCTTATGAGCAATTAAAACAAGCCTTTGCTGAGACGAGTATAGAACGCTAATGGCAATGCTTGGTAATAGCGCTTAGTAACAGTGCTTAATAACAATCTGATACCACTGCAACAGAGATGAAGACCATACGATAACGATGAAATAAAGCGCAAACGAGGATAATAGCTATGAAACACTCGCCTGAATTGACCGATATTATCATGAGCTTAGATGAGCTAGTATCTGCCTGTGGCCAAGAGCGCCAATGGGTCATCGAATTGATTGAAGAAAATATTATTGAATATGATGTACCAGAACGTGAGCAGTTTACTGGTTATCAGCTGACCACTGTGCGCCGTGCTTCACGACTTAGCCGCGACTTTGAAGCCAGTGTCCCTGCAATTGGTTTGATACTGGAGCTGTTAGATGAGGTGGAGCAATTACGCCAATTAAAACGCCAACTAGACCTACAAGCACCAGTGATTGAAGTGGATATTCACCATCCAAAGTAGTCGAATTAGCAGTAAAGAATAACCAATAAAAAAGGGCCTCAATGACAAATTGGGCCCTTTTTATTTTCTATAAATTAACGAGAATACGTCGGATCAGCTGCTGCCGTAAATAGTACATCCGTTGACGAGTTCAGCGCTGTTTCTGCCGAATCTTGTATCACCCCGATGATAAAGCCAATCGCAACCACTTGCATAGCGATATCGTTTGGAATGTTGAATAAGCTGGCAGCTAATGGAATCAGTAGCAATGAACCACCGGCGACACCAGAGGCTCCGCAAGCACTGATCGTTGCGACCAGACTCAGTAGCAACGCTGATGCAAAGCTCACTTCGATACCTAAAGTATGTGCTGCTGCAAGCGTTAAGACGTTAATCGTAATCGCTGCACCTGCCATATTAATAGTAGCACCTAGTGGAATGGTCACAGAATAAGTATCTTCGTGCAGGCCCAGTTTGCGCGCAAGGTTCATGTTAACGGGAATGTTGGCCGCTGAACTGCGAGTAAAGAAAGCCGTAATGCCTGATTCACGTAGGCATCTGAATACGAGCGGATAAGGGTTTTTACCTGTTTTGACTAGCACGATAAGAGGGTTGGCGACCAACGCAATAAATAGCATACAGCCGATGAGTACCATCAAGATACGTGCATAACCTGCCAAAGAAGCAAAGCCTGTTTCAGCGACAGTATTGGCAACCAAGCCTAAGATACCGAAAGGTGCTAGCGCAATGATCCATTTGACCACTTGCGAGATCGCATCAGAAAAATCACTGACTACTGTTCGGGCAGTATCACTGGCTTGACGCAGTGCAAAACCAATGATGATGGCCCATGCCAGAATACCAATATAATTGGCTTCAGCGATGGCATTAATAGGATTGGCCACCAAGTTCATCAGTAAGTTGGTCAATACGGCTTCTAAATTGGCTGGTGGTACTTGCTCAATCGTTGCATTTATCAAGACTAAGTTAGTCGGGAATAAAAAGCTGGCACCTACCGCGGTCAGTGCAGCCAAAAAAGTGCCGAACATATACATGATAAGTACAGGTTTGACATAAACTTTGTTGCCGCTACGGTGTTGGCTGATAGCAGCCATGACCAAAACAAATACCAGTATCGGAGCAACGGCTTTTAGCGCGCCTACAAACAGCGTGCCCAATAATCCCAATGCAATACCGATTCCTGGTGCTAGCCAACCAATCAACACCCCTAAAATTAAACCAATAATAATGAGCGGCACTAGCCCTATACGCTGGTACATCGCAATTAGTGAACGCATCTATACATCCTCGATTTAGTCAATATTCCAAATTATTTATAAATGGTTATCGCGTTAATCTTGCTTAAAATAAGCAGTTTCCGCTCGGTTGCTTTGTCGCCATTTTGAAATAATTTGACTGTAAATAAGACGTTTATAGTGAAAACAGAAAATTAATCGAAGGATGGTAGCATTTTTTAAGATAAGAGCCTACCTTTACCACGAACCGGTATAAGCGCGTAAGATGAAGGTAGAGACTTAATATGAGAAAAATTGGCAAATATTCTCTGATGAGAAATCGTACTTTTCGTGAGACATAAAGAGACGTGATGGTGCAGGCTGCAACTTAAACTTTGAAATGAGTCAGCTCATAGCCTAATTGTTGGTAGGCTTTATACTTATTACGACCTTCTTGAACACTAGTCGCATCAGGTTTTATCAGCTCAAGCACTCGAGTTGGTTGGGCATTACTGGTCGCTGCCATAAAGGTATTAACAGGACGTATCGTAGTATTGAGTACGATTCCCTTAAAATCGGCTGGCATATAGTTGCCAAGTAGCACAGGTGCTAGCGATACGTTATCAGTATTGGCAGTAGCAGCATCCACATCGGTGCCTTCAGGGTCAGTACCTTGCGTACCCGTATCCAAAAGACATTGATGTGGGATAAAGCTCGTGGTCTCTTGTGCCCATAGCGCCTCATCAAGCATCGACAGTAACGCATCATCTTCGACAAGAATCAGCAGTGACTGCGTGCTTTTATTGAGCGCGGTTTGGGTCAATTGACAAATAAAGCCCAAGAAATCTTGGGCTTTACTCTCGCTTAATACATAAAAGCTGATCTTCATAGAATTGTTTTCATAAATTGACTGTCATTGATTGACTAAATTATGTCTGCGCTATTTTTTAGATATTGCATAAATAGTGGTACTGGACGACCAGTTGCAGCTTTGTCTTTACCTGAGTTCCATGCGGTACCGGCGATGTCTAAATGCGCCCATGCTTGACCTTCTTCTACAAAGCGAGACAAGAAGCAAGCAGCAGTGACGGCACCTGCACCTTTACCACCGATGTTTTGCAAATCAGCGATAGGTGATTCTAGCTGCGCTTGATACTCGTCATCTAACGGCATATGCCAGATGAGATCGCCTGATAAGTTACTGGCATTTTCTAAGTCAAACAATACGTCTTCATCATTACTAAAGACAGCCGAGCGAACACTACCGAGTGCAACCACACAAGCGCCGGTCAAGGTTGCAACATCAATAATGGCTTTTGGCTGATAACGCTGTACGTAGCATAAAGTATCTGCCAATACTAAACGACCTTCAGCATCAGTATTCAAGATTTCAACCGATAGACCATTCATTGCTTTGACGATATCACCTGGGCGAGTAGCATCACCTGATGGCATGTTTTCAGCACAGGCTAGTGCGCCGACTACGTTGATTGGTAGACGCGCTTCACACAAGGCTTTGATTGTGCCAAGTACTGAGGCTGAGCCACCCATGTCAAATTTCATCTCATCCATTGCCGCGCCAGGCTTGATAGAGATACCGCCCGAATCAAACGTTACGCCTTTACCGACCAATACGATAGGAGCATCATCATTTGCTGCTTGCACATTCGCATCGGTGGTTTTAGCCGCTTTTTTGGTTGGCAATTTATCAGCCAATGCTTTTAGACCGCCGCTGACTTTAGCACTGTTAGTTGTTGCTTTGGCAGAGCCAGCATCACTACTGAAGTTAGACTTACCACGGTACTCCATGAGTACGAGCTTACCTTCTTTGGTAGAGCCTTGTGCGACTGCTAAGAAGCAATGCATGCCTAATGCTGACATCTCATCTTCGCCCAGTACCTTAACGGTGAGTAGGTCAGGATAGGTCGCTGCAAGCTCTTGGGCTTTTTCTGCCATGTAAGCTGGGAAGCAAATGTTACCTGGTTCATTGGCTACATCGCGAGTCAGGCTTTGACCTGCAAATACTGACTGTGCAAATGCTAGCGCAGGCTGTAATGCAGCATCAGCAACTAGGTAGATATCAGTTAGTATTGGCGTGGCTTGCTCAGATTTATATTTATCAAAGCGGTAGCTCGCTGCCAATAGATTAAGTGCAAATTGACCGAAGTGATTTTCTTCTAATGCATCACCCAATGCGACAGTGATAGAAGACACACGCTTTTGCGTGCTGCTATAAATAGTGTTGGCAATTTTTTGTAGAACAGTGTTGTTGAACTTATCCGTATTACCCACACCGACTAATAATAGTTGTACAGGGTTTTGCTTGGTGGTTTTTTTGTCGCCTGCTAATGCGTAGTCAACAACAGTTTCACTAGCCTTACCTTTAAAGTGTGACACGTCAATCAATTGCTCAATACGTGCCGTGTAATCGGTCAGAGCAGATTCAGCTAAGATGTTTTTCTTGTCATCGACTAAAACAACCAGACAAGCTTCATCTTTGCTCTTTGCTTCTTTTTTTAGAATTTTTTGTGTATGAGTCTTTGGTAGGTGCTGAGATAATTTAATATTCATATAGTTATCCTTATTAGAGTTATGAAAATTGCAGGATTTGTGTGATTGCTTATACCTGTCAGATTATTAGATTATTTGGTCTATCGAGCAACCACAATAGTGTAGCATATTGCGATGACAGTGCGCAGTTAGCAAGTCTTGGGTAATGAGTTTGAACCATTCTGCTGTACCAATTTACACAATCATTTAATACTGTATGAATGGTTTATGGTGAGTCATATTGGGTAAAATAGTTAACTAGGGTGTGTCCTCATTTCAAAAATGGAGATAAAAATGAGATAAATTGCCGTCAAACGAGAAAAATAGTGTAGATAATATCGAGATATTAACCAACTATTTGACGCTGTTTGGCAAGATTTAGCCATTTTTAACCCAGTTAGATGACTATCGCTTGAATTGAGGATATGCCCTAACCATTAACCAGCTCATCAGTCGTTACCATCGCGGCAAATCTATCTTGTAGTGCTGCCATGGCGGTGTCATGCATGACGTCGGCGCTTATCGTTTCTTTTGTGGCACTAGGTAGGTCACGAGTGGCACAGGCATCATGGCATACAAAGTTTTGAAAACCCAAATCAAATGCGGCGCGGGCGGTTGAGCTGACACACATATGGCTCATAAAGCCAGCAAAGATAATTTGCTTTTTTTGTGCCGCTGTAATAAGTGCTTGAAGCTGGGTGTCGTGAAAAGAATTGGGATGCTTTTTGGCAATTACTGTTTCGCCATCATGCGGCTTTAATAGCTCGACAATCTCGATGTTGGGTGACAAAGGATCGAAGACATTACCATTTTCTGGACCGTGATGCATGATATGAAAGACAGGAATATCTTGCTGACGGGCTTTATCCAGCAGTAAGCGCGCATTGGCGATGGCTTTGGTGCCAGCTTGCCCTAATGGCATGGCGCCATCGACATATTCGTTTTGATAATCGATAAGTACGATAGCGCAATTGGACCAATCAAGCGTATCGAATGCGCCGCCTGCGAGCTCAAGTAGGGTAGAGGGTATAGACGTGGTTTTATTCATTAGTTGTGTTTCTCCATATGGCATAAACATATTTTTTGAATATTCAACAGATGTCATTCAGTCTAGCAATTAATCTTAGTCATCCGTGTGACATGATACGAATGACAAACAAACCTTTCTAAAATAAATAAAGCAAAAACGCCACAACAGAAGCATGGTCAACTTAAACGTTGCTACAAGCCTCACTGTCAATATGACTAATAACGAATATATAATTCATTTACTGCTTTATGGTCTATCATCCACTGAATGGGGATGGGCTATCAGCAATAGGAATGTAATGTTTCCAAACACATTTCACCGCCATTTTTAGGCAAAACATGCTAGCATTAGCGGTTATCTTTATCGCCAGTATTTATAGGGTGTCACTAACAAGTGACGCTGTTATCTTTATACCTGCTTAAGTCTTTGACTGAGCGGTGCTGTCCCTATAATACTCAATTATCGCGCTTGAATTTGTCAGTACTCTGTCAATAATTGTGTAATTGATTAGTGCGAATACTAACCTTTTTTAAGAGTGCCTATTGTGATATTACGCCGCTACATGACCCAACAAGTTGCCTCAACCACTGCTCTGGTCTTGGGGTTTTTAGTGGTGATGATGCTCGGTGGTCGTTTGATACGTTACTTTGGCATTGCAGCAGAAGGTAACTTGGATATCAGCTTATTATTTACCATTATTGGTTATAATTTGCCGTATTTTTTAGAGTTGATTCTACCTTTAGCCTTTTTTATCGCGCTCATGCTAGTGTTTGGACGCTTGTACGTCGATCAAGAAATGGCCGTCATCAATGCCAGTGGCGTCTCGCGCGGTAAGCTTGCCCGCTTGATAACACCCTTGATATTGGCACTGTTCGTCGGTGAAGCTGCGCTTTCAATTGTCGGAAAACCGTGGGGCGTACGCTCTTCTGAGAGTGTTTGGCAGCAGCAAGCGTTGACCAGTGCTTTTGATTTGATACGTCCGAATGAATTTATCAGTAGTGGCAATTATCATTTGTATGTCGGCAGCTTGAGTGATGATAAAAAACAATTACAGAATGTGATACTTATTCAGTCTGAACCTGAAGCAAAGGGTAGCGTGGCTAAAAAGGCAGCGGTTGATACCAGTAACAGTATCGATCCAGAAACGGCAGAATCATTAGATATACCAGACCTGCCAGCCGCTGTTATCAATGCTAATATTAGCAAAGACACCATCACACTCGCCAATCGTGCTGAACAAGTAGACACGGGAGATAGTGGCGTGACCCAGTTGGATTTATTCCAAGGTCGCCGTTATGAAGTTGGTGCAGGCAGTCTGAAATACAATCAAGTGGGCTTTGATCGTTATCGCATCACGTTGACTGAATCATCCAAAGAGGCGGTAACCGAAGACAATATCGAAACGCAAGAGATAGGCCCATTATGGCAGGCGGCGACTGGTAGCGGGCAAGTGGGCAATACCAATGCACTACGAGCAGCACAAGGTGAGCTTGGGTATCGTTTTGCCTTACCGTGGCTAATGATTATCGCGCCTATGCTGGCCGTACCACTCGCGCAAGTACGTCCGCGTCAAGGTCGCTGGTTACGTCTGTTCCCCTCAATTCTATTATTTGTCAGCTGTGCACTGGGTATTATTTCACTCAAAAATGCCGTGAGTAAAGGCAGTGTGAGTGTGTGGGCTAATGCATGGTTGGTGCTTGGGTTTATGGCACTAGCGCTTTATATGAACTGGGGCAGCCGCGTGCAGCATCGATTACGCTTTCGCAAACAAGAGAGTGAGCCACTAACGGTTATCGACAGTCAGAGCAATGGCTCACAAGGAGGGCAACCTTAATGAGTGCTTTATTCTCTAAACCTCAGGATGCTAAATCTCAAAATACTAAATCTCCAAACACTGGCTCTCAAAACCCTAAAGCTAAGTTTGCCAAAAGACCTGCCAATCTAAAAGTTCTTAGTCGCTACGTCAAACTTAATGCGTTGCTCGCGATTATCGGCGCAGTTTTAGGTCTGTGGGCTTTGCAGCTAGTATTCTCTTATTTGTCAGAGCTTGATTCACTAGATGACAGTTACACGATGGGTCAGGCGATTAAATATATTTTTTATCGCTCGCCTTACTTCTTAGAGCAGTTTATTCCAACGGGTGCGTTACTTGGTGCCGTGGTAGGCTTGGGCTTACTCGCCAACAAAAGCGAGCTGGTAGTGATGCGTGCCGCTGGGGTGAGTGTATATCGCATTGTCGGTTGGGTGCTACAGCCTGCAATGATTTTTGTGTTAATTGCATTGGCGATCAATCAGTTTGTCTTACCTTCTTCTAATCAATTGGCAAAAGAGATCAACGATGCAGATAGCCGTTCGTTGGTCACATCGGTACGTGGCTACTGGACAGTGCAGCCACGGTTTGCGCGCGCAGAGGATGGCGGCACGACACCTGATGGTAGCGACGTTCTGTATATTGATTATGCTGATGTACAAGGCAATATCGGTGAAGTAAAACGCTGGCATTTGGATAATAATGGTAGCTTGCAAACGGCTGTTCATGCGGAAGATGGAAAGTATATTGGTCGTGAACCACTTGACACCACTACTGATGAACCAAGCGAGCAGTATCGTTACGAGTGGCAGCTGAATAATATGACCAAACTGAATATCGGTCAGGGTTTTGATAGCAGTCAAGCCATCTCACCGTCAGATACTTTAAGTCTGCCGTTTGCTCCTGAGTCAGTGTATTTGCTCACTCGTAAGGCAGAGGATTTATCTCTGACTCAGCTGTATGAACATCGTCAGTTTATGGGCCAGCAAGGCACACGTTCCTTAAGTCATGAGCTGGCATTTTGGCAAAAGCTGTTATCACCGTTGTCTATTCTGTCATTGGTGATCGTCGCTTGCTCATTCGTCTTTGGCTCATTGCGTACACATAGCTTAGGCTTGCGTATCGTAGTGGCGTTATTGTTTGGTTTGCTGTTTAGTTACGTGCAAGATTTGGTTGGTTTTGTCTCGCTCGCGACTGGGTTTTCGCCATTATTGATGGTGCTACTACCGATCATCGCTAGTGCGATATTGGGTGGCTATTTGCTCAAACGGCAGATGTAGCCAGATATCATTTGCCATAAAGAAGCCCGCTAAAACATATTGTTTTAGCGGGCTTCTTATTTGTATCACTTTCAGAAATTTAGTCTTTAGTTGCCATGGTAATGGTATATGTTTTACCTTGTTTGACCTTATCGCTGTTGCCAAATACCTCGGTAAACGAGCGCTTCACAAACTGGCGCAAACCATTGATGGTCACTACATAAAAACGGCCGCCTTTACGCATGCGTGCATAGGCATCGAGGAAGTACAAATAATGCTGCTCTTTACCCACTTTGGCCGGCAAGTTTGACATCACCAAGCTAAAGTCTTTGTCTTTTGCCACATGGTTAAAGCCATTTGATAAATGTACATCGACATTTTTCAAACCATTTTTCTCACAGTTACGGCGCGCATATTCTACTGCCATAAAGTCTTTATCAATTAACGTATGCAGACCATTTGGACACTCACGCGCTGCTGTCATACCAAGCACACCATAGCCGCAACCTAAGTCGATAGAATCATCGTCAGCTTCAAAGTCAATATAATCAAGCAGCATCAAGCTACCATCATCAAGCTTTTGTGGTGAAAAAATACCCCATGTGGTCGAAAAGTCAAACGGTTTGCCAAGTACATTTTGGCGAAAGTTAATGTCTTCGCGCCAGTGTTGGGCGTTTTTTAATAGGTCAGCAGGTGGTCTATGGCTCATGAGATTCTCAGATAATGGATAAGTAAAAGGCAGTGCGTTGCTCAGTTATACAGCGTGCACATCATACGCGTATTGTAGCGAGAATTAAAAGAGATTGCAGCTAAGGATTATTGACGTTTTATAACGCTAATCGCGTTTCTTACTTGTATCTACCTTGATGCTAGCAAGATGACTATTAATAGTGCTAGTTATACTTTAATCGAAAAAAATTTAGTGTGGATAATAAGCCATATAGTAGTTTTGGTTTATGAGCGTGGATTTTGCCATAGATGTACTGATATCTATACTCTTATTACTATGGAGTAATTAATCACCTTTAATTACTTTGTATTCGGCATCATAGTGAGCGTATAGAAAGGGTTTACCGCCTTCTTTTTCTGTTACTTTTGCCTGTAATAAGAACTTAGTACCTACAGGGTAAGACTTTCTCATTTTTAACGAACACTCGACGTTCATATTCGTATCAAGTCCTTGTCCTTCGATTGGACGAGCTCTAATTCTTTTTGATGAACCACCTTTGATATTTTCGTAAGTCTCGATAATTACTTCTCGATAGTGACTCATTTTATAATCTCAATCTTTCTTTTAGCTTCACATGTTTTTTAAGGAGTCTAAGCTCTTTCTTATATTAGAATCATTTGGATCTATAGTCAGAGCATCTTCATAACATTTTCTCGCAGAAGAAAACTCTCCTATGTCCGCCATTAAAGCCCCTAAATCGATATAGGCGTCCACAAAATCAGGCTCTATATCAATTGATTCTTGATAGTATTCAAAAGCTTGAACCAAATCACCTTGAGCGAAAAAATTCGAAGCCCACAGATAACAATCTCTGGCTATGCGATAGCTACTGTCTATTTCATTCGCCTGACCGTAGAGTGCAAAAGCGTCTTGATAGTTCTTCTTATAAAACTCAGCATTTCCTTGGCATTCTAAAATAGCGATAGCTGGCAAATTTGAATTTTTCAACATATTGTAACCAGTTTCAAAATCCAAGTTTTTAAAGTGTTCAGTAATCTTTCTGACAAAACTTTGATTGTTATTATTGGTCATAAATTTTATCTCTCAGTCTCAATTCTATCCCCTCGGATGATGCTCCGCATGTAATTTCTGCAATCTCGCCGTCGCCACGTGAGTATAGATTTGCGTCGTTGATAAATCACTATGCCCAAGCAATAACTGCACGCTACGCAAGTCTGCACCATGATTCAGTAAATGCGTGGCAAAAGCGTGACGCAGTGTATGCGGTGATAACTCTTTATCTATACTGGCAACCTTGGCGTACTTTTTGAGCAAATACCAAAAGTTTTGCCGCGTCATATAGCCACCTTGTGCGGTCAAAAATACCGCTTGGCAATTTCCTGATTTCAAATGCGCAATCAAATCACCACGAGCATGCGTTAAATAATCTTCTAGCGCATCGTTTGCATATTCGCCTAATGGCACCAGTCGTGTTTTATTGCCTTTCCCCGTAATTTGTAGCCAGCCAGCGTTTAGATTTACTTGCTCTAATGAGAGATTAATCAACTCGCTCACACGTAGACCACAGGCATATAGCACCTCTAGCATGGCTTTATCACGCAGTCCTAGCGCAGTGCTGGTATCAGGTGAGGCAAGTAGATTATCGACATCTGCCTCGGCTAAATCTTTAGGCAAAGGACGTCCTAGCTTTGGGCTTTTGATACGCTCGCAAGGATTGTCTTCACGCAGATTACTGGCAATCATCCACAGATAAAACTGACGCAAGCTTGAGAGCATGCGTGCTTGGGTACGTGGGGTTTTGCCTTCTTGAGTAAGCGTTGATAAGCAGTGCAGCACGTCATCAGGCTGCCAGCGTGTCAGGGCAATAGGATTGGTCAGCTCGCAGGAGCGCAGGTCGCGGACATAAGCGTTACGAGTACGTGTCGCTAGACCGCGCGCCAGCATGGCTTGACGAAACTCAGTCATATAACTGGGTTCGTCATCTACTGCCAGCGCCTTAGGTTGGCGCTGTTGCACGGCACGATCACGACTCATAATTCAATACTCGATGGTTGACTGTTAGATAAGCGTTAAACACCATAACGAGGTAACTTCAGTACTGCGTGCGACATGTAGCGGGTCGGTATCATCTTGACTGCGACCATGCTTCGGTTTTGTATCGAGACGGTATTTTACTGCCAATCCAGCATCGGCAAACAAGTTTAATAATTCATCACGAGTTCGTAGCTGTAAATGCTCAGCTAAGTCCGACATTATCAACCATAGTTCTCCATGCTCAGCTAAGTGCTGTTTAGCCCCCTGCAACACCCCACGCAACATCGCGCTATTGGCATCATAGACTGCATATTCGAGAGGTGAGCTTGGCTTAGTAGGTAACCAAGGAGGATTGCAGACAATGAGGTTAGCGAGTGGTGCATCAGTTGGATACAAATCCGCTTGCTGTAACTGTACGTTAGATAACGTCAAACGCGCAAAGTTTTCGCTAGCACAGGCCAAAGAACGCGGATTTAAGTCAGTGGCAATCACTTGTGGGATGCCGCGCTGCGCTAAGATAATGGCCAATAAACCCGTGCCAGTACCGATGTCATAGGCGACATCATGGATCGCTGGTAGCTGTGCATCGAGCAATAGCTGCACATACTCATGACGGGTTGGTGCAAACACACCATAATGCGGGAAAATCGATAACCCTAAGCTGTCTATTGGGACGCCTTTTTCGCGCCATCCTGCCGCGCCAAGTGCGCCTTGCATATCACGAAATGATAATACGCATGGCTCATCAATTTCACCAAACGCTGCTGTACAGGCCGCACTGACATCAGGGGCGCGGCGTAGTTGGCTGACGTAACTGGCATCAAGCTCTAGCAGCAAACGGCTCAATATGCGTGAGCGCTGAGCTTGAAGTTGACGCTGCTGATGAAATAAGTTGGGAATGCCTTTAACCTTTGCTGTGTTAGGTTTATTCGCCGCTTTCTTAATCTTACGCTGTTCAGATCGTTCATTCGTGCGATCTATGCGACGACCAAGTGCTTGTAGCAATTGCCGTGCATTATGGAAATCACCGCGCCATAGCAGTGATGTGCCTTCGCAAGCTAAACGGTAAGCATCATCTGCGGTCGTTGTATCATCGACCAATACAATGCGCGCAGGTGGCATATGATTGCTTTCAGACAACCAAAGAGCATTACGTATAGTTTCGTTTTCTTGCCATTGTACATACTGCTTTTCTGTTTGTAACACGTAGTAGCCTACCTTTTGTGAAAGATATATCTCGTACAAAGCAAAGATATCTTTATATTATTAGTGTTCTAAAGTTGTTGAACGTTTTTAAGCGCTTTTTTTCTTAACCAAATAGCGATAAAGCGTCACGCTCATAGGTGCAGTATCATCACTATCGACCTTGATTTCATCAGGGTCAGTATCTAAGCTCACGTTCTCAGCCAGCGTCTCTTGAGCCAATAGTTCGTGACCCAAATGACGACAGAAATTAGGAATATCGCGCGTGGTGGCAGGATCAGTCGCCAATATTTCAATCACCTCGCCACTGTCTGCTTTGCGAATGACTCGATGTAGCATCATCACAGGCTCAGGGCAAATAAGCCCCTGCGTGTCCAGATGATGGCTGATAGAAATATCTGTTATTGAAGTTGTCATAATTGTTTTAATAAACCTAAGAGATAAGTTTGATAATGGATAGTTTGTTGATGTGCTTATTAGGATATGCTTTCTGATTTTTCTACAATCTCTGTCTCTAGCACTTCGTCAGTATCAGGCAAATCAGCCACTTCTAAAAAGTTAAAAAAGCGCTTAAAGCTCACTTTGAATAAAAATGCCACACCCAACCAACAGGACAACCCTAACCATGCAGTGTCAGCGAATAATAGACCACCAATTAATATGATGGTCGATATACCGATACTCATGGCAATCATCGAAGATTGGTTTAAACGATAACGATAAACGACTAAGGCATCATAAAGCGTAATGGGAATCGTGAGCGCAACCAAGGCGTATGGCAAGTTGTAGAACAATTGGTAAAGCAGTTGATTGTCATGAAATGCTTTAATACTAGCAATGGTGCCAAAGACCATGAACGCAAAGATAGCAGCATAAATAAGATAAATTGCGACTTGGTTTGCACGCTGTGCGCCTTTAATGCGGGCAATGGCAAGCGGAGAAAAACCATGTTGCGATTTATTTTGCGTGGATTGGTCTGAAACAGTAGTCATAATAATCAGTCATTTATCCGTTTAGATGATATGGTCAATCCACTATATAGCAGAAATTATTGGAATAGGAGTGACAAGCTGGTTGCTAAGCTAATCTGCTTTGATTGCATCGATGGCGATACTGCTATTCGGATCAGCAAAGTACGTCGACATCAGGATACAAGCAGAAATATCATCAATAGGGTCGCGCTCATTCTTAATCCAACCATTGTCCCAAGCGATTTCTCGTGCTGCGACTGAAGTCAGGCGTTCATCACAGAGTGACACGACCACTGGCAAATGCTGCTCCATAACTCTATGCGCTAGGCGACGAGCGAATTTATGCGCACGCTTAGACAGCATCGAGCTACTACCATCCATATTAAGCGGTAGGCCAACGACCACCTTTGACACGCCCCACACCTTAATAATACCGAGTAGATTATCCCAGTCAGGTTGACCATTATTCATCGCTAAAATATCAAAGGCACGCGCTGTCTCGGTAATGGTATTACCAAGCGCCATCCCCATTTTTTTGACGCCATAGTCCAAGGCTAAGACAAGATGTGGCTTAACGGTCGCTTCAGCAACGCCAGTATCAGTCTCTATTGCATTGGTGCTATCTGTTATAAGAGTGCTATCTACCATAGTAACGGATGTATCCTGTTTTGATTTTTTATTTCTGCATTCATGGAACATCTGAGGTTAAGCGTGACCGATATCACTGCTTAGGTAATCAAAGTTGATCCCGATTTTATCAGCGGCTATTTGCCAGCGCTCTTCAAATGGCGTATCGAACAATAAATTTAGATCCGCAGGGCAGACCAACCAATCACCATTATTCAGTTCTTGGTCTAGCTGTTTTTTGCCCCAGCTGGCATGACCCAAGCACAGCTGATAATGACCCACACCTTGACCTGCGGCGATACGCTTAAGGATATCTTGACTGGTCGTGATGCAGACATTCTCTGAGATAGCAAAAGAAGACGCCCATTCTGGCTGACCAGTATGCAGAACAAAACCAACCTCCGGATACATAGGGCCGCCCTCTAATGCCAAATCTTCCATCACCTGCGGATCAGTCACCTCAATATCTAAATCTTCTAGCAGCTTACCCACATGTGATTGCTCTAATGGACGATTGATGACCAGGCCGAGTGCACCGTGCTTATCATGACGGCAGATATAAATTAGCGCCTGCTCAAACCTTGGGTCTGACAGCTCTGGCGCCGCGATTAAGAAATGATGAGTCAAATTGGTTTTAGACATAGAGACAAGCAAAACCTAATAATAAAGATGAAAGACCACTATATGGCGATAGTGAGTAAAAAATCAACTAAAGCAAATATTTAGCCGTGATGCGAGGTTAATGATAAACCCTTAACGTTTACTTAACATCCGTCAATAAACTACGAGCATGGTCACGGGTGACGTCAGTAATAATCACACCACCGGACATGCGTGCCAGCTCATCGACCTGTGCACTATCGGTCAATATTAACAGCTCACTTTCAGTCTGCTCCTGATGGTGTTTTTGTACCAAGATATGCTGATGCGCTTGCGCTGCCACTTGTGCTTGGTGAGTAATAGCCAATAATTGCTGCGTACGGCCAAGCTCACGTAGTAACTCACCGACAACTTGCGCCGTGCCTCCACTGATACCGACATCAACTTCATCAAATACTAGCATTGGCTTGGCAGCATTATTGTCCGCATTGGTGGCTTGCAATACTTGCATGACCAGTGCCATCCGCGACAGCTCGCCACCTGACGCAATCTTGTGCAGTGGCTGCATTGGCATACCGACGTTGGCGCTAAATAACAGATCAATATCAAAACAACCTTGTGCACTATACTGGCTAGGATCTGCTTTTTTGGTAAAAACAAACTCACAGCGGGCATTGGGTAGGGCAAGTGGTTGTAATTGTTTGATCAATTGCTTACTGACAATTGGTGCAGCTTTAGTGCGTTCTTTATTTAACTGAGTGGCTAGTGTTAGATATTCTTGCCAAGCCTGTTCAATTTGTGCCGCCATTGCATCGCTACTTGGCTCATTTTCCAATTGTTC
The DNA here is from genome assembly GCF_040309505.1 of Psychrobacter sp. TB55-MNA-CIBAN-0194. Classification (NCBI taxonomy): domain Bacteria; kingdom Pseudomonadati; phylum Pseudomonadota; class Gammaproteobacteria; order Moraxellales; family Moraxellaceae; genus Psychrobacter; species Psychrobacter sp. TB55-MNA-CIBAN-0194. Next base: position 173,513 of record NZ_JBEOOW010000003.1, on the reverse strand, counting down.
TAATTGTATCTCCCAGCCTTTTGCTTCCTCGATTAAATCACCAGCTGGCAAGCTGTGCTTTCGTGATAAACGATGTCCTAAGCTGATAAGACTGTCTAGTGTTTGCAAGCGCTCAGGATCAGGCAGTTGTTGCTCTGCATAATCTGATAATAAGCCAGTTACTTCGGTGATTTGCTGCTGCGCTAAATGTAGCTGTTCAGACGCTTGCTCAAAGGTTTGGCTGACGCTCATTTGATTGTCACAGAGCTTAATAGCTTGCCCAAGCAAGGTCATAACATCTGGCTCATCCGTATCATTATCGAGCAAATGTAAACCGTGGCTGGCCTCTTGCATCAGTGCTTCTATATTAGACAGCTCTTCATGCTCTGCTTCGACCTCTGCATAATCGACGGCTAGTAATGGGGCAATGTCTGCTAGTTGGCTTTGCAAAAGTTGAATACGGTCTTGACGTTGAGCTTCACGACTAGCGATATCATCAGCGCGGCGTTTGAGCTGCTGATAGGTTTGATAGCTGCTGGCTGTTTGTAAGGCTAGAGGTGTGATTTGCGCCATCTCGTCCAACCATTTCACCACAAACTGTGGTTTAAGCAATGCTTGCTGAGCATGTTGACTATGGATATTGACCAATAACGTACCGAGGCTTTTCAGCTCGGCCAAACTGACTGGTACACCATTTAACCATGCCTTTGAGCGGCCGTTGTTACTTAGCTGACGGCGAATCAATACTTCCGGCTCTTCTAGTGCTCTATCGTTTTTAGCGAACCAGTCAGCAATGACGTTATTGCCTTCTACATCAAACTGCGCATAAATATCTGCATGTGCAGCACCATGTCTGACCATGGCACTGTCTGCACGCTCACCAGCACACAGTGATAACGCATCAAGTAAGAGCGACTTGCCAGCTCCAGTCTCGCCAGTGATGACATTGAAGCCTTCAGCCACACTCAGCTCATGCTGAGCGATCAACGCAAACTGATGTAAAGTTAATGATACTAGCATCAACGCCTCTCATGATAGACAATGAGCTTCACTTATAAAACAGTAAAGCCATATCTAAAATAGGATTAATAAGAAAGTGAAATCGTTCAGGTACTAACACTAGGGCGTATCTTCATTTTAAAAATGGTGATAAAAGTGAGATAAATTGCTGTCAAACAAGAAAAATAGTGCCGATAATATCGGGATACTAACTAGCTATTTGACGTAGTTTGGCAAGATTTAGCCATTTTTAGCCCATTTAGATGAATATCGAGTGAATTGAAGACACGCCCTAGCTATATAACGATAATTAGCAAATATTATGGTGTTAAATGTGGTCAAATACAAATTTTAATAGTAATGAATACAATAAATTGAAGGAAAAATATTATTAAAAAACTTGTAAAAGCTAATGGTTCGTCGTTGTTATTCGATGACCAATATTAGCTATAAATTGAATAAGTTAATCAAATTCCAGTGATATATTAGCATTAAATATTCAGCTGCAAAGACATTCTAGAATGGGCATTAGATAAAATTTTCCTAACCGCTTTAACAAACTTTATAGATATAATGTGGTAGCATAATCTAACATAATGATAAACTCTTACTGGCTAGCTTTCATGCCTCATGTTACATGACAACGAGTCACAATACTTTCAAATTAAGCGGGTATAGTGCTAAAGGTAAGAATCTCAGCTATGAGTCTATATCGTCTTTGTAAAGCATGCGCCCACAGCTAGAGCACAGGTTCTAGAACAATAGAAAACACAAATTAGAATCTATATTTTCTAAAATATACACTTTCACGGTACTCTACCCAGTTACTTATTTTTTAGTTTTGCAATAATTATTTGATAAGGAAGCCACTATGACAGCGGCGCAATTTACTAATGTAACAGTCAATGCTCAAGCAACGATATCTTATGATGGTCGTTGTTCTAGCCACACTATTATGTTCGAAGATGGTCGACATAAGACATTGGGCGTTATCTTGCCTTGTGATAACTTGGTCGAGCACTATCACTTTAGCACCAATACCTCTGAGCGTATCGAAATCATCAGCGGTGAGTGTGAAGTCAAAACAAATGGTGAAGAAGAGTTCAGTTACTATCGTGCAGGTCAGTCATTCGTGGTTGAAGGCAATAGTGGTTTTAACTTACGTACCGAAGAAATCGTACAGTATGTTTGTCACCTAGAAGGCTAATTTGATTGGCAGGTTTTGATCGAAATCAGCCGCTTACAATCATAGTTTAGTGGCCTATCATTTACCATGCCAAGCACTTCTCATTCAAAAGAAATAAACAATACTGAATTGGCATTGTTTATTTCTTTTTCAATTGTCACACCCCTTTATTCACAATGACTTGCTACAATCATCTCTCTATTCTTTTTCTGTTTTATCGAATTAGGCGTTAACCATCTTACAAACAATCACTTCATAACTAGTAGGCCTACTATGGCAAAACCTATTTACTTCTATGGTATTCATGCAATTGATGCCTTACTCGAACATCGTCCTCTTGACGGGCTTAGCTTGTTTGTACAGCAAGGCCGCGAGACTGATAGCCATGTACAAGCGATTATGGCACAGGCAAGCGCAAATGGTATCAGTATCCAACCGACGCAAAAAGACAATCTCACGCAACTATGTGGTAGTCCACAACATCAAGGTGTTGTGCTAAATGCTCGTCCATTAGGCTTCGCTAACGAAGGGTTGCTTGATACTATCGTTGGACGTGATCAGTGCTTACTATTAGTCTTAGACCAAATCACTGATGCGCATAATTTCGGTGCTTGCTTGCGTACTGCTGTAGCAATGGGCGTAGATGCTGTGGTTTGTCCAAAGCATCATGCGGCAAGCCTAACACCAACGGTTTCCAAAGTATCTGTTGGCGCAGCTGAGATGATGCCGATCATCAGTGTAACCAATCTGGCTCGTACACTGTCACAGATAAAGAGTGCAGGCGTATTTGTTTTTGGGACCGCGCTCAATTCTGATGCGAAGCCGATACATGCTGCTGATTTAACAGGTAAGACAGCTATTATCATGGGTTCAGAAGGGGAAGGCATGCGCCGCCTGACGATGGAGAGCTGCGATGAGCTGGTTTATATTCCGATGTCAGGGAATGAGTATGGCAACCTACAGAGTTTAAATGTGAGCGTTGCCACTGGTATGGCGTTATACGAAGTTAATCGGCAGCGAACTTTAGCTGCTGGGCCAGTATAAGATATTCTTGATGTAGTGGTTCTAATTGTGAGTATAGATCTGCAAGATTACTTTCATTTAGCACCACATCATCAGCATAGCGATTGCGCTCTTCGCGGCTTAGTTGATTGAGCATGATGGCTTTAATCTTTTGCACGCTTTGCTCGTCACGCTGACTGGCACGTGCAAGCTGCGTGTCCTCAGTGGCATCCATTACGAGAATACGTTGACATAGATTTGCCAGTCCTGCTTCCGCAGCTTCGATGAGCAGGGGTGCCGACAATACTATATAAGGTGTGGTACTAGCCGCTAACTGAGCTTTTGCTGTCTCGCGTATCGCAGGATGAGTGATTGCTTCTAACTCAATTAATGCATCAGGATGTGTGAATACGTGCGTTCTTACAGCCGCTCGATCCATTGATCCATCACCATTCAATACCCAATCACCAAATTTATTCTGAATTTTTCGCAAGGTCGAACTGCCTTTAGCGACGACTTCATGGGCAATGACATCAGCATCAATAATATCAATACCTTGCTCAGCAAACCAAGCACTAGCAGCAGACTTTCCACTGCCGATACCACCTGTCAAACCGACTACTAGCGTCTTACTTTTAATTTGTGGGCTTTGCGATTGATGCGAGTAGGGTGAAGAATTGGTTGTGTATTTTGACATAATGATGACTTATCTGATTGGTATGATAATAGTAGCAGTTGCCAATTGAAAAATATAGCTTTCAAGTAGGACCATTAAAGATTGATAGTTTGCTGCCCTAGCCTGTTTTTATTGTCATAAACGATTAAGGATACATACCGAGATACCAGCTGACAATCTCTGAGCCGTATAACAAAGCAACGATACCTGCAATAGCGATGTAAGGACCAAAGGCGAACGGTTTACTCTCACCTTGTTTTTTCATTAGGATAATTCCGACAATTGACCCTAGCAAAGAAGATAGTAAGATAATCAATGGCAACATCATAGGCCCGAGCCAAGCCCCTAATACTGCTAAAAGCTTAAAGTCTCCTTGTCCCATACCATGTTTCTTAGTGATAAGAAAAAATATCTTAACCACTATCCATAATGATAAAAAGCCAAGCAATAACCCCCAAATTGATTGAGTTGGTGAGACAAACCAGCCTTGTGAGTTCACGGCCAATCCTAAACCTGCTAAAGGAAAGGTTAAGCGATCTGGTAGTAACTGAGTATCAAAATCGATTCCTGTTAAGGCAATGAGCGTCCACACTAACAGTAACGCTGACAATCCAGCGGCACTAACCCCAAACTTATAAATCACTAACACTGACAGTAATGCAGTAACCAGCTCAACGATAGGATAACGCAGACAGATAGAAGCCTTGCAGTCTGAGCATCGTCCGCGTAGTACCAACCAGCTAACTAAAGGTATATTTTCATACCACTTAATTTTATGGCTACAATGAGGGCAGCGTGAGGCAGGACGACTCAAAGTAATAGGCTGATCAGCAGCGACGATATCGGTTAAGGGTTGAGTGTGTTCGCGTGGCATGTCTATTTGATCCGACATGAACTGGCTACATTCTTGTCTCCAACTATAAATCATCATTAGTGGCATACGGTGAATCACCACATTCAAAAAGCTGCCAACACAAAGACCCAATAGACCAAATACGACTAAAGCCATAGACGTATTATCTTGCAGTAACTGTATAAATTGCATGAAATAGCAGTCCTTTAATTCGCTTTTAACCTACCACTGCGCCCATTTGGAAGATTGGCAAGTACATCGCAATGACTAAGCCACCAACCAACACACCTAATACAGCCATGATCATTGGCTCCATTAAGCTGGTTAATCCATCAACCGCATTATCAACCTCGTTTTCATAATAGATAGCTACTTTGTCAAGCATTTCTTCTAAACTACCTGACTCTTCACCGATACCAACCATTTGAATAACCAAGCTTGGGAAAAGATTGGTTGAACGTATTGAAAATTGTAATTGCTGACCAGTAGATACGTCATTTTTGATTTGCTGAGTGGCATTATAAAATACAACATTATTTGTAGCGCCAGCAGTAGAGTCCAAAGCATCAATAAGTGGCACGCCTGCTGCAAAAGTAGTCGATAACGTACGTGAAAAACGCGCGATAATCGCTTGATAAGCAATATTGCCAAATATCGGCGCCTTTAGTACTGCGCGATCTAGAAAGTCACGAAACTTCTTAGAGCGTTTTTTGGCTTCTGAAAAACTAATAATGGTGCCACCCATCACTATGATTAGAATAAACCACCATGCCTGCATCCACTCAGACATGCTCACAACCATTTTTGTGAATGCTGGTAAATCTGCTCCAAAGGAACCGAACAAATCAGCAAATACAGGGACCACTTTAATCAGAAGAATCATGGTAACAATAATGGCAACTATGATTACCGCAATCGGGTATTTCATGGCTTTTTTAATTTTAGCCTTGAGCAACTCACTTTTTTCTTTGTAGGTCGCGACTCGTTCAAGCATGGTCTCAAGAGAGCCTGACTGCTCACCCGAGTCTACAAGGGAACAAAAGAGATCATCAAAATAGCGTGGATGGTTACGCAATGCAGAAGCGAAAGTGCCACCTGCTTCGATATCAGATTTTATCTTTAAGACCAATTCCTTCATGCTAGGGTTGTCCAGTGAATCTGCGACAATCTCAAAAGATTGTGTCAGTGGTACACCTGCTTTCATCATCGTTGCTAACTGACGAGCAAAAATGGCAATGTCGATAGCCTTAATAGACTTTTTGAAGGTATAGAGAGGTTTAGGCTTTTTCTTGATGCCTTTTACAGAGATGCCTTGTTTACGCAAAGTTGCTTTCGCGAGCTCTAGACTACGGCTAGTCGTTTCGCCTTTTACTTTCTGTCCGCGTCGGTTCACCCCGTCATAGACAAAGTCTAACAGCATGTCGGTCTTCGCTTTTGCCATGATACTACCCTCAAATATTGTCTAATATAGATATTGCAAAGATGTATAACGATGCCTGACTCATTATTTAAAAGCGGCATACTTTATTTTAACGTAAAAAACCAGTATATATCTGTTTTATATTTAAGTATATCTCGTAGAAACTATTGCTAGTTTATGAAAGTATAAAATACGTGGTTTTATTTTTATCAATTATAGTGTTATGTATATTATAAAAATATTACTCCGAGGTCACACGCATCATTTCTTGAATGCTAGTGACACCTTGCAATACCTTTAAAATACCAGAACGTCGTAGGTCTCGAAATCCATTTTTTATAGCGGCATCTTTGATATCTATCGCATTACCATCTTCCATGATAATTCGTGAAATATCTGGACTAATTTTCATTACTTCATAAACCCCCACACGGCCTTTATAACCTTCACGGCATTCAGTACAGCCAACTGGCTCATAAATGATGCTATCCGGATTGTCTAAATCTTTATCAGTAAAACCGAGCTCGATCAGGCTCTGCCGTGGAATATTGATAGGTTTTTTACAGTTTTTACATAAGCGGCGTGCTAATCGCTGGGCAATAACTAGGTTGACTGAGGTGGCAATGTTGAATGATGCAACCCCCATATTTTTTAAGCGGGTTAGCGTTTCGGGTGCAGAGTTGGTGTGAAGTGTTGAGAGGACCATATGACCTGTTTGCGCAGCTTTTATAGCAATTTCAGCCGTTTCAAGGTCACGAATCTCACCAACCATTACAATATCCGGATCTTGGCGTAAAAAAGATTTAAGCGCATTGGCAAAAGTTAAGCCTACTTTAGGATTAACGTTGACCTGATTAATACCTTCTAGATTAATTTCAACTGGATCTTCTGCAGTGGAGATGTTGGTCGCCCCAGTGTTTAAAATATTAATACCTGTATAGAGTGAGACCGTTTTACCAGAGCCAGTAGGTCCTGTGATAAGTAGCATGCCTTGTGGTTTATTTAGTGCCTCTAAAAACATCTCTTTTTGGTCGGGTTCATAGCCTAAGGCTTCAATACCGAGCATAGCAGATGAAGGATCTAAGATACGTAAGACGATTTTTTCACCAAACAGGGTTGGTAAAGAGTTCACTCGGAAATCAATGGCCTTGTTTTTAGACAGTTTTAGTTTGATACGTCCGTCTTGCGGTATACGTCGCTCTGAGATGTCCATTTGCGACATTACTTTTAAGCGTGCTGCAATCTTACCTGCTAGCTGCACAGGAGGGTTGGCCATGCTTTGCATCACACCATCAACACGAAATCGCACACGATATGTTTTTTCATACGGTTCAAAATGTAAGTCGGAAGCACCCATTCGAATCGCGTCAACCAACATTTTATTGACAAATTTTACAACAGGTGCTTCATCTACACTATCAGTAAGCTTGGTTTCTCCTTCACTTTCGTCATCTTCACCATCATCAAAATCGACGTTCAAGTCACTGTCATTGAAACTATCAAAGTTTTGCATAGTATTAGCGTAAAGGCTTTCAATACGCTTCTTTAGCTTATCTTCTTCAACGACGATGGTTTCAATAGACAGCCGCGAATTAAAAGCAATGGCATCGATAGCATCAACGCGAGTGGGATCACTCAATGCGACAAATAATCGTTGACCTCGTTTAAATAGTGGCAGCGCATTAAATTTACGAACGATTTTTTCGTCTACTAAATCTTTTGGAACGACATCATTGCTTAAGGCATCAAGGTCGAAGAGAGGGTCGCCAAATGCCTGTGATAGCATCTTAGCAAGATGATAAGCATCGGCGAGTTTGTGGTCTACTAAATAAGATACGAGTCCTATTTGTTGCTGTTGCGACTCAGACTGTGCCGTTTTCATGTTTGCTTCGCTAACAATACCTTCGCTGATTAGCTGATGTGCTAAACCACCATACTTATTAGATGTGATAGACATTGCGACTTCTCCTTGATACCAAGTATTCTGTATATTTGCCTGAAATTTAGATACTATTTATAGTCTTTGACAGACACATTTTATCAGTCATCATTGCCCCTTGGACTGTTGCTAATGAAAATTGATGAAAAGGTGTTTTTGTAAGAGGTTCAATAGATAGTTGTTATTAATAGTATATGCCATCATCGGCTTAATACATCAGATGACTAATCATAGTCTTTTATATGTAGATGCAATAGTATAGAACTTTACTTTACTTTAGTTTAAAAACTTTATATAGACTATTAAGCGACTAGCCCGTAAAAAACATCATTTATAATAGTGTCATTTTAGTATTTGTCTTAACAGGCTGTTTCTTTGCGGATAGCAGCATACTATAGCACTTGGGAATTATTTGTTATACTGGCGCGCATATTAGCCGAATTGGCAGGAATACATGAGACAGGGTAGATGAGTATGAAAGCTTGGGTAATAGGTAATTGGAAACAGAATCCAGCCGCGAGTCAAGATGTTGATACGTTGTTAGAGAACTTATTGACAGCAATAGATAGTGGAGCAGAGGCTGGTACTGAGCTTTCAAATAGTCATTGCAACTTAATGGTGGCACCAAGCTGTATTCACTTAGCAGCTGTCAGTACTCGTTTAAAAGGTACGCCTATATTGTGTGCTGCACAAAACATTAGTGCTCATAGTGCGAGTACGGGTGCATATACAGGCGATTGCTCTGCGCAGCAAGTGGCTGATACGGGTGCAATGTGGACATTACTTGGTCATTCTGAGCGCCGTCAGTATCATCAAGAGTCTAATGAGTGCTTATCGCAAAAAATGACTCATGCATTAGCGCAAGAATTAGGTGTGGTACTTTGTATCGGTGAAACCCAAACGCAATATGATGCAAATGAAACACTAGAAGTAATCGATGGCCAGCTATCCGTCATCAAGGACTTATTGGTTCAACAACCAGATATAGCTGCTTCATTATCTGATCGTCTGATCATTGCTTACGAGCCTGTCTGGGCAATTGGTACGGGTAAAGTGCCGACCGTGACGGAGGTCAGTAAAACCCATCAGCATATAAAGCAGACGGTTGCAGGTTTTGCAGATAGTTTGAATGAAATGACTGTTTTATATGGTGGTAGTGTCAATGCCGATAATGCGGATAGCTTTGCTGCCGACTCTATGATCAATGGTGCATTGGTTGGCGGCGCTTCATTAAAGGCAGAGAGTTTTTTGGCGATTGCTAATGCATTTAGTCGTGTTAGCACTTAGACCTTAATGTAGCACTTAGATATAAAGTTCACTATCTGTATGTAAAGTGTCTTTATCAGTTGGCAAAAGTAGGTTTAACAGTGCCCTTGCAATCGTGTACAATGCGCCTTATTTATATAATCGATTTGGCGTGATTATACGTCCTACTAAACTTAAGATTTATTTACCGTTATCAGTCGTCATTATGCGGCAAAAGAGGCCACCATGTTTACGTTTATATTAGCCCTGCACATTATTGTGGCGATTGCCATGATCGGCTTGATTTTGATACAGCATGGTAAAGGGGCAGACGCAGGAGCTTCTTTTGGTGCTGGCTCGTCAGGTACCGTATTTGGTGCAGCGGGCACTGCCAACTTTTTGACGCGCGCTACCGCTGTGTTGACGGTGATATTTTTTATCACTAGTATGACGCTTGCTGTTCATGCCCGTAAGCAAGCTGAAGATCAGTTTCGTCTAGATGCGCCCGTTTCAGTACCACAAACACCGCGTCCTTTGACTCAAGATCCTCAGTAAGTATCTTTTAAACATGCAGCCCTTGCTATTTTGATGCGTTAGATTTACAATGCGTTTCTGTTTTCAGAAGTACCACTCTATGGATGCCTACCTTAAGTATCTTTTATAGTAGACTGGATATGATGGAACAGAGTAGTAAAATGCGATTGTGGTGGAATGGTAGACACGCCATCTTGAGGGGGTGGTGGCGCAAGCTGTGGGGGTTCAAGTCCCCCCAATCGCACCAAGTTTTATTACGCAGCACAGCGTAAGGTTATGTTTTATAGTCATCAATTGTTTTATTTGAAATTAGTTTAAAATAAACGTTGACACTTCTATCAAACCTATCTATAATGTGCGTTCTAGATTGATGCGGGGTGGAGCAGTCTGGTAGCTCGTCGGGCTCATAACCCGAAGGTCGTTGGTTCAAATCCAGCCCCCGCTACCACTTTTTATACTGATGTTTTGTACACTAAATTTGTCAGTAGCGATTAGCCCACCATTATGCTTGTGGGTTTTTTTGTATCTGGCTGTCAGCATTATCGCGGTCTTTATTCTACTTATGTTAAGCTCTAGCTCTATAGAGTACGATAACATCTACTGTAGCTTGTCGTGACTCACCGTTATTAGAGTGATGCTCCTTAAGCACACTATCTTTATACTCCTCACTCTTTTATCGATAGTATTGCTTTATGAATAATAAAAGCATTGTCTGGCTGAGCTTGATGTTTTTTATGCTCATCCCTATATAAAGGCATAGCGCATAAACAATATGCTTGTGATTTAAAACAATATTATGACCGTGTCTCCTACTATATAAGTGCATATTACTAATAAGTAAGAGATGAATGAAAAATTCAATACGGTTTACTAAGTATGATAGATACGCGAATAGGAAAAGATAAATAGATTATGAAGCTTTCGACCAAAGTTACAGAACTGACCAACATTATTGCCCCTGCCGTCGCTGCTTGCGATGTGGCACTATGGGGTATCGAGTTTGCACCACAAGGCAACCGTTCATTGTTACGTATTTATATTGAGGCATTGCCAGAAGAGCAAGCCCAAGATAAGCAAGTAACGATTGAAAACTGTGCTGCAGTGAATCATCAGGTAAGCGGTATTCTTGAGGTTCATGACCCGATTGCCGGTGAGTTTATCTTAGAAGTCTCTTCACCAGGTTTTGATCGCGCATTCTTCTCAGATGAGCAGATGCATGGCTATGTTGGTCAAACCGTCAGCTTGCGTTTGATACAAGCGATTGGTGAAGGTGATCAAAAGCGTCGTAAAGCGACAGGTACTTTAGACAGTATCGATGCAACCTCGCTAAAATTGACATCAAGTGATGGTCAGCAGTTTGAGATTGCACTGAGTAATATAGACAAAGCCAATTTGATTTATGAAGACGCGTAATCAGCTAGAGTGTTCATCTTATGAATGTATCTATTTTGATCTAATGAGCAGCTTATTATAAATCAAGATTTGAATCTCCAAATAGCCTTATAGCTAATGGTGAAAATATAATATCAGTACATAAATTATAAAATTTAAGTCAATTAAAAAATGATAGGACAGGTATAGCATGAGTCGTGAAATCTTAACGGTAGTAGAAACTGTCAGTAATGAAAAGGGCTTAAATCCTGAAGATATCTTTGAAGCGATTGAAGACGCTTTAGTGGTATCTACCAAGAAAAAAGTATACACCGAACAGCCAGAAGTGGAGGTACGGGTTGCCATCGATCGTGCAACGGGCGATTATGATACTTATCGTTATTGGACAGTGGTTGCAGATGAAGACCATGAAATGCCTGCATGTCAGCTAGCCATTACCGATCTTGATCAAGAAGAATGGTCAATCGGCGATATAAAAGAAGAGCAGATTGAATCGATTGAGTTCGGTCGTATCGCTGCCACGCAAGCCAAACAGGTTATTATCCAAAAAATCCGTGAAGCTGAGCGCGCGCTAGTCGCTGATGCTTTTGAGCCACGTATTGGTGAGATGATGTATGGCGAAGTCAAAAAACAGACTCGCGATGGTTATATCATCGATTTGGGCGACAATGCCGAAGGTTACTTGTCACGCGATCAGATGTTGCCACGTGAGCAGCTACGTGCCAAGTCACGTATCAACGCAATTTTATATCATGTAAACCGTGAAAACCGCGGTGCACAGTTATTACTCTCTCGTACTCATCCTGAAATGCTTTCAGCATTGATGCAAAAAGAAGTACCTGAGATTGCTGAACAAATTATTGAAATTCGTAACGTCGCGCGTTTGCCAGGTACTCGTGCTAAAATAGCAGTGAAGACCAATGATCATCGTATCGACCCTGTAGGTGCTTGTATTGGTATGCGTGGTACGCGTATCCAAGCAGTACAGCAAGAGCTTGATGGTGAGCGTATTGATGTGGTGGTTTGGTCAGATGATCCTGCCCAATTTATCATTAGCTCTTTAGAGCCTGCTGACGTTAGCAGCATTATTTTAGATGAAGATACTCAGACTGCTGATATTATCTTTAGCACCAACGATCAGTTAGCACGTGCTATTGGCTCACAAGGTCAAAACGTACGTTTGGCATCTGAATTGACGGGCTATAAGCTTAATATGATGCTAGAAGAAGAGTATCAGCAACGTCAACAAAACGAATCTAAAGCGTTTATCGAATTATTCTATGAACGTCTAGAAGTGGATAAAGACTTAGCCCAAGCGCTTGTCGATATCGGCTTCACAAGTATTGAAGAAGTGGCCTACGTACCAGTTGAAACCTTTTATGATATCGAAGGTCTAGACGATGACGCGATTGAGATGATTCAAGAGCGTGCTAAAGAAGTGGTCATTGCTGATGAACTGGTCAAACAACAGAACATGAAAGAGCCAAGTCAAGAGCTACAAGAGCTTGAAGGTATGACCGTTAGTTGGGCTTATAAAATGGCACAACAAGACATCATTACCGTTGATGATTTGGCAGAACAAGCAGTCTTCGATCTCGAAGATATCGAAGGTTTAGACTCTGAAACCGCAGGAAAACTCATCATGAAAGCTCGGGAATCTTGGTTCAATGAATAAGCGGTAACTGCATATCGCTGTCTTTTGGTGATATGCTATCGATAATAAAGTGCTGGTATGACTGCAACACAAATACCAGCCTTACCCCAATCATTTGTAGCCAACAACTGAATTGAACATATAGCAAATAATAGACAGTAGGTGATAATAAATGGCAGATAAGACCGTCAAAGAACTGGCAGATATGGTAGGCAAAACTGCAAGTGCTGTAAAACAGCAATTAGTAGATGCTGGACTACCTGCTCGTGCAGAGGATGACCTAGTCTCAGAAGTTGAGCAAGAGAAGTTGGTGACGTATTTAAAGCAAAGTCACGGTCAGCAAGAGAAGCGTCGTATTAGTCTCAAGTCTAAAACGACTAGCACTGCGCGTGTGACTGGCTCTTCAGGTAAATCTAAGAGTGTCAATGTTGAAGTGCGTAAAAAGAAAGTATTCGAAAAGCCTGATCCAGAAAAAATGGCTGAAGAATTGGCTGCGCGTGAGCAAGCGATGATTGAGTCGCAAGAACGTGCTGCTAAGGACGCTGAAGAGCGTGCTGCTACTAAGAAAAAATCTGAAGAACGTCAAGCAGCAACCTTGGCCGCGATGCGTGCAAGCTTGGGCTCTAGCAAAAAATCTGATGACAAGAACGACGATATTTCAACGTCAGTTGTTGTTAAGAAAGGCGGAAAAACGACTGTTGAAGTCAAGCCTAAAGAACAACCGAAGAAAAAAGTCGCTGCTACGAAACCAAAAGTTGAAACAGCAGTAGAGCGTAAAGCTCGTGAAGCACGTGAAAAAGAAGAAGCACGTTTACGTGAAATCGAAACAGAAACACGCCGTGTTCAAGCTGAAGAAGCGCAAAAGCGCACACTTGAGCAAATGCGTAAAATGGCTGGTAAATACACGGATCAGCCTGCTGCTGAAGTTCGTAAAGATGAGCCATTGGCTGAAGGTCTAGTCGGTGACGCATTAGAAGAGTCATTTGAAAAAGAACGTCGCGAAATCAAGCGCGGTGCAAGCAGCACTGGTGCTCGTGGTCGTCGTCGTAAGAATCAAGATGAGCGTGAGATCAAAAACCGTAAAAACGGTTTGCGCTCAACGCAAGCATCACAGCATAAATTTGAAAAACCTGTCGAAAAAATCGTTTATGACGTTGAGATCAGTGAGCAAATTACAGTAGCCGATCTTGCTCAACGTATGGCGGTTAAAGCTCGTGAAGTGACCAAACTGCTCATGAAAATGGGTGAAATGGCTCGTGAGTCAGACACTATTGACCAAGCGACAGCAAGTCTACTTGTTGAAGAAATGGGTCACAACCCAGTTCCAGTCAGTGATACTAAAGTTGAAGATGACTTACAGTATGCGGTTGATGAACGTAGTAGCAACGTGCAAACGCGTCCACCAGTCGTAACTATCATGGGTCACGTTGACCATGGTAAGACGTCACTACTAGATAAAATTCGTGAAACGAAAGTTGCGAATGGCGAAGCTGGCGGTATTACACAGCATATCGGTGCTTACCATGTAAAAACCGAGCGCGGTGTTATTACTTTCCTTGACACACCAGGTCACGCAGCCTTTAGCGCAATGCGTTCACGTGGTGCTCAAGCGACTGATATTGTGGTACTTGTTGTCGCAGCTGACGATGGTATGATGCCACAAACGGCAGAAGCCATTGATCATGCTCGTGCTGCTGGTACGCCGATTATTGTTGCTATCAACAAAATGGATAAGCCAGGCGCTGATCCTGACCGCGTTCTTAATGAATTGACGACGAAAGAAGTCGTATCAGAAGAATGGGGTGGTGATACACCAATGGCACGTATCTCAGCCAAAACAGGCGAAGGTATCGACAACTTGCTAGAGTTTATTAGCTTACAAGCTGAGTTAATGGAACTAGAAGCACCTGTAGATGGCGCTGCACAGGGTGTCGTCATTGAATCAAGACTTGAAAAAGGTCGTGGTCCTGTTGTTAGTGTCCTAGTTAAAAAAGGTACATTGAAGCAAGGCGACTTGGTTCTAGCTGGTGAGCATTATGGTAAAGTCCGTGCGCTAACAGATGAGCATGGTCAACGTATCCAATCAGCCGGTCCTTCTATCCCTGTAGAGATTTTGGGTCTGCCTGAAACGCCAGCTGCTGGTAGTGAATTCTTAGTAGTAACTGATGAGAAAAAAGCTCGTGAAGTTGCTGACTTTAGAACCAATCGTGAGCGTGAGCGTCAACTTGAACGTCAAAACGCTATGCGTCTTGAAAGCATGTTCGATCAGATGGAACAAGGCGATGTGTCATTCTTGAATATCGTATTGAAAACTGATGTTCGTGGTTCACTTGAAGCATTGCTTTCTGCACTAAATGAGTTGTCAACTGACGAAGTTAAAGTCAGAGTGATTAGTTCAGGCGTTGGTCCTATCTCTGAGTCTGACGTAACACTTGCAGAGTCTAGCGAAGCAGTACTACTAGGTTTCAACGTTCGTGCGGATGCTACTGCACGTCGTAAATCAGATTCTGCCAACATGGATATTCGCTACTATAGTGTCATCTATGGCTTGATTGACGATGTAAAAGCAGCAATGAGCGGTATGTTGGCCCCTGAACATCGTGAGAAAATCCTTGGTGTTGCAGATGTTCGCGAAGTATTCCGCTCTAGTAAGTTCGGTGCGGCTGCTGGTTGTATGGTCGTTGAAGGTACAATCTATCGCAACAAGCCTATCCGCGTATTGCGTGCTGACCAAGTTATCTTTACTGGTCAATTGCAATCATTGCGTCGTTACAAAGAAGACGTCAATGAAGTACGTACTGGTATGGAATGTGGCCTAGCGGTACGTGGTTACGATGTCGAAGCTGGTGATAAGATCGAAGTCTTCGAAATCCAAGAGTTCGCACGTACTATCTAAAGTCGCTGTTCGATATAAAGGTCTCTAATAATGCAATACGCTTAATTCGCTGAGCATATTAGTATACCTTTCATATCTAGCTGTACTTAGGCCTAACAGGTACATCCTGCTAGGCCTTTTTTAACAAATACCAGCCCTTAGATGTATTAATAAGCAAATGGGCTAATCAATGAAAATGAGCCCTACCAAATTAAGGTAATAAAATGAACCAACGTTTACAACGCTTATCCGATCAAATTCAGCGTGAGCTTGCTGTTCTTATTCGCGATGAAGTTAATGACCCGCGTTTGACTGGTTTTGTCACTATTTCTAGTGTCAAGGTTAGCCCAGATCTAGGATATGCCGATGTCTATGTCACTATCATGGAGCCTGGGCTTAATGATGCAATGACCAAGACGAATCACGAAGAGAGCGTTACCGTACTGAACAACGCAGCGGGTTTCTTACGTACTGAGCTCAGTCATAGTTTAAAGACACGTACTACACCGCGCTTGCGTTTTCATTATGATGAAGTGACCGCTCGTGGTAATTATATGATGGATCTGATTAGCCAGGCCGTCACTAAGACAGAACAAAATGAGAATGACGAGTAATTTTATATTATGTCTATATCATCCAAGCAATGCGATAAAATAAAAGTCTCAGGGGTTATCTTAGTAGATAAACCCAAAGGTATGACCTCACAGCAAGTGGTGTCAAAGGTGAAATATTTATTTAAATCACCGAATCATGACAGCAAAAAAGCGGGGCATACGGGTACGCTTGATCCAATGGCAACGGGTCTATTGCCGATATGCATGGGTGAAGCAACGAAGTTCAGTCATTATCAGCTTGATGCTGACAAATCCTATGAAGCCGTTATTTTGCTTGGTGGTCAGACCGATACTGGCGATGCAGATGGCAAAATCGTTGAGCAAGCAGCTATTCCAACTTTCGGTACTGCACTATTAGAGCAAGTTGCTCAGCAATTTTCAGGCGCTCAGCAGCAGATACCTCCAATGTATTCTGCACTAAAAAAAGACGGTAAAAAACTCTATGAATATGCCCGTGCTGGTATAGAAGTAGAGCGAGCCTCTAGAGATATTGTGATTAAGGCGATTGATTTAAAAGCAATTGATCACGAGCAAATCCAATTGACAGTGACTTGTACTAAAGGTACGTATGTACGTGTTCTTGGTGAAGATATTGCTAAAGCACTAGGTACATTAGGTCATCTGACAGCATTGCGACGTACGCAAGTGGGTGATTTTAACATTGATAATGCGATTGCCTTGCCGGATTTAGAAGCGCTAGCGTTGGATAGTCGACAAGGGCAGCTGATGCCAGTGGATGCTTGTGTCAATATTGACGCCGAAATGATATTGACGACTGAACAGTGTACTCGTATACATATGGGGCAACGTCTAAATGTGTTTGAGCAACTGACAGATGATATCAGAACGTATATAGCAGGCAATATTGACAGCGAATCATTGGAAAATAACGAAGTAGCTGTTAATGTTAATCAGCAATTTATTTCTGAAACAGATGATAGCGAGCAGCTTACTGATACGAAGCCATTAAAGCATGAAATACCTGTGGATATTCGCTTGATAAACGAAGACGGTCAGTTTTTAGGTTTAGGTGCAGTCAGTCTGAATGGTCGATTACAGCCAAAAAAATTAATTCAGCGTTAGTTTTATTCTTGTTAAATAAGTCGCGATAAAGCCTTTTTGGCTTACTAACAGTTTACATTAATCACATATCCTCACATTTTATTGCAGGTTTCACCTATGGTGGAACCTGTTTTTTTTGTACATTAGATATGTCAGCTAGGGAAAGCCAGACGAAATAATTAATATAATAAAATGACAAAAAAAAGTAAGAAAAACAAAAAGCAGGCTAATAATAAAAACTTACAATAATAAAAAACTAGTATGGAATAGTTCTAACAAGGAAGGTTTTACGGCCCAAGGCTCGACGCTCAATAAAAACAAAAGGCACTAATAACAAGAAAAATAGGCAAATCAATAATAAATTTTCTTATATAAAATCACAAATATAAAGATAGGAAGTATTATGAAAACTATTGCTTTTTTACTACACAATAACTTTGAACAAGCAGAGTACGAAGAGGTTAATAACCAACTGAAAGACAAAGGTTACAAGACAGTTCTTATTACTACTAACGAAGATAAAGAAGTCCAAGCGATGAAGCAAGATGTCGATAAAGGTGATACTTTCACTGCTGATATCTTTACAAATGAAGCCAGTGTTACTGAGTATGATGCATTAGTGCTACCAGGCGGTACTGTGAATGCAGATACCATCCGAGGCAATAAAGAAGCTCATAGAATAATTAATGCTATCAATGATGCGAATAAGCCGTTGGCTGTTATCTGTCATGCACCTTGGATACTCATTAACACAGGTATCGCTAAGGGTAAAACATTGACTGCTTATCCTACGCTCCAGACAGATTTAGAAAATGCTGGCGCAAATTATGTAGATAAAACAGTACAAGTTGATGGCAATCTTATCACCTCGCGTAATCCAGATGATATAACCAATTTTGTTGATGCTATAGATAAAGCACTATTTTAGAGTTCTTGCTATCTAATCGTCAAACAAGCATCAAAATACTTTAATCATTCATAACCATAACTAAGGAAAATATTATGTCAAATTCTAACCCAAACGATACTAAGCTTGAGCAACAACGTTCTGATGCAGCGACTGCAGCGCTCAAAGACCAGACTGAAAACAATCATGCAGCAGATACTGAAGCAGCTGCAGACCGTATTGCTGATAATGTAGAAAGTACGAAAGAAAGCAAATAATTTGTCCAATGTGTTTTCCAGAGTAGAGCCATACTAATGTATTTATAGTTTGCACGTTTCAGTATCAATGAGTGCAATCGCAGTTAGTCCAAAAAAATAATAATTCAGGAGCTAATATGAGTAATTCATCAAACAGTATGGACGAGCAAGAAAAAGAGATTGAAAAGCTTGCAGAAGAGATTAATCCTAGCGAACATAGTACTCCAGCTAGCTTAGCGGAAGTCACTACAGCGGCACCGCTCGGAGATGACCAGCTTGGTGGTAATGCTACTGAGAGCGATATCAAAAAATAAATAGCACTATCAGATGGCTCAGTTTGTAAATGACTAGAGTTTGTAAATGACTAGAGTTTGTAAATGACTAGAGTTTGTAAATGACTAGAGTTTGTAAATGACTAGGTTTGATGTTTTCGATAGAAGCTAATTTAGCCGTAAAACTAATGTGAAAAACTGCTGCGAGTTCAGCAGTTTTTTGTTATAATCAGCGTCACATTTAAATTTAGTTTAGATGGGATATTGTATCCAGTAGACTATTCAAAACGGATGGCTATATTAGATACTGTCTCATAGCAGCTTCATATAAATGATCGTTATAATTAATTGAGCTTGTCGTACACTAGGTCAACTCTAGTAATGCAGGGTTGTCCTGAATGACGTGCAAGTTACTTTATTTACTATTCTACTGCTTTTAAAACGACTCAAATTCGAGTGTATTTTTAAGCTTTTAGCATTGCCGGAGATATTTATGCTAACTAATACTGATCGCGAACAAATCATTGCTCAATACCAACGTGGCGAAAGCGACACTGGTTCACCAGAAGTTCAAGTAGCTTTATTAAGTGCTCGTATCAACGATCTACAGAACCATTTTAAAGCGCATAAAGCGGATCATCATAGCCGTCGCGGTCTTATCCGTATGGTTAACACCCGTCGTAAATTGCTTGATTACCTAAAAGGTAAAGATCTTGGTCGTTATACCACCCTTATTAGCCAGTTAGGTCTACGTCGTTAATCTAGCGACAACAGTGCGAGTGGCTGCCAAATTAAAAAGTGCCCGTATGTGGCATTACTTTAAAGGTTTTGCTAAGCCGCTTAGCATTTGCTCGCTAATATCGATAAAATAGATTTTTCTAAAAACGGTGTGGAATAGTTTCACGCCGTTTTTTTATGCTTATCAGTATGGGCTATTAAGAGTTGTTGTCTTAACTGATATAGCCATCTGAGAGTAAGTAATAAATAGCTGATTAGCGATAACATTGATGGTTTAATCACAACTGAAGTGCGAACTGGCAGGATACGTGCCGTTTTGCAATTCATTGGTCAATGACTATAAATCACTGTAAAATAATGCCTAGGAAGTTTTATCATATGGCTGCTAGTTATATAGCGATTATTTACAGAGTGATTGGCTGTAGTCTAGCCACTATAAATATAAATACTTAAAGAACACAGAAAATATCATGTATGGTAGTTTTGATCACTGATGCCTTTTGTATGAAGGCCTTTGATAGTATTTATAGTACAACCAAATTTGAACGACCAAATATACGTAAGCGTACGATGTCTATCATAGACATATATATGAGATAAATAGGTAGCGATATTGACCCTAATTGACATCATCCTACAACAGGAGCCTTGTCAATAAACGGCTATATACAAAGAATTTTAATGACAGATATCAGATTTTTATAGCGCTGATATTATTTTTGTCAGTCAACATTAGGAATATTATATGACAATGTTTAACACTATTAAGCGTGAATTCCAATACGGTAACCAGCAAGTTGTTATCGAAACTGGTCGCGTAGCACGTCAGGCAAACTCTATTTTAGTTCACATGGGCGGCGTTACTGTACTAGTCGCAGCAGTCGTAAAATCAGAAGCCAAAGCAGGTCAAAACTTCTTTCCGCTAACGGTAAACTACCAAGAAAAAATGTATGCAGCGGGTAAAATTCCGGGTGCTTATGGCAAACGTGAAGGCCGTGCGAGCGAGTTTGAGACTTTAACTTCGCGCTTAATCGATCGTCCGATTCGTCCGCTATTTCCTGAAGGCTATGTTAACGAAATTCAGATCACAGCGACAGTCGTTTCATCAGATAAAACTCAATCAGCTGATATCGCTGCACTAATCGGTGCTTCAGCGGCATTGGCTATTTCTGATGCGCCATTCAATGGTCCAGTTGCAGCAGCACGTGTTGGTTTTATCAACGGTGAATACGTACTGAACCCAACCATTGAGCAGCTCAAAGAGAGCGATCTTGATTTGGTTGTGGCTGGTACTAAGTCTGCAGTATTGATGGTTGAGTCTGAAGCCGCAGAGCTTTCAGAAGATCAGATGCTAGGCGCAGTATTATACGGTCATCAACAACAGCAAATCGTTATTGACAACATTGCGTCAATGGCAGAAGAGATCGGTACTGCTAAGCAACAGTATAGTGCTCCTGAACGCGATCAAGCGCTTACAAGCAGCATGAAAGAGCAGTTCGGTGAGCAAGTTGCAGATGCTTACACTACCACAGACAAGCAAGAACGTTACGCTAAGCTTGACGAAATCAAGCAGTCAATTATTGATTCGCTTGCTGGTGATGCTGAGTCAGAAAGTTATGCTGATACAGTAACTGAGCTTAAAGAAATCTATAACGACCTTAAGTATCGCACGGTTCGTGACAATATTTTGTCAGGTAAACCACGTATTGATGGTCGTGATCTTGAGACCGTTCGCGCGCTTGACGTACAAGTTGGTGTACTGCCATTCACGCATGGTTCAGCACTATTCACTCGTGGTGAGACGCAAGCATTGGTTACGACCACATTGGGTAACAGTCGTGACGTCAACATGATTGACTCGCTAGGTGGCACTATCCGTGACCATTTCATGCTGCATTACAACTTCCCGCATTTCTCAGTAGGTGAAACGGGTCGTGAAGGTATTCCAAAACGTCGTGAAATCGGTCATGGCCGTTTAGCACGTCGCGGTGTACAAGCAATGCTTCCAGATAGCGAACGCTTCCCATATGTCATCCGTGTGGTATCAGAGATTACTGAATCAAACGGTTCATCTTCTATGGCATCTGTTTGTGGTGCAAGTTTGGCATTGATGGATGCAGGCGTACCATTAAAAGCACCAGTTGCTGGTATTGCGATGGGTCTGGTCAAAGAAGGCGAGCGTTTCGCTGTACTATCAGACATCTTAGGTGATGAAGATCATCTTGGCGATATGGACTTTAAAGTTGCTGGTTCTAAAGATGGTATTACTGCGCTGCAGATGGATATCAAAATCGAAGGTATTACACCTGATATCATGGAGCAAGCGCTTAAGCAAGCCCATGCTGGTCGTATCCATATCCTAGATGCGATGAATAAAGTATTGCCAGAGAGCCGTACTGAAATCAACGCTCATGCACCTAACTATGCGGTTATCGAAATCAATCCGGACAAAATCCGTGACGTAATCGGTAAAGGCGGCGCGATGATTCGTCAGCTAACTGAAGAAACTGGCGCCGTTATCGATATCGATGATGGTGGCACGATTCGTATCTTTGGTGAAAACAAAGCAGCGACTAAAGCCGCTATTGGTAAAATCGAAGCATTGACTGCTGAAGTTGAAGTCGGTAAAACTTATGAAGGTACAGTTGCTCGTATTGTTGACTTCGGTGCATTCGTTAACGTATTGCCAAACACTGATGGTCTAGTACATATCTCACAAATCGCAGAAGAGCGCGTAGAAAATGTATCAGATTACTTGAAAGAAGGTCAGATCGTTAAGGTCTTCGTTCAAGACGTTGATAACCGTGGTCGCATTAAGCTGACTATGAAAGGTATTGAGCAGAACTAATTTTTAACAATTGGTTTGGTTTAATTTAGTACAAAAAAAACCGCTTTGAGCTACTCTTCATGAGTATTCAAGGCGGTTTTTTTATGGATATTATTCTTAGATTATATAATATTGGACGAGGTTATAACGTTGAACGAGCAAGGATGAGCTTTTCACTCACTGAGGCTCACCACTGCTAATAATGGTGCTTTTTGGTGCTATCTTGTCTTAACCATTTCGGCTTATTCCATTTTAAAATTCAATATTTTTAGGCACATGTACGTCGATACGTAACTTAGGCAGATCTTGTAATTTCTCAATCAGTAACGGCAAAATATCAGCATCCCAATCTAAAGGAAGTGATTGCCCTGAACTTCGTGTTTCAGGGTCGTTATTCCGTACACTATTATGTATAAGCGGACGTGCAAGTAGGGCAATTCTACGGATACCTTGATAGCGTATCAAAGGTATGAGCTGCTGTTGACAGTCTGTTACTGCTTCTGTCAACCAACGCATGCGTACCGGGTGATAAGGATGATCTGATATAACAAGGTTGGCGATATAGCTTGGTTGATTGCCATTACTGCTTATGCCCAGTCCAGCTTGCTCAAGTGCACGCTTATGGAGCATACAACTACCCACATTTAAACTACCATCACGGCACGCGCGATAGTAACGTTGATAATTATCAGGAAATAAAGTTTTAGATTTTGTGAGTACAGGATCTAGAAGAATACCTGCCGTATTAACTGGCAGAATAAGTAGTTGTGCGCTACTCGTGAGAATAGGGGCCTGGGTTAATTGTAGAGTCGCCATTGCCAGCCCCTTTATAATAAATATAAATTTATTTGACCTCAGTCTTAACAGTACCACTCGCTTCTAGTTGAGCTATCTGTTGCTCAACCAATGTAATTTGCTCTGCTTTCATGTCAGCCAACTGCTTATTCATAGCAAGTTGTTCAGCCAGTAACTTCTCTTGCTCAACTAAGCGGTTGGTTTCGTCATTGAGACGATCGCTCTCTTCTTTGGCCAAACTGTCAGTTTCTGGTAAAGGCGCGCTCAAAATAGCATCAGGATCAAGCGATTGATTATTTGAAGATACAGGTACATTTGTATCTTCCAAATCGCTCGTCACACTATTAAGTGGCGTAGAAATAGACTCTGTCGCTTCAATTTGTTTTGTGACTGGTAGAGATGTGCTTGTATCAGACAAAGCACTTTTCCAAATCAAGTAACCAATAAATAGCGTTGCTAATATCAATGCTAGCAACCATTTTTTCCAAGATTTAGTAGAATTTTCTTCTGATAGTTTAGTTGATAAAGGACGCATATTTTGGCTTTTCATATTGTAGTCGATTTATGTTAGAAATATAGATAGCCATACTATAGCAAACTCAAAATAAAAAGCCTATCTATTGATAGATAGGCCAGTAGCGATTAGGACTTGACGCGTAATATCAGATAATTAGGATTTGAACTTCACTGTACCACTTGTACCCGTGACCATTGCATCACGAGCCAGTTGATCCTCGAGATGGTTTTTGGCACTGATCGCATCAGGGTCAGGGCGATGCTCTGCGTGCCCACACAAAGTACACTCGATGTATTCATCAGGTGCTGGAGTCACGATATTCACCTGTACTACCGCGTCTATCGCTTGGCATTTTGGACAGCGAACGCCTGCTAAAAACCGACGTTTAGGGCTTGATGATTGGTAACGCATTTAAATCGCCTCGTGAGTCGTTTGAGCATTGGCAGCGTTGATATTTTTAGAGCTATCAAAACCACTATGACGTAATAAAGCATCGATGCTGGCACTACGACCACGGAAGTTCTCAAAATTGGTTTTGGCTGGAAAACTGCCACCAACGGACAGGATAGACTCGCGGAAAGATTTACCTGTGGCTGAGTTAAAAATACCGTCTTCCTCAAACTTACTAAAGGCATCTGCAGATAACAGCTCAGCCCATTTATAAGAGTAATAGCCAGCCGCATAACCACCTGCGAAGATATGGCTGAATCCGTTAGCAAAGCGGTTATAATCAGGCGTTTGCATGATAGAGATATCGCTACGTACTTTGTTTAGCGTTGCTAAAACACCATCATAATCAAGTGCTGGCGAATGCCCATGAATCAATAAATCAAACAGGGCGAATTCGATTTGACGCAGTGTTTGCATGCCGCTTTGGAAGTTTTTGACAGCCAATAGTGCATCGAGTTTGTCTTTAGGCAACGGCTCTCCGGTCTCAACATGACTGCTAATCAGTGCGATACCTTCCGCATCCCATGCCCAGTTTTCCATAAACTGGCTTGGTAGTTCAACTGCATCCCACTCGACGCCATTGACACCAGCGACATCACCGACAGTCACTTGGGTTAGTAGATGATGTAAGCCGTGACCGAACTCATGGAATAATGTCAATACTTCGTCATGAGTCAATAAGCTTGGCTTGCCCGCAAGTGCAGGCGTGAAATTGCCGACCATAAAGCAAACAGGCAGCTGTTGGTGATCTTGCTCATCATAAGTATAACGCGACTGGAAACCACTCATCCAAGCACCGCCTCGCTTACCACTGCGTGCAAATAAATCGAAGTAGAAGCCGCCAAGTAAATGGTCGTCAGCATCAAACAACTGATAAAAACGCACATCTTCATGCCAGCGTGACACAGATTCACTTTTCTCTTGAACTTTTATGCCGTACAAGCGCTCAACAATGGCAAATAAACCATCAATCACTTTTGGTAATGGGAAGTAAGGTCGTATTTCCTCTTGTGACAAGCTAAATTCGCTTTGCTTTACTTTTTCAGCGATATAGGCGCTGTCCCATGATTGCAGGTCATCGATACTATGGTTCTTCGCGTATTTCTGTAGTTGTGCTAAGTCCTGCTTAGCAGTAGGCGTTGCTTGCTCTGCTAGGTCACGTAAGAAGGCTTCAACTTCCGCTACGTTGTCAGCCATTTTGGTCGATAGTGAGACTTCTGCATAATTATCGAAACCTAGTAGTTTTGCTTTTTGCTCACGCAAGCTTAGAATTTGACTCATGATATCAGCATTGTTTAGCGACTCACCTTTAGCATTGGTATGCTTATCAAATTCAGATGCACGGGTAACGTAAGCACGGTACATAGTCTCACGCAAATCGCGATTATCAGCATGGGTCATGATAGCGAGATAGACAGGAATGTTTAAACTTGCCACATAATAAGGCGTTGGTAGCGTCTCAATATCAGCTTGCGTGAGCACATCGCTGGCAAGCTGACGGGCTTTGTATTGCTCACCTGCATCTGCCAATAATGCCAAACCACTTTCGGTCAAACCTGCTAACTGTTCTTTTTGTAAAGGCAGTGCAAATGCTTGTGTGGCATCTAAAACATGGTCAGAGAAGGTTGCCGATAAGGTGGATAGTTTGCTTTGAATGGCCGCAAACTTTTCTTGTTCAGCTTTAGGTAGTGCAACTCCTGATAACTCAAAGCTTCTTAGAGCAAGCTCAATGGCACGTGATCTCGCAGGCTCAAGCGTCGCAAAAAATACTGTGTCATTCACGATCGTTTGATAACGATTAAATAGTGGCTGATGTTGTCCTACACGAGTGCCATAAGCTGATAGTTTAGGCAGTAGTTCATGATGTACATGACGAATTTCATCATTACTCATCACACTGTTAAGATGCGATAGGATACCCCAACTGCGATCTAGCGCGAGATTGATATGATCAAAAGTCATCACATCCTCTAGGGCGGAAGTACTATTATCTATGGTATCTGTCATCGCATCTAAAAATGCATTGGCATTATCGATAGCATCGATAACTTGGCTTTGTAACATACTCGGCGTAGCAGTAGCAAAATCGACAAGCCGTAAGTCTGAAGAAATAGATGTCATAAAGGTATCCGATATTAGTGAATGAATTATTATTAATTAAGTGTGATGTGATAAAAATATTAATTAACCAAAAATGCAGTGCGTTGGCTTTTTAGTATCTTACAGTTTTATAGGTAGGTTATATAAAAGATGGGTTCGATTGATAGAAATACAACCTGAGTACTCATAATATAGAGGGTAAAGGAATGTCGTCGTTGATATACAGAGGATATGGAACAAAAAGCCTCAATGTCTATGGTGATAGAAATCTTTCTATTTACAAAGAACCATCATTTGATTGCAAATTAGTCGTATAGATAGGGTGACCTTACTGTTAGCATCAAAGTAATAGCACAAAAAAATAATCGTTAATGCGTTGATACCCAAGGTATTAAGGTTCTATGTAAGGTATTAAGATTCTATGTATTAAATATCGACTACATAGACTGATATGAAAGTATGTACGGCCTCGAAAGAAAAGTAATAGAACATTAGGGCGTGTCTTCATTTTAAAAATGGTGATAAAAATGAGATAAATTGCCGTCAAACAAGGAAAATGGCGCAGATAATATCGAGATATTGACCAGCTATTTGACGCCATTTGGCAAGATTTAGCCATTTTTAACCCATTTAAATAACTATCGATTGAATTGAGGACACGCCCTAATCAAAGAGGATATGATTAAATTTCCTGACACATGAAAGCAGGCATTTATAAGGCCTCGATTTTTTATCAGTTTTAAAAGCGTACATTGCATAAGTGGTTAGTTATTAATAACTGACACCTAGAAAATCTACAACGTTAAGAGTAAATGATAATAAAACAAGGAGCAATATATGAAAGCAACTCTCAAAAGCTTACGCGAGACCAATGCTAATCCTGCGGTCAGTATTTTTGTCAAGACTCATCGTGAGCATCCTGCCAATGATCAAGATCCAATCGCCCTAAAAAACCAATTAAAAGTAGTCGAAGAACGCTTAACCAATGAATACGACAAGCGTATAGCGACCACGATTCTAGATAATATTCATGCCAAAACCAAAGAGCTAAATCATAACTTAAATCTCGATACTTTAGCTATTTTTGCCAGTACTGAAGATGTGCAAGTGATTCGTATGCCGATCGATACCACTGAGCGCGTTATGATTTCACATCGTTTTGCGACTCGAGATTTGGTGCGTGATATGGCAAGTGCGGTTCATTATTATACGGTAGTGCTAACCCGTGATGGTGCACGTTTAATCGAAGCATCTAATGATCGAGTCATTAGAGAGTTAGGTAAAGACGACGATGTGCAAAACAATATGGATAATATCCCGTTCCCAATCGAAAATAATGGCCTGTATACAACAGGAGATGGCGGCACAGATCGCTCGTCGAACAATGAGAGCAGCTATTTAAAAGAGTTCTTTAACCAAGTAGATAAGAGTGTGCAAGAGCTATGGGGCGAGCATAAAATGCCGCTCGTGGTCGTGGGCGATGCCAAAAATATCGGCTATTATAAAGAAGTATGCGACCGTCCAGATAACATCATTGCCACAGTATCAAATGCAACCAACTTAGAAGATGGCCATGCCCAGCATATCATCGACAGTGTACAAGAAGCAGTAGAAGGCTATCGTACGTCGCTACATCAAGCAGCCATGGGTGAGATTGATAAAGCTCGCGGTGCCAATATGTTACAAACTGACCTACAAGAAATCTATCGTAGCGCGTTCCAAGGGGTGGGTGAGACACTTTACGTGCGCCGCCGATATATCCAGTCTGCTAAAATTGATGAGCAAGCGCAAACATTGAGTATCGTAGATGATGCTACCACCGAAGGTGTCACTGATGATGCAGTAGGCGAAATCATTGAGCATGTCATTCACAATGGTGGTAAAGCGGTATTCTTACCAGAAGAAATCATGGGTGCAGATCAACCGATTGCTTTGGTAACCCGTTACTGATTTGCTAAGACACTCCATCAATGAGAGTTATGTATGAATTAGCCATTGATGGCGGATAGGTATAACATGGAAGCATTGGTTCTATACGAATCAATGCTTTTTTATGTTGATGTGTGTTTGACCCCACATTACTAAATATTTTTGCGATAAATTTTGAAGAAGCACTATCAATCCTTACTTTATAAATACTAAGTCTATGACTAATAAAATGAAAACTACGACCTCTTTTGTTCTAACCAGCTATAACATTCATAAAGGTATGTCGCCATTAAATCGACAAGTCAAAATGCAAGGTATTGCCCAAGCACTTGATATCGTTGGTTCCGACATACTATGTCTGCAAGAAGTGCAAGGTCAAAACCTGAAGCGAAACCTGCAATACAATGAATATCCTGATCAATCACAGCATGAGTGGTTCGGTGAGTATTTACAGCTACAGAATAGCTATGGCAAAAACTCAGAGTACGAGAATGGTCATCATGGCAATGCCGTATTGAGCCGTTTTCCTTTAGATCCAAAACACAATGTTAATATTACCGTCAATAAGCTAGAGCAGCGCGGCGTGTTGCATTGTGAAGTACAGCCGATAGGTTGGGAGAGACCGGTTGTGGTGCTGTGCGCGCATTTGAACTTGTTTGAGCGTGATCGTATCAAGCAATACGAAGCCATTACTAACTATATATGTCATGAAATTTCTGATGATCAGCCCCTGATTTTGGCAGGTGATTTTAATGATTGGAAAAAAATGTCCTGCGATAAGCTGGCCACTAGTCTAGGGATGACGGAAGCCTTTAAACACTGCCATGGTAAGCTGTTGCCAACATTCCCAGCCAAGTTACCTGTACTCAGTCTAGATCGCATTTATGTGCGAAATCTAAAGATAAAGGATGCGTGGGTACACACTGGTAAGCCTTGGTCGACGCTGTCGGATCATCTGCCAATCAGTGCAGAGTTGTCGCTGTTGTAAAATACATCTAAATCCGTTATAAAGTAGTCGTCAGTATGTTTTGAAATTAACGTTTTATTAAAACAATACCAATCAAAATAGTGGGTGCAAAAAACGCCCGATAATATATAAGGATATATAACGATGTCTAATAGCCAACTACTAACGACCCAACATGCTGTACTCATCAATGAGTTCGGTACACCTGAAGTGATGATTTACCAAGACAATGTCGCTGTGCCTGTATTAGAAAATAACCAAGTATTAGTCAAAGTCGCTTATGCTGGTATCAACCCTGTCGATTATAAAACACGTCAAGGAAAAGGTTGGGGTGCTGCCGCTATCCAAAAAGAAAAATTCGATAATAATGAGTCAGCTATTTTAGGTTTCGATGTATCAGGTGTGGTGGTCGATAGTAATAGCGAGCATTTCAGTATTGGCGATCAAGTTGCTGCGCTGACTTTCAATGGTGGTGGTTATGCTGAGTATGTCGCAGTCGATGCCCAGCTACTGGCAAAAGTGCCAGAATCAGTGACATTGGAGCAAGCAGGTGCATTGCCTTGTATCGGACAGACGGCGATACAGTTTGTAGAGTTTGCAGATATTAAAGACGGTGAGCATGTGGTGATCAATGCTCCAGCAGGCGGCGTCGGACATTTATTGATTCAATTACTAATGAATAAAGTGGCGCAAGATAATATCAAGGTGACGGTAATTTGCTCACCAGAAAAATACGCCCAGCTTGATGAATTGATAGATGTATCTAAGCTGACTGGCTGGATTGATTATACTGAGGATGAGGCATTCCCTGAGCTGCAAGCGGATGTGCTACTAGATTTAGTCGGTAATGAAGCAGGTATGCGAGCGCTTGATGTCATGAAGTCTGAAGGTGATGTCTATGTATTACCAACGATTTGGGTTGATAAGCTTAAAGAAGCAGGCAGCCAAAAGAACTTAAATGTGGCAGGTTATAAGTCGCAGCGTAGTGGTGAGGACATGGCTCGAGTTTTACAGCTTGTTGCAGATGGTGCGTTGACGTTACGTATTCAGCAAACTTATCCATTGTCTGACGTGGTTGCGGCTCACCATGAGCTACAAAAAGGCGATGCTTTCGGCAAGATTGTTTTGAAAGTAAGCTAAGACACGCTCTAGACTATATTTAATCTAATGAGAGAGTATTTGTCGAAACGTTAGGCTGATACGTCCCGCTGCAACGGTTTTGGTTTTTGTAATGGTGTGTTTCCAAAATTTTTGCGTATCACCATGCATGACGATTAACTGACCTGACTCAAGATGAAGCTCGACTTTATCTTGGGTTTTTTTATGCTTTAAGATAAATTTGCGTGTGGCACCAAGAGAGAGTGAAGCAATAATTGGCTGAGCACCCAATTCCTTTTCATCATCTGCATGATAGCCCATACCATCAGTACCAGACGGATAATAATTGAGTAAACAAGAATTAAAAGTAGTATCGATGCCAATACTTGATAGCTGTTGCTCGATGTATTGTTTCACGTGAAACACAGAGTCTGTCCATGGAGTGGCATAGCGTGATTGTCCAGAGTAGTGGTAAGTAGTATTGCTTTCACCCATCCAAACGATTTGACGTGTGGTGATATGAGTCTGTCCAAACAATGTCACGATATCAGATTGCCAAGGTAACTCATTTAATAAGCGATCATACAAAGTGTCGCAGTTCTCAACAACAACACCGAAGTCGTTCACATTACCATTATAAGGCAATAGATTGTCAGTCGGTGCAGGGGAGAAGAGGTCAGTCATAAATACGCTTACTTGCTACTTTGATAGTTCTCATTGATGATTTGAGCACATAATTCAGGTGCTTCCATCGGCAACAGATGACCATATTCTGATAGGGATATTATACGGTTGTCCGGTACGAATTTGCGCCACTGCTTACGCACTTTGTCATTGATAAACAAAGTGGGCTTGCCAGTAATCAACGTATAAGGACATTTAAGCTGCTTGAGTGCGCTATCAATATGAGGGGCGCCAAAATAATTGGCGAGCTCTTGCTCGGGCGCGAATATCAAGGTATAGCTGCCATCAGGATTTTTGATTAAGCTTTGCTCAGCGAATATCCGTAAGTGTGCATCACTGATACGTCGATAGGCACGTTGCTCGCGTAAACTCTCATAATAATCATCGATATTTGACCAGATAGATTGTTTGACTAGCGTGCTCTTAAAAGGCTCACGGTTCAGCAGAAGCTTACGTGGCAATAGGTTATATAGTCTGGCTTGTCTTTTAGTAAACGTCACAGGCTCTATTAAATATAGCTGTGAAAACAGTTCCGGGCGTTTGGCCGCCGCGATTGCAGTGGAAGTTGCTCCTTGCGAATGGCCAATACCAACGACAGGCTTGTCTTGTGTTCTTTCTAGGAATTCAATAAGTATCTCGGCATCTTGTTCGCGCGTTAGACGACGACGTTGCGGTTTGTCGTACCAGTAGCCGCGTAAGGCTAGGGATTTGATGTCAAAGTTAGTTGCCAAAGCACCTAGTAGTGGTAGATAGGTGCCAACAGTGAAGCTATTGCCACCATAAAAGTGTGCCGGTACACGTGAGGCAGTGTTTGATGGTACCGACGGAGCAAGCCGACTAAGATTATAGTAGCGCGCTTGTTTTCCACTAATATTAATACTTTTTGCAAATGCTTTCATAAGGTAAACACCTCCTTGTGTCTGATTTTTAATGAGAATTAACCACTTTTAGCCTATTGAGATGACTATCGAGTGAATTGAAGACACGCCCTAGCTGTCTTCACCTAAGAAGCCACCACTTTGACGATGCCATAACCGTGCATAGACACCGTGTAGAGCCAATAGCTCATCATGACTGCCTTGCTCGATAATTCGACCTTTATCCATGACGACCAGTCGATCAAGTGCGGCAATGGTAGAGAGACGATGAGCAATGGCAATGACTGTTTTGCCAGTCATAATGTCATTCAGGCTTTCGGTAATGGCAAATTCAATCTCAGAGTCAAGTGCACTGGTTGCTTCGTCCAATAGTAAAATCGGCGCGTTTTTTAGCATAACACGTGAGATGGCAATACGTTGACGTTGTCCGCCAGAGAGTTTGACACCACGTTCACCGACTTGGGTATCAAGACCAACATTGCCTTTATCATCATATAAGTCTTTGATGAAGTCCCAAGCTTGGGCTTGCTTGGTAGCCGTAATGATTTCTTCATCGGTTGCATCAGGACGGCCGTAAGCGATGTTTTCGCGTACGGTACGATGTAATAAAGAGGTGTCTTGGGTGACCATGCCGATTTGTTGGCGTAGAGACTCTTGAGTAACCGCATCAATCGCCTGACCATCGATCAGGATTTTACCGCTATCAACATCAAAAAAGCGTAATAGTAAATTTACCAACGTTGATTTACCTGCACCAGAGCGGCCAACCAAACCTATCTTTTCACCTGGCGCGATGTCCAAATAAAAGTTATCGAGAAGTTTGATAGTAGAGGTTGCTGGTAACTTTGCTTCGTCTATATTTTGGCTTTCGATATTATCGGCACTGTTATTACTTTCATAGCTAAAATCTACGTCATCGAACACGATACGACCTTTAGATACATCTAGGGCGGGCGCGCTTGGCTGATCGACAATGGTTTGTGGGGCTGATAATGTGCGCATGCCATCTTGTACCGTACCGATACTTTCAAATAAACTGGCAGTTTGCCACATAATCCAACGTGTCAGACCATTCAAACGTAGTGCCATCGCCGTTGCAGCAGCAAATGCGCCCACACCGACGTCTCCTTGCTGCCATAGATATAGACCAATACCAGCAGTACTACTGACCAAAATAACACTGATAAGATGAGTCGAGACTTCTAGATAGCTGACCCAGCGCATCTGTGCATGGACAGTGCCTAGAAACTGCCCCATGGCATTCTTAGCATAACCTAGCTCCCGGCGTGAATGACTAAATAGCTTGACGGTCATGATATTGGCATAAGCATC
Organism: Psychrobacter sp. TB55-MNA-CIBAN-0194; assembly: GCF_040309505.1. Classification (NCBI taxonomy): domain Bacteria; kingdom Pseudomonadati; phylum Pseudomonadota; class Gammaproteobacteria; order Moraxellales; family Moraxellaceae; genus Psychrobacter; species Psychrobacter sp. TB55-MNA-CIBAN-0194. The sequence continues at coordinate 140,353 of NZ_JBEOOW010000003.1, read as the reverse complement.
AGTGATCCGTCCAACCATCAATGCACGGGCATCTGCCTGAACAATGGCAGTGTGTTTTAATTTAGGAATAAAGTACCAAATGCTCAGGGCAACCAAGACGAACCAGATGATAAATGGAATTAATAGTAAGCTGTCTAAGTTGAATAAAATAATACCCGAGGTAATAAAGTAGACAGAGACATACATAAACATGTCGGTAACGGTCATCACGGTATCACGCACGGCTAGTGCCGTTTGCATTACTTTAGCTGAGACACGCCCTGAAAATTCATCCTGATAAAACTGCATTGACTGCCCAAGCATACGCTGATGAAAACGCCAGCGCATTTGCATTGGGAACACGCCTTGCAAGGTCTGAAAATGAATGAACGATGATAAGGCAATCCATAATGGGCTGACTATCATGACTGCTAGCATCATCAGCAGCATATCGCCTTTTTCTAACCATAAATTCTGCGGTGTATATACGCCAAGCCAGTCGACGATATTACCAATCCAAGCAAACAGCATCGCTTCATAGATACCAATACCTGCTGACAACAGCATAAATAGCAGTAGCCAACCGCGTAGACCTTTGGTACACACCCACAGAAATTTAAGCATGCCATCACGAGGTGAGGGTAGCGGCATAGGGGAATCAGGGAAGGCAGGCAGGCGAGTTTCAAAAAAGCGAAATAGAGTATTCATAGGTAGTCATAAAACATCAATAGCAGTACGCCAAAATCAACGGTATCACTCGTTGTTTTGAATCGTTACTTTAGTTATTAGGATTGCTCGCTATTTTAGCAAACTTCACAATTAGACCTGCATGCTAATTGTAATTTGAACGGTATAGGTCAATTAGGGCGTGTCCTCAATTCAATCGATAGTCATCTAAATGGGTTAAAAATGGCTAAATCTTGCCAAACAGCGTCAAATAGCTGACTAATATCTCGATATTATCTGCGCTATTTTCCTTGTTTGACTGCGATTTATCTCATTTTCATCCCCATTTTTAAAATGAGGACACGCCCTAGTTATTAGGTCTTGTCCTCAATTCAATTGATAGCTACGCAAAAATATTTTGTTACATGTTATTATTCTACTCTTTTCGGCAGCTCAAATTTCATATGCAAACTTTCTGGTTTTTGAATTTGCTATTTTTTTGAACTTTCTGATTTTTTGAAAAGTCATCACGCAAAAATAGTCGTTTAACAAGGTAAAAACTCATGGTGTATTTAACGATAGCGGTGTTTTGTAGCGTCGCTGTTTCAGTGTTATTAAAGATTTTACGGCAAAAAAACATAGATATACGTCAGACCATCGTTGCTGGTTATCCAGTGGCTTGTTTATTAACTTGGCTTTTGCTAAAACCAGATATAAGCGGGATGAGTACCCTTGGTAGCGCATGGGGTGTGATTGGCGCTCTCGGTATAATGCTACCTGCTGTGTTCATTATCCTTGGTCGGACAATCGAAGCAGTGGGTATGGTCGCGACCGATGCAGCACAGCGTCTATCATTAATTATTCCTATCGTGGCCTCTTTCTTATTGTTTGGTGAGCTGATCACGGGTACGCATATATTGGGATTGGCGTTAGGATTTCTGGCATTAGCAGCTTTGGTCTATCGTCCACAGCATGCTGAGATTAGTCAGCACGCTAAACGTACTCCACTTTGGTTGTTTGGCGTATGGGCGGGCTATGGCATCATTGATATCTTATTCAAGCAGGTTGCCAAACAAGGCACTGCTTTTCCACTCACGCTATTTGTCAGTTTTGGGTTAGCAGGTTTATTACTGCTGATTTATTTACTGGTTACTCGCGTGCGCTGGCAAGGAAATGCGCTTGCGGCAGGACTGTTATTAGGTACGCTTAATATGGGTAATATCTATGCCTATGTACGGGCCCATCAAGTAATGCATGACTCTCCCAGTATCGTCTTTACTGGTATGAATGTTGGCGTTATCGCAGTCGCCACTTTGATTGGTGTTGGGGTTTTTAAAGAGCATCTTAATCGTATTAATGTATTAGGTTTATTATTAGCGATTTGTTGTGTGGCGCTACTGTTTTTAGCATAAAAAGTTATTCTAAAGACGTGAGTGTGATGACGACTTTATGAAAGCGTTAACCGATCAGATATAGGCGTAAAGAGCGTCCTATGTTAAGGTTGTCTACAAACAGCAAGGCTGATATAAGTTGACAAAAAGCAGTTGGTTTTGTGACACTTGACCTCAATCAATAAAAATAGGATGCACTCTTAATGGAATACGAAAAACAATTACAGTGCGTAAAAACCAGTTCAGGTTTCATCGCAGCACTTGACCAAAGTGGCGGTAGCACACCAAAGGCGCTAGAAAACTATGGTGTCACAAGTGATGATTATGACAATGACGAAGCTATGTTCGACTTAGTCCATGAGATGCGTGCCCGTATGATGACTTGCACCGCTTTTGATAACGAGCGTGTCCTTGGCGCGATTTTATTTGAAGATACCATGGAGCGTGAGGTCAATGGCAAATCAACGGCTAACTATCTATGGGAAGATAAGAATATCGTGCCATTTTTAAAAGTGGATAAAGGGTTGGCTGAGCAAATGAATGGTGTGCAAGTTATGAAGCCAATGCCGAACTTAGACCTATTATTAGACAAAGCAAAAAATTATCCCGTCTTTGGTACTAAAATGCGCTCAGTAATCTATGAGCCAAATGTCGATGGTATCGAGCTAGTCGTGCAGCAGCAATTTGATGTCGCAAAGCAGATCATCTCAAAAGGTTTGATGCCCATTGTTGAGCCTGAAGTAGATATCAATAGTAGCAAAAAGCATGAGTGCGAAGTTATATTGAAGACTAGTATTTTGCATAATCTGGAGCGTTTGAACGATGAGCAGAAAGTCATGCTCAAACTGACATTACCAGAGGAATCTGGTTTTTATCAAGAACTGATTGATCATCCAAAAGTATTGAAAGTCGTGGCATTGTCGGGTGGTTATAGCCGTACCGATGCTTGTAATAAGCTTAAGCAAAACCCAGGTATGATTGCGAGCTTTTCACGTGCCTTTACTGAAGGTTTGAGTAAGCAACAGAGTGATGAAGCATTTACCAGTGTCATTGATGCGTCAATCGAAGAGATTTATGAGGCGTCGAAGGGTTAAAGTTAAAGATTGAAAGCGAATTTGTAATCCCAGTAAATGTCATGTTTACTGGGATTTTTTTATAGTTTTTATTATCAATGAATAGTAAACTTGTGTTTATTTTTAATAAAGCTTGGAGATATTGTGTTTCGACTTACTATCATAGGGTTGTTGTTACTAAGTTGGACTGTTTCTAGCCAAGCTATGGAACCAGTCACCTATTCAGGAACTTGGGCAAGTGCTGCTTATTTCAATAAGAGTATTGATGTCATATCAGAGTCGGTCGACATCGACGTTATAGAAGATACTAATAATGATAGTTATACGGTAACCTATGAGCTATATAACAATCGTGAAGGTCTGCAATTCCCATTAGTGTTTGAGGTGTTCGATGGTTTGGATAGTTTGAGCAAAGTGGTGATTTCGAAATCTCTATAGATGGTCAATCAGTGCCTGTTGAGGTACTTGCCGAAGATGATACGGTGCTTGATACGGCTGACTTTTATTACTCGCCTACAGATACAGACGGTCAAACGTTTAGAGCAGAGTCTAAATATATCAACGTAGATTTATCACAAGGGTTGCACACTGTCATAGCTACTTATGATGCCCATCCACACTATTATGGTAGTGATTGGACGGCAAGACATACCTATTCATATAGCTTAAAGCCTATGCAGCAGAGTGATACACAGAGCCAGCTATTTCAAGGTTCAACGGTCACTCTAAATTTTGATGGTGATACTGACCATGTCACTGTCAATATCGATAATGAAGAAGCGGCATTATCGGTGAATCAACCATTATATTTCAACGATAATCTTGCGAAAGAGACTGATTTTATTATTCAGAAACCACTGAGTCCATTGGCTAAGGTTTTAACGGCAGCCTCGCCATTTATAGCTTTCATTGCGTTGTTTGCGCTAGGTATATTACATTTACTCATGATGAGTCGACGTGAAGAAACTCAGCCTGAGAATCGTTGGGTCGTTATACTGACCGGCGGATTCCTAGTCCCTTTTCTTAGTTTGATAGCCTACTATATCTTTCTACTGGTAACGGACATAGTCATTGGTAAAGGTGCAACGGGAGAAAGTCGAGCTTTATTCTCTATTTGGGTCCTGCCATTAGGTTATATGGTGTTGACACCTATCTATCTGGTGATTAGCTTTGTGGCATTTATAGAGATTAAAAGGAAGAATATAAAAAAAGCTTGAACCCAGTGGTTGGATTCAAGCTTTTTAAGTTAATCAGTTTCTAGTAAGTAAAGCGCTACACCTCTTTATACAACTGACGTCCTTCACTATTATACTTTTCGGTCATCTCCGCCATGCCTTGACGAATTTCCTCAGCACTGGCTTCACCAACTTGATGAACCAGCTCAGTATCCACGTCTTAAATCAGATGAAGAGCATCCGTAAAGTTACCCGTTTAAGACGTGACTTTTTGATTAGTGGCATCTTTATTCAGCCCCGCCGCATAATCCCGTACGTTTTGAGTGATTTTCATCGAGCAAAACTTAGGGCCACACATCGAGCAAAAGTGGGCAACTTTGTGAGCGTCTTTTGGCAACGTTTCGTCATGGAACTCACGTGCCGTATCTGGGTCAAGCGCTAGATTAAATTGATCGTCCCAGCGGAATTCAAAACGGGCTTTAGATAATGCATTATCACGAGATTGCGCACCTGGATGACCTTTAGCAAGATCAGCAGCGTGAGCCGCGATTTTGTAAGTAATGATGCCGTCTTTAACATCCTTTTTATTGGGTAGACCCAAATGCTCTTTTGGTGTGACATAGCAGAGCATGGCTGTACCAAACCAGCCAATCATCGCAGCCCCTATAGCACTGGTGATATGGTCATAGCCCGGCGCGATATCTGTCGTTAATGGCCCCAAAGTATAAAATGGCGCGTCAGCACACAGCTCAAGTTGCAAATCCATATTTTCTTTAATACGGTTCATTGCCACATGCCCAGGTCCTTCAACCATCACCTGCACATCATGCTCCCATGCCACTTTGGTCAGCTCACCCAAGGTTCTGAGTTCGCTAAATTGCGCTTCGTCATTGGCATCTTGCAAGCAACCTGGGCGCAGACCATCACCCAAACTAAAGGCCACATCATAGGCTTTCATAATCTCGCAGATGTCTTCAAAGTGCGTGTACAAGAAGCTTTCTTGTTGATGCACCATGCACCACTGCGCCATGATAGAGCCGCCGCGCGATACAATGCCTGTTAGACGTCCGGCAGTCATTGGCACATAATCTAACAGCACACCTGCATGAATGGTGAAGTAATCCACCCCTTGCTCAGCTTGCTCGATCAACGTATCACGGAAGATTTCCCACGTCAGGTCTTCTGCCACGCCGTCGACTTTTTCTAATGCTTGATAAATTGGTACGGTGCCAATCGGTACTGGCGAGTTACGAATCAACCATTCACGGGTTTCGTGAATATGGTTGCCAGTAGATAAATCCATGATGTTATCCGCACCCCAACGCGTGGCCCATGTCATTTTAGACACTTCTTCATCGATAGAAGAACCTAGTGCTGAATTACCGATATTGGCGTTGATTTTCACCAAAAAATTGCGTCCGATAATCATCGGTTCAGATTCTGGATGGTTGATGTTGTTTGGAATAATCGCGCGACCTGCCGCTACTTCGCTACGCACAAATTCAGGGGTGATAACCGTCGGCGTGTTAGCACCAAAGTTCTCACCATCGTGCTGACGCATATCGGTCAGCTCATGCTGTTTTTGTGTTTCGCGAATGGCGATGTACTCCATCTCTGGGGTGATAATACCGCGACGTGCGTAGTACATTTGCGTGACGTTGCCAGCTTTGCCATCGACCTCTTTGGCACGGCGAGGTTTATCAATATGAGCAAATCTAAGGTTGGCAGTACTGATATCGCGGGCGCGTGCCAGTCCGTATGAACTAGACAATCCGCTTAATTGTTCGGTATCCCCACGCTCAGCAATCCAGCCTTCACGTAGTTTCGGCAAGCCTTTTGTCAAATCAATCTCGACATTGGGATCGGTATAAACACCTGATGTGTCATAGACATAAAATGGTGGGTTCTGCTCCCACTCACCTTCAGAAACGCCCTGTATAGGAGTAGGGTCAAGGGTGATTTCGCGCATGGGCACTTGAATATCAGGGCGTGAGCCTTCGATATAAACTTTACGAGAGGCGGGAAGTATCCGGTGCAAATCGCGGGCATCTTCTTCGAAGCGAGCATCACTTGCTGTGCGATGAGCAGGCGTTTTTAGCGCGTCTGCTTTTTTATCGGCTTTACTGTTGGTCGTTTGAGCTGGCTCTGAAGTCAGAAGAGTATTGTCAGCTGGGATATGGGTCTTTGCTGCTTGTACATTAGAAGTCGTCATATGCTGTCCTAGCGTGTTGGTTTTTGAATAAAATCAACACCGCCAGTAGCTGCGGGGGTAGCATTTGTAATTTTGGCAAATTCAGTTCATGAGCATCATTCGCGACTAAAACTGAGTGATATAGTCGTGAGTGATACTCATCAAACGTTGGACGCAGCTTTGTATCATTCTTCACTATTTAGTAGTACATCACACACACTAAGATAGTAATGAAGATGAAAAGGCATTTCTGCACGTCCCTTGCTATAAATAACAAAGTGCTTAAGACTTCCCTGCGTCGGTACTAACCGCATCAGGTTCGGCGGGTGATCTCTCAGCGAATGTATCAAGGCGATGACTTTAATAAAGCAAGTTTAGTAAAGCGAGCCAATAATACACCGCACCCCGAGTCTGTCAGTGTTGTGAATCACCTTCATACTAACAAAATTCTGCTATGAGGGCTAATGGTATTTGGCCATAGGTGTTTCATCTACATAGCAGATTTCAAATCTGTGATAAGCACAGAATATGAACTCCCTTCGATAAGCGCTCTTTAATTATTACTTAATAAATGCGCTGTAATAAGTAGGCGCATCTTTATTCTTCTAAGACTTTTCAAATTGCACATTTATTACAGCAAATGAAAGATTCATAAGGTTGTCATTAAACTGTCATAAAAACTTGTCAAGATAGCACGCATGTCACAAACAATGCTTTTTTGTATCGTTGTTAAACTTTAGGAGTCTTACATGCGTTATTCGTTATTAGCAGTGGCCGTTAGTTGTACATTAGTGCTTACGGCATGTAATAAATCGACTGAAACGACAGAGTCAGCTGCTGATAGTAGCGCTGTCAGCACTGAGGCAACCACTCAGACAGCATCTTCTTCTACAGCAGGTTTTAAATCTGCTGAGAATATCGCAATGAACATCACGGGTGCAGGCGCATCGTTCCCGCAGCCTATCTATGCCAAATGGTCTTATGACTACAATGGTGCGACTGGTGGTCAAGTCAATTATCAATCAATTGGCTCATCTGGTGGTATCAAACAAATTCAATCAAAAACTGTCGATTTCGGCGCTTCTGATGCACCGATGACGCCTGAAGAGTTAGACGAAGCAGGCTTGATTCAGTTTCCAACCGTTATCGGTGGTGTTGTACCTATCGTAAACATCGATGGTGTTGAGCCTGGTCAATTACAGTTAGACGGTACAACGTTAGCAGACATCTATTTGGGCAAAATTAGCAACTGGAATGATCCGGCTATCAAAGCAATGAACCCAGATTTGACCTTGCCTGATGCTGCTATTACTACCGTATTCCGCTCAGACGGTTCAGGTACAACCTTTAACTTCACTGATTATTTAGCAAAAGTGTCAACGGACTGGAAAGACAGCGTCGGCGTTGATAAGACTGTGAAATGGCCAACCTCTGCTACCGGTGCGGGCGGTAAAGGTAACGAAGGCGTATCAAGCTACGTAAACCGTATGAAAAACTCTATCGGCTACGTTGAGTATGCCTACGCTAAGCAAAATAAAATGTCACACACAGCGCTGAAAAATGCCGCAGGTAACTTCGTACAACCTTCTGCAGAAACCTTTGCAGCGGCTGGTGATATCGACTGGTCACAGCAAGAAGGCTTTTATAAAGTTATTACCAACTCTGAGACTGAGCAAGCATGGCCTATCGCTGCTGCGACCTTTATTTTAGTACATAAACAACCAGAGAATCCTCAGCAAGTGGCTGGCGTACTGAACTTCTTTGATTGGGCTTATACCCAAGGTGACGATGATGCCATGGCACTAGATTACGTTCCATTCTCTGATACGGCTGTTGCCTTATTCAAAGCCAAATGGAATGACGTAAAAGGTAGCGATGGACAACCAGTCTACAAGCCAGCTCAGTAACTGGTATCTGCTAAATCGGCTTTAGCACGTTACGAGTTACCCTCTCGAGTAATTATTCTCCGGTAGTTATTTGAGAGGTTTTATCACAGTAAGTTTGAGCCTAAGCTTGCTGTGATAAAACCCAATAAAGATTTCTAATATTTTGACTCAACCCTATTCAATGCTGAGACACTTATGAATGATTTAAGGTCCCAATTGGCTAAACAAAAACGTTACGATTTTTTGTTTGTTAATGCAACCAAAGCTTTTGCCATTCTTGTTCTAATGTCTTTAGGTGGTATTTTAATCTCATTGATAGTCGGCGCATGGCCGAGCATTCAAGCATTTGGTTTGGGTTTTTATACCAGTAATAACTGGGATACAGTTGCCAATGAGTATGGTGCATTAGCGCCTATTTACGGCACGTTAGTGACATCGTTTATTGCTATCTTAATTGCGGTTCCAGTCAGCTTTGGTATTGCCATATTTTTAACTGAGATGTGCCCAAAGTTCTTAAAAAAGCCCCTTGGTATCGCTATTGAGCTATTGGCTGGTATCCCTTCTATCATTTACGGTATGTGGGGATTGTTTGTCTTTGCGCCTTTCTTTGGTGATCACATTCAGCCATGGTTCATTGAGCACATTGGCCCACTGCCTATCATCGGTAAACTATTTGCAGGTGCGCCAATGGGACTAGGTATGTTCACAGCATCCCTTGTACTTGCCATCATGATTATTCCGTTTATCGCAGCCACCATGCGTGATGTTTTTTCGGTTGTACCAGACCTGTTGAAAGAGTCGGCTTATGGAATGGGTGCGACCACTTGGGAAGTCATGTTCAAGATTATCCTGCCTTATACCAAAGCAGGTGTGGTAGGTGGCGTCATTTTGGGATTGGGTCGTGCATTGGGCGAGACGATGGCAGTCACTTTCTTGATTGGTAACGCCTTCAACATCAGTCCAAGTCTCTTTACGTCAGGCGTGACGATTACGTCAGCCTTGGCGAATGAATTTGCAGAAGCGTCGAGTGAGCTACATTTGGCTTCCTTACTACATCTGGGCTTAATCTTGTTTGTCATTACCTTCATCGTGCTATCGCTCGCTAAGCTGATGCTCATGAGTATGGATAAAAAAGCAGGTAATCGCTAGTTGCTAGATTGCCTTAGTTTGATTGAGTCAGTTCGAGTGAATCAATCAGTTAAGTGTCGATGGTTATTGGTATTGATAAAAATACGGGAAACACATTTTATGCCTTCTAACAATGCTACCAACGCAATCAATGCACCGTCACCGCTGAACACAGGTTTTGAAGGGCGTTATAACAGAAGCTTATATAATAAGCGCCGCTGGGCCAATAAAGTGGGTCTAGGGTTTGCTATGGCGGCGATGGTTTTCGGTTTATTTTGGCTGTTTTGGATTTTGCTTACGCTTTTAGTGGAAGGCTTTCAGGGCATGGTGCAACTGCCTATCTTTACTGCTGATACACCGCCACCGATGAGTGCTGGCGGGTTACGCAACGCGATTGTCGGTTCAGTCATGTTAGCGTTTTCAGGATTGTTTATCGGGGCACCTATCGGACTGATGACAGGTATTTATTTATCTGAGTTTTCTCAAGGTAGCATGCTTGGTAAAGTCACGCGATTCTTAAATGATATTTTGTTATCGGCACCATCTATTGTCATCGGTCTGTTTATTTATGCGCTTATGGTAAAAGGTCAAAGTTTCTCTGGTTGGGCGGGCGCATTGGCATTGGCGCTCATCGTCATTCCTGTGGTCGTGCGTACCACTGAGAATATGCTGAATCTGGTTCCTAATAGCATTCGCGAAGCAGCCTATGCATTGGGTACACCTAAGTGGAAGATGGTTACTCAAGTAACGATCAAAGCTGCTAGAGCAGGACTTACGACTGGGGTGTTATTGGCCTTTGCGAGAATCACCGGTGAGACAGCACCATTGCTATTTACCGCGCTGAATAACCAGTATTTCAGCACTGATATGGGTCAACCCCTTGCCAACTTACCAAATACGATCTACCAGTTTGCGATGAGTCCTTATGATAATTGGCACACTTTAGCGTGGGCAGCGGCGCTCCTTATTACTACTTCTGTCTTGGTACTCAATATTTTGGCGAGATTCATTGGTAGTAGAGGTCAGGTCAAATAAAGCCTGATGTCAGATGACACAGCACGAAGATACCAAGCATTTACTCACACTTATACGAAATCAATTAAGCTAGGTTGGATAATATTATGAATGATGTCGCAAGCAAAACACGCACCAAAAGCACGGTTGATACATTCAATACGACAACTGGCAATTTATTGAATCGATCCATGTCTACGAGTACACAAATGCAGCAACCCGATATTGCCAGCCTAACCAAACAAACACTTCATGATCTCCCGCAAAATATGCCGCCGGCAAAAATGCAGATTCGTGATTTAAATTTTTATTATGGTGATTTCCAAGCACTGAAAAACATCAATATCGATATCCCTGATAAAAAAGTAACCGCCTTTATCGGTCCATCAGGTTGTGGTAAGTCCACGCTACTACGTACCTTCAATCGTATGTATGACCTATATCCAGGTATGCGTGCCGAAGGTAGTATCAACCTTGATGGCAATAATATTTTGGGTAAAGACGTCGATGTGAATCTGCTACGCGCCCAAGTCGGCATGGTCTTTCAAAAACCAACCCCATTCCCAATGTCGATTTATGACAATGTCGCCTTTGGGGTACGCCTTTATGAGAAGTTAAGCAAGGCTGAGCTAGACAATCGCGTGGAATGGGCACTCAAAAAATCTGCATTATGGCCAGAAGTAAAAGACAAACTAAAGGCTTCTGGATTGTCTTTATCAGGCGGACAGCAGCAACGCTTATGTATCGCCCGAAGTGTCGCGACCAAGCCTGAAGTGTTATTGCTCGATGAGCCGACATCCGCGCTTGATCCTATCTCGACGGGTGCTATCGAAGATTTGATTGAAGATCTTAAAAAAGACTATACGATCGCCATCGTCACTCATAATATGCAGCAAGCCGCGCGTGTATCTGATTACACCGTCTATATGTATTTGGGCGATATGATTGAGATGGGTGAGACGGATCAAGTATTTACTAAGCCTGCTCAGAAAGCGACAGAAGACTATATTACAGGTCGTTATGGCTAACACTGAGCATCAATAAGTGAAAAATGCTCGATACGTTTGATAGTGTTTCGTGAGCCAATTCGTTTAACCTAAAAATCTCATCGCGTTACTAATATATGGATTTCAGGGAATACCTCTTATGCAAAGTGATAAGCATATCTCTAAAAGTTTTGATCAAGATCTTGACGAAGCCATTCGGTTGTTTCTATACATGGGTGATAGGGCCGCTGATCAAGTGGCCCAAGCTATTCATGCGCTCATCGATAAAAATGAGACGTTGGCACAAGAGGTCATCGATCTAGATTTTGAGATAAATCGAATGGAAGTAGAGTTGGATGAGCATATTTTGTTATTGGTCGCAAAACGCCAGCCCGCCGCCAGTGATTTACGTTTGGTCATGGCCATCAGTAAAGGTGTGGTTGATTTAGAACGTATTGGTGATGAAGCTGTAAAAATTGCCCAAATGGCAAATAAAATCGCCGCGCAAGGCAAATTGTCGTACGGCTATTCAGAAGTACAGCACCTAAGTAATCAAGTTCGCCTCATGCTACACAATGCGTTAGAGGCCTTTAGTCAGTCGAATGCGGAGCAAGCGTTTGAAGTCATGCGTAATGACAATGTGGTCAACGATGAATACCAGTCGGCTATTCGCGCACTAATGACCTATATTATGGAAGATTCACGCCATGTCTCAAAAGTAATCAATATTATGTGGGTATTGCGCGCGCTTGAGCGTATTGGCGATCATGCACAAAATGTCGCCGAGCTGGTGATTAACTATAGTAGTGGTCAAGATGTTCGTCATTCTGATTATGCAATGGTCGAAAAAGCCGTACAAGAAGCCAATGACCGTATGGCAGCGCGCCAAGTCAATATAACATCAGCCACAATGGCAGCTTCTGATTTCGATGCGTCAGACAGTGATGAAGACTAGCAAAAACTATTCAGTTGGTATTTGAGCCTAAAAAAACGCGCTATATAAAATAGCGCGTTTTTTGATGGTTATCAGAAAGCGAGGAAAGGCTAGCTTTCAGGTGTCCAACCTTGCGCACGTTCATAGTCTTCATTATCCAAAAACTTATCACGTTGTTCGGTTAAGAACTTTTTGGCGGCAGGATCCATCATGCTTAAATGATTTTCGTTGATCAGCATGGTTTGATGTTCGATCCATTCTTTCCACGCTTTGTCAGAGACGGTTTCTTGCAGCTCCTGACCTTTTTTATTAGGAAAAGGCGGGTGTGGCATCTTTGGCAAATCTTGCTTATATTTACGGCAAAATACAGTATTGGCTTGAGGATTAAAAGTTTCAGTCATAAGGCGTTCCTTATTATGTATGGGTCTTTATAAATATATTTTAAATGACGTTACCTGCTTATGGTAACAAAAACACCCGCTTAAGTAGCGGGTGTTTTTCAATTATTAGAGTAATAAACTACTTGGTTATAAAGTCGCTTTTAAGCAAAAGCTTTCAAACGAGCCCGACCATTGATTACGGCCTTTTTCACTTGATTCGGTGCAGTGCCACCCAAATGGTCACGAGCGGCCAATGAGCCTTCTAGCGTTAGATAATCAAAGACATCTTCACCGATAGCATCGCTAAACTGCTGTAGCTGTGCCAATGATAAATCACTCAAATCAACGCCTTCTTTGATACCCAAAGCAACGGCATTACCAACCACTTCATGGGCATCACGGAACGCAACACCTTGGCGTACCAGATAATCTGCAAGGTCAGTGGCGGTCGCGTAGCCTTTCATAGTGGCAGCACGCATGTTTTCTTTATTAGGCGTGATATTAGGTAGCATATCACCAAAAGCCAATAAACAGCCGGTAAGGGTATCGACGCAATCAAAGAGTGGCTCTTTGTCTTCTTGATTGTCTTTGTTATAGGCCAGTGGCTGACTCTTCATCAGGCTGAGCAGAGTCATTAGCTGACCAAAGACACGTGCTGCTTTACCGCGTACCAATTCAGGCACATCAGGGTTTTTCTTTTGCGGCATGATAGATGAGCCAGTACAGAAGCGATCTGGAATCTGCACAAAGTTAAATTGCGCTGACATCCACAGGATAATCTCTTCGCTCATGCGTGACATGTGCATCATAAGGATAGACGCGGCAGAGGTAAATTCAATCGCAAAATCACGGTCTGAGACTGCATCGAGGGAGTTCTGGCAGATACCTTCGAAACCAAGCAGTTCAGCAGTAATCGTACGATCGATTGGGAACGTTGTGCCAGCTAGAGCAGCACTACCAAGTGGCATCTGATTGATACGGCGGCGCGCATCGACTAAACGTTCAGTATCGCGATACAACATCTCAAACCATGCCATCACGTGATGACCAAAGCTGACGGGCTGTGCCGTTTGCAAATGGGTAAAGCCTGGCATGATGGTATCGGTATGTTGCTCAGCCAAATCCAACAAGCCACTTTGCAAACGTACCAATAGGGCGATGATGTTATCCGTCTCTTCACGCAACCAAAGACGAATATCGGTAGCTACCTGATCGTTACGGCTACGACCAGTATGTAGTTTTTTACCAACCGCACCTATAATGTCAGTCAGACGTGATTCGACGTTCATGTGTACGTCTTCGAGCGCGATTGACCAGTTAAACTCACCGGCTTCAATCTCGCGCAACACTTGCTGCAGGCCATCGATGATAGTGGCCACTTCGTCAGCAGTTAGAATGTCACATTCTTTGAGCATCGTCGCATGAGCGATTGAGCCCTGAATATCGTGACGCGCAAAACGTTGGTCGAAGCCGACAGATGCGGTAAAGGCAGCAACGAAGCTGTCGGTCGCTTCACTAAAGCGACCACCCCACATTTGCTGACCCTGACTGCTTGTAGGGCTGTTATTTGTTGTAGCGGCATCTGTGCTAGAATCAGAGACAGATGCAGTTACATTTGATTCGGGATTACTAAGGTTTGAAGAATTGGCGTTCATATCGGTACAAGACAAGTCAAGAGAATAAGAACTCGAGTATAGCAAAGGATGAGGTAGCCTTGCTAGCGGAGCGCTTAGAGTTTTTTATGCCCAAGCTCATGGATGTCATGAAAGTTTGGCAGTGGCTGTTGTATGTCTTTTTTTGGTCGATATTCGTAACGGTGACGCATCGTTACGAGATCGCCACTTGGGCAGATTTTTTGATGCAACTCTCGAGCAGGTTGCTCCAAAATATTTTGAGCATCATGCCATCGCTGTATATCATTGACTATCTGCGCCATATCTTTAAAAGTATGAGCATCCCTAAAGTCACGGTATATGTAGTCAGTATACTAATGACTACCTATGCCATTTCAATGACGCTAATCAGTCTTATTATGATTAATATGGGTTGGGTCGAGTACAATCATCAGACGTTCATTCCAGATATATTAATTGATACCGTGAGTGCCGGTGGTTTTGCCTTGATATTTTTGCTGTATTTCTTACGCCGCTATCGTGAGATGAATGCGCTTAAGCAGTCATTTGAGCACAAGTTGAGTGCCCAAAACGATATCATCAAAGCGCGTCTTTCCCCGCATTTTTTCTTTAATACCATTAACACGCTTGTGTCACTTATCGAATCCAACCCACCACGAGCTGCTGCCTTGCTACAGAACGTTTCCGCACTATTCCGTGCTAGCTTTAATGGGGCGCGCGAGATTAGCTTCGAAGAAGAGATCGCTCTATGTGAGCATTATTTGGCGATTGAAGCTAGCCGTTTGGCAGATAAGCTTGAGGTGACATGGGATCTACCTGACGAAGACGTTATGTATGACATGGTTATCAATGCCTTAACCCTGCAGAGTATATTGGAACGAATGCTGCTAAATGTGGTTGAGATGACCACTGAAATTATTTGTATCAATATTAAAGTAACGTGGCAGCAGCATCAGGTTATGATTGTAATTGGTGTCGACCTTCCCAAAAGAACCTTAATCATTAATCATGATTTACGCCAAAACATGAGTTTTTATGTTCAAGCTGAGCGTTTACGTTCCTATTTCGGTCAAAGTGCTGATATTAAAAGCACAGTGACCAACACCCAAATTATTACTGTTATTGACTATCCGCTACAAGACGTCAGTCTATGATGATTTTTTCATTACTTATTTTTTATTTTTCTTATAAATAAATAACCGTGGCATACATATTGCATCGTATATCTATATTATTGTTTTACTTTGTATTTAGTAGTGATTAAGAATCATTATTATTGATGGTGAATAAATAAACATGAAAAACGAGATACAAAAAATAGCCTCGTATTAAATTTATTATTAGCCCTGATTTATCGGTTATTATAGAATTTTTTATTTGTGGTTTTATTAAATATTTTTATGCTAAGCGAATGGTAATGAGTGATAGTATGTTTGTAATGTCTATTGAAAGTATTAAGTTTGTCCAGGGATGGGAGTTTGCATGCGTATTGTAGTTTGTGATGATGAACCGCTAGCGCGTGAGCGTTTGGTCCGAATTGTACAAGAGTCAGGTCATCAAGTGGTCGCTCAAGCAACAACAGGTAAAGAAGCCATTATGGCTGTTAAAACGCAGCAGCCAGATATCATATTGTTAGATATCCGTATGCCTGAAATGGATGGTGTACGCTGTGCTCAAGAGCTTTCGCAACTTGATCACCCACCAGCGATTATATTTGTCACGGCTTATGATCATTATGCAATTGCTGCTTTAAAAGCCAATGCGATTGGCTACTTATTGAAGCCTGCTAATAAAGATGAACTAGTAGAAGCGCTGAATAAAGCTAAAAATCTAAATGCTGCTCAGTTGAATGAAATTCGTAAGCTAGAAGATCCCACCGCACGGCCAGTACGCGAACATATCGCTGCTCGTACTCACCGAGGCGTAGAGCTTATTAAGCTTAAAGATATTTACTATTTTACGGCTGATCAGAAGTATGTCAAAGTACGCCATAAAGATGGCATTGTACTCATTGATGAAACGTTAAAAGAGCTTGAGCAAGAGTTTGAAGATCGGCTGTTTCGCGTGCATCGTAACGCAATTATCAATCTTAGCTTTTTAGACTACTTAGAGACATTAGATGCAGGGCAGTATCAGATACGTTTCAAGGGTATTGATGAGACATTAGCCGTTAGTCGTCGCCACTTGCCCGCACTACGTGACAAAATTCAAAGTATGTAACTTAAAATATGTAACTTGCTGTTTTAATAGAGAAATAATCATCCCATATCATCAAACCCTTATTTATGCTTAAATAGGGGTATTTTTTTGCGTCAGTATTCACTATAACAGGTGTATAGCGCTCGTTTTCTGAGGCAAGTTTCCGCATTGTTTAGTACGGGTGTCATACTACAAAGATATTATGCCGTACAGATACGAGCAGCACTGACAGCACAGCCCAACATTACAGTACCAACATAATAATACCGAACTTATTGAGGCCCTTTATGAGCAATTCGCAGCAACCTGCATTGACCACTTTAAACATCGCCACACGTCAGAGTCCTTTAGCACTATGGCAAGCTGAGCATATTCGTGCTCGGCTATCAGAGATGTATCCTGAATTAACGATTAACTTGCTCAAAATTGTCACTAAGGGTGACAAGATATTGGATACACCATTGGCCAAAATTGGTGGCAAAGGATTATTTGTCAAAGAGCTTGAGCAAGCGTTGTATGACAAGCAAGCGGATATTGCAGTCCATTCATTAAAGGATGTGCCGATGCAGCTGCCTGAAGGGTTGATGCTAGGTGTCTATTGTAAACGTGCTTCACCTACGGATGCTTTTGTCTCTAATACTTATAATAGTATTGATGAGTTGCCAAAAGGCGCAGTAGTGGGAACGTCTAGCTTGCGTCGTCAGTGTCAGATCAAAGCCTATCGCTCAGACTTACAGATCAAGACTTTGCGCGGTAATGTTGGTACTCGTTTGGGTAAGCTAGACGCGGGCGAGTATGATGCGATTATTTTAGCGACCAGTGGCTTGCAGCGCATTGAGTTGGATGAGCGTATACGCGGTGAGCTTGAGATTGATGCTTGCTTACCTGCAGTTGGACAAGGTGCGCTAGCAATTGAATGCCGTGAAGGTGACGATGAAGTATTAAAGCTACTAGCACCGCTTAATGACGATAAAGCTCGTATTCGTCTTATCGCAGAGCGAGCGCTAAACCGTCATTTAGAGGGTGGTTGCCAAGTGCCTATTGCAGCCTATGCTGTTTTACAGATGGCTAGTGAGACAGATGCCAATAACGATGACAATGGCGATAACGGTAATAACGACAATGGTAATGTGTTGTGGCTCCGTGGCCGAGTAGGTCAAGCTGATGGTAGCAAATTATTAAAAGCAGAAAAGCGTGTCACATTAGTCGGTACGCAAGAAGAGCAAGAAATACAGGCCAATCAACTTGGTATTGATGTTGCTAAGCTCCTACTTGCCGATGGCGCTGGTGATATCTTATCAGCGATTTATCACCCTGAATAACACGTCAGTATCTTTATTAGCTTAGCCATAACGGCCTCACTGTAGATGTTGATGGGTGGTTAAGCCAACTTTATTAGTCTTTTGTCATGGTACGTCTATGTCATCGTCAATTTACGCCAAATCTGTGCATAAAGGTCAGGCAACGGATGCCCATCTGTTGCTATCACAAGTCGTCATCAATACCCGCCCAGTAGAGCGGTCAGCACCACTGACGCAGCACTTACAAGCGGCGGGGTTGAGTGTGGTTGAGATGCCAATGTTGGCGCTACAGTCGCGCCCAACGACTGATGATGACATTATGTTGATGCAGCAGTGGCTAGCAGGGGCTTATAAGGCACTTGTTATCGTCAGTCCAACGGCGGCCGCTGCAGGTCTAGCTGTCTGGCAAATGCTGGAGCATGAGAATCAAGTGCGAGATGACGAAAATGATCAAGTAGATGCACCTTTAAAAGCACCAAGCCATATCATTGCAGTTGGTGAGGCGACGGCGGCGGTCTTAAGTAATAGCCTTGCTCATGAGTTAGAGTATCAGGTGCGCCAGCCAGAAGTTGCCAATAATGAAAGTATGTTGGCGATGCCTGAGATTGAGAGTTTGCAGGCAGGTGATAAGCTGCTGGTATGGCGTGGGCTTGGTGGTCGGCGATTATTGGTTGATGCATTACAGGCGCGTGGTGTCCATGTTGATAGCATTGCTTGGTATGAGCGTAAGAGGCCTCTAGAAGCAATGGCTCAGTATCAGCAATGGCTACAAGGTTCTCTGACATCTTGTTCGAAGCAAGATATAGCGTTATCAGAGCAGCCGAAGCCAATCGTGGTTGTCAGTAGTGGTGCTGCTTTTGAGCATTGGGAAACCATCGTTAGCGCTGTGGCAGAGAAGGGCCTAGAACCAGCTGCTGATACAGTTCTTCGACCACTTGAGCTAGCAGATTTTGTGTATGTGGTACTAGGCGAGCGCTTAGCTAATATGGTTGCAGAGCAGCAACTATATTATTGGCGTGTGGAAGACTTGGCGCCAGAAACTATCCTCGCTGCGATCAGATCTAAACATTAATTTTTTGCATTCTTTATTCTAACTATATTTAAATCTACCAATAACGGCGTTGCCTTATGTCAATTAATTCTGAATCGTTACCTAAGGAACCTTCGACTGTTCAACAACGTCGGCAAGCAAATATGTTGTTGGTGCGACTGCAATGGTTCGTTATTTTGCTACTGGTCGCTGCGTTGTTTTGGCTCTATATCAGTCAACAGCGTTTTCAAAATAACGTCAATGATCGCTTACAAAGCAATGAGCAAATCGCCAGTCGTCTTAATGAGATGGATGATCGCTTATTTTCGATGAGTCAACAGACGTTACCAAAGCCTAGTGCCACTGTTAGCAGTCAAGCTCAAAACCAGCTAGACTTATTACGTATTCAAATACAAGCCGCTGATAGGTTATTGGTAGATAATAATGATAATGCAGCGATTGAGTTGCTGAGAGGGTTACATTGGCAGCTTTCACAAAGTAGTAATGAGATTGCACCAGCGCTGACCATCGTTATTAAACAAAGCTTGATGAAAGATATTGAGCGTTTACAAGCCAGAAGCTCGCAACCCAGTCCTTGGCAGCTACAAAACTTAGCCATCCAAAACATTCAAGATTTTTTGCACAGTCATGAGCGTGCGACTAATACAACGACTCCGACGAAAACCACCGATAACAATGCAGGTCTAACACGTAGACAGCTCGTGATTCATGAAGTCATCATGACATTGAATCTAGCAAATCAAGCCAGTAATATGCGTGAGCAAGATCAATTTATCAGCTATTTGACGCAAGCACGAAAGCAATTACAGAGTCTAGTCCCTCAAAACCCAGAGCCAAAAAATTCAGACGAACAAGAATCGCTAAGTACAAAAAAATCAGTTAACGAAACCAATGTGCAAACTAAATCATCACCTGCGAATATTCCAGAAGTCATAGATTGGTTAGATCGATTAATTGCTAATGCACCAAAACCAACACCGTTGTTAACGACACAGATTTTGGATCAACCAAAACGTTAATGTTCAACAGACCCTATTATGCCAAAAATTTATTAATACAAAGAATAAGAGAAATGACATTATGGACAGTTTGAACCAAGAATCACATTTGGCCTCTACTATCGCAGAAAACCATAATCCTGACGAATTGTCTCACTATCCAGTGATTCATCATCAACCCATTCATTGGGGTGAAATGGATGCCTTTAATCATTTAAACAATGTCGTTTATTATCGCTATGCTGAATCAGCACGTATTGGGTATTTGCAGGCATTAGGGATGTTTGATGGCAGCATGATCACCGTATTGGCGCAATCCAGCTGTCAGTATTTACGTCCTGTGATTTATCCAGATACGTTACTTCTAGGTGTGCGCTGTCAGCGCTTGGGTAGGACCAGCATCGTAATAGAATACAGTTACTACAGTACGGCACAACAGGCAGTCGTTGCGACGGCTGAGGCAGTTGTGGTGCGTCTAGATAGTAGTGGAAAGGATAAATTACCATGGACAATCGAGGAGCGTGAACGGCTATTAGCACTAGAGGCAAAATTTGGCCATACGCCTGAGTACTAAAACTCAAAGAATTATTCTATATAAGTGAATGAGTTGAAAGAGTAAGTAAAATCATCAAACATAAAAAAGGCACGCTAACATTGGAGTAGCGTGCCTTTTTTAAGCTTAACTTTTCGACTCAATAACACCAACAGATATTAGTCTTGTTGTGGTGCTTGAACGAAATCGACCACGTTTAATTCAAAACCTGATAACGCATAAAACTTCATCGGTGATGATAATAGACGCATATCACGGACACCTAAGTGACGTAATATTTGTGCGCCAACACCAACGCTACGATACGGCTGTTGAGTGAGCGTTGATTGCGATTCATTGTCTGCAGCTTTATCTAACGCATCCCCTAAATCAACGGGTTGGTTACTACCAATCCAAACCAATACACCGCGATCTGAGGCGCTAATTTCTTTTAATGCCGCTTGTACGCTCCAGCCACTACGGCCAGTCATGTCATTTTTAGCCGCAAATAAATCACGTAATGGATGGAAGCCATGAACACGTACTGTGCTGATTCCTTCGCTGACATCGCCTTTGACTAATGCTAAATGAGTCTCATCAGCACCAAATTCACGGAAGCGATGCAAAGTGAACGTACCATGTTCAGTTTCAAAAGGATATGATTCTACTTCTTCTACGGTTTGCTCATTTGCAATACGATAGTTGATAAGATCAGCAATCGTACCTATTTTTAGATCATGCTCTTTAGCAAATATTTCTAGATCATCACGACGTGCCATCGTACCATCAGCATTGATGATTTCGACCAGCACAGATGCTGGCTCAAGACCTGCTAAGCGTGATAAATCACAACCTGCTTCTGTGTGACCAGCGCGATGCAATACGCCACCATCTTGCGCAATGATAGGAAAGATATGGCCAGGCTGTACAATATCTTCAGCTTTAGCAGTAGCAGAAACAGCCGCTTGAATAGTACGGGCGCGATCGGCAGCAGAAATACCAGTGGTAACGCCTTCAGCCGCTTCGATTGATACGGTAAAGTTGGTGCTGAATTTCGCTTCGTTGCGCTCAGACATCAGTGGTAAAGACAGCTGATGCGCACGAGCTTGTGAGATAGTCAAACAGACTAAGCCACGCGCATGGGTAATCATAAAGTTAATATCTTCAGGGCGCACATGGGTCGCTGCCATGATGATATCACCTTCGTTTTCGCGGTCTTCATCATCCATCAAGACGACCATTTTACCAGCACGAATGTCTTCGATAATCTCAGGGATCGTATTTAAACTCATAGTAAATCTCAATATTTTATTATTTATAGATAGGTGTGATTTGGAATATAGAGCATTATCTGCCTATTGTAGCAGCAGATGATACAAAGCGCTGTTACGGTCAAGCAAAGCGCGCTATCAGTAATGTCATTCAATAAAAAGTGACGCACTTAATGGCTTGTATAGTTCATTATGAGGTCATTTTAACGCTTTTCATCGCAATGTGCTGTGTCATCTTCCCACTATATCGTTCAGTATGTCAAAAATAGTCATAAGTATTATCAATGACCGCTATCATTTGTGCATTAAAGCGTACATTAGATAATGAACTGAGCCATGTCATGCATGGTTAGTCATTACTTGCTGCTTGTGTTTTTAGCCAGTCCATAAATTGTTTGCTATGCTGCTCTCGTTGATTGTCTGCAAACTCATAAAAGCGTGTGCCGATTAAATTTTCTGGTAAATAAGACTGCGGATAATAATGGTTGGGATAATCGTGCGGGTAGGCGTAACCTTGACCGTATCCCTGACTGCGCATCAGTTTGGTCACACCATTGCGTAGATGTAGCGGCACTGGGGAGGCATCTTTTTCTGCCAACGTCATCGCAGCATTGATCGCTTTATACGTGCTATTGCTTTTGGCACTGGTCGCCAGATAAACCACCACTTGACCTAAAATTAGACGTGCCTCAGGCATACCAATGGATTGCACACTGCGTAGTGCTGCATCAGCAAGAAGTAAGGCATTAGGGTTGGCATTGCCGATATCTTCGCTGGCCAAAATGACCAAACGGCGTGCAATGAAGTCAGCAGGCTCGCCGCCTACCAGCATCCGAGCCATCCAATATAGTGCAGCATCAGGATCGGAGCCACGCACTGATTTTATCATTGCTGAGACGATATCGTAATGCTGCTCACCATCTTTATCGTAGCGGATCAGTGCAGTCTGTGCTACCCGACCGACCAATGCATCATCGACGATAATCGGTGATTGCTTAGCGTCAGCCGTTTGAATGGCAAGCTCTAATAAGTTTAGCGCCTTTCTAGCATCACCATGTGCCAGTTGGCTGATAGTGTCTTTTGCTTGCAAGTCGACGGTCAGTTCTTTTAGCACGTTGTCTTCTGACAGCGCTCGCTGTAATACCACACTGATTTGCTCTGGTGTCAGAGGTTCTAGACGATACACTTGGCAACGTGAGAGTAGGGCATTGTTGACACTAAATGAGGGGTTTTCAGTCGTAGCACCAATCAAAGTGATATCGCCAGACTCTACCGCGCCCAGTAGTGCATCTTGCTGTGCCTTATTAAATCGGTGAATCTCATCGATGAACACCACAGGCGACTCGAATACCAGTGAGTCCTTATTGTCTAATACTTCGCGTAACTGTTTGACTCCAGTATTCAATGCAGAGAGTGCGTGAAAGGGTCGATTAACCGCATCAGCCAGTAGCATAGCAATGGTTGTTTTGCCGATACCTGCTTCCCCATGCAAAATAATCGATGGCAGGTGCCCTTGTTCTACTAACCTCCGCAGAGGTGCACCTGCTGCCAGTAAATGCTCTTGACCGATAATGGCATTAAGTGTGCTTGGGCGCATACGCTGAGCAAGCGGAGTATCAGCATGAAAACTAGGTGGCATAGGGCTTCTCTATTATCAATTTAAACGGCGATCAATTTGTCTGTCACAG
This sequence comes from Psychrobacter sp. TB55-MNA-CIBAN-0194, assembly GCF_040309505.1. NCBI lineage: Bacteria > Pseudomonadati > Pseudomonadota > Gammaproteobacteria > Moraxellales > Moraxellaceae > Psychrobacter > Psychrobacter sp. TB55-MNA-CIBAN-0194. The sequence continues at coordinate 116,876 of NZ_JBEOOW010000003.1, read as the reverse complement.
CAATGGTGGATAAATTTTTATGGGTGCATCTAAACCGCTACACACCACGCTATATTTATCATTTTTATCGAAGCTAAACCTTTCTACCTGCTTGGCATGATTTTCGCATTGACGAATATCAGAGCTTAAATGAAAATTAGATATTAGCAATAAAAAAAGGCTAATTGAATCGACTATATTTGCTATGTGTCTACACGACAGGCTAACGCAATCTTATGTTAATGAAAGCTCGCTAAGTGTATCGCTTATGTCCCAGCTACTTTGGTTTTCAGACTTTATCCCTATTAACGGTTCAGTCATATTGATGAGCAGTATCAATATGCATGATTAACCAAGCATAATTTATTAGAAGTTGTCTATCAAGCATAGGGTATTACAGTGATGAAGTCTCAATCGATATTTAAGCGTTTGTTGAATCGATGTTTATATCGCAGCGCACAGCAAAAATCACGCTTACTCACTGTGAGCGAGGTGACGCTAGCACGTTCAGTATTCGGTGACAGCATTGACCTTGATGGCGTTCAGCTTAAGACTGCTTGGTGGGTGCTAAAAAATTATGCCGTTAGCCCTAATGGCAATATTTACTTTAATCCTGCAGATTGGATTACAGATTTTAGCGACGCTCCTTTAGGCAAGCAAAGCTGGTTGATACATGAGCTGACCCATGTCTGGCAGTTGCAGCAAGGTTTAAAGGTCGTGCGTGGTGCAGTTATCGATCGTCGTTATGATTATGTGATTGAGGTAGGGAAACCCTTTTTTAAGTATGGTATAGAGCAGCAAGCACGCATGGTACAGGATTACTTTATTCGTCATCGGCGCGGGCAAGACTGCCAAGCTTTGGAAGCCTGTATTCCATTTTTGGTCACAAGCTCTATCGACGAAACAAAAAATACAGATAGCTCGTTTATAATTTAATTTTCTTATAGAGATAAATAGTGACTATAGCTGATCCAATTTAAAAGTAGTACAAGGCAACCGAGTATAGATGTATGTGTAATACTTCAAGAAGGGTTAAAGCAGTGATACTTTTATGGTGGAATGACTATATGATAAGAATTAGTATAAAGCATGCTTTATGCTTTACAAGGTCACGATAACTCTGAGAAAAGTAAATTAGCAAAGGATTGCTACGATAACTATAGCTTTTAATATTTGTGCTTTAACAAGGATATTTACACTCATGTTTAAATTTTTGCCAGTAAAGCTCGCTCTGAGTGCCAGCCATAAAGCGAATAACCGTTCGGCTTATGATAATTCTCTTAATGAGAGTGTTCAGCCACGGCGCTCGTCCCCAACACTGCTAGCAGCAACACTGACCGGCATAATTTTATTGACAGGTTGTCAGCAGCAGTCAGATGTAGTCGACGCCAGTCAGACCAGTGATCCAGAAAACGCTCAAGACAGTGAGCCAATGGCACAAAGCGATGCGGCCGCTGCTCGTATAAAGCAGTTCCAGCCCATTTACGTCACACAGATGCAAGGGTTACAACGCCGCTTACAAGCAGAGTATGAATCACTGGAAGTTGCTGATACCTCAGAAAATGCAGACTCGCTACTCAATACTAATATCAAGACCGATAATACTAACGATATCATTGATAGTAGTGATAAAAATGTAGCTGATCTTACGTCTTCAGCCACCGTACCTACTAATTCGGTAGATACTACCGCTGTAGATAGCGATGTTGATGCTACGGCTGATATCAATACCAGTACAGAAGTAGGTGAGCGAGATTTAACTGTCTTAAAACGTATCAGTCTTGAGCCACGTAAACCTACTATGATGACCGAAGATCAAATCATTGACAGCTATCAACAAGCGATGGATGCCCTTTACCAACCTGTGACGTCTCCGCTTAATGCAGAAGATATCAATACTTTAATTAATATAGCGACGTTGGCACCACAATTGTTTGAAAGCGCAGAAATTGCTGGGAGAGTCAGTGCCAAGAGTCCAGCGCTGGCACGGTTGATAATCCAACATCAAGTTTGGGAGCAAATAGAAGCCCAGCAAGTCATTGATATGCAACAGATGAAAATTGATCAACAAAAAGAGTTTGAGTCGCTCATGTCTAAGTTTAACGAGACAATTGAAGGATACGATGAACAGATTGCCAAGTACGAGCAGACATTAGAATCGTTTAAATAAATGTTTTCAGCAATTAAGACAATTTCTAAGCAATAAAAAATCCCGCACAATGGCGGGATTTTTTATTGAGCAAAGATTATTGCTACTTATTTACGATCTTCAACTTTAACAAAATCGCGATGCGACTCGCCAGTGTATAACTGACGTGGACGACCGATTTTGAACGGTGCGCTGTGCATCTCTAACCAATGGCTGATCCAACCTGAAGTACGAGCCAATGCAAAGATTACGGTAAACATTGACGTTGGGATACCGATGGCTTTTAAGATAATACCAGAGTAAAAATCAACGTTTGGATACAGGTTACGCTCAACGAAGAACGGGTCTTCTAAAGCAATCTTTTCAAGCGCCATTGCCAATTCAAGCTTAGGATCGTTGATGCCAAGTGCAGCAAGTACTTCGTCACAAGTTTCTTTCATTACTTGTGCGCGTGGGTCAAAGTTTTTGTAAACACGGTGACCAAAGCCCATTAGCTTCACTTCACGGCTCTTCACTTTTTCCATGAATGCAGGTACGTTTTCAACTGAACCGATTTCGTCTAGCATCTCAAGAACAGCTTCGTTCGCGCCGCCATGTGATGGACCCCAAAGGGCGGCGATACCAGCAGCGATACACGCATAAGGGTTTGCACCAGTAGAGCCAGCCAAACGTACAGTAGACGTTGAAGCGTTTTGCTCATGGTCAGCATGCAAAGTAAAGATTTTGTCCATTGCGCGAGTGATGACGTCGTTGGTTTTATAATCAACATCAGCAGGCGTCGCAAACATCATGTACAAGAAGTTTTCTGCGTAGTTAAAGTCATTACGCGGATACATGAACGGTTCGCCTTGTGAGTATTTATAACTCATTGCAGCAAGCGTTGGCATTTTAGCAATCAAACGGATAGCAGTGATTTCACGATGGTCTTCGTTACTGACGTCTAGATTTTCATGATAGAACGCTGATAACGCACCAACGACACCGACCATAATGGCCATCGGATGCGCGTCACGGCGGAAACCTTCAAAGAACTTACGTAATTGGTCATGAACACCCGTATGTTTACGGATTTTTTCAAAGAAGTCTGCTTTTTGCTCAGCGTTTGGTAGGTCACCATGAATCAGTGCATAAGCAACTTCTAAGTATTCAGCGTTGTTTGCTAACTGATCGATAGGGTAGCCGCGGTGTAATAACTCGCCTTTGCCACCATCAATATAAGTAATCTTTGATTCCACAGGGGCTGTTACTTTAAAACCAGGGTCATAAGACCAAAAGCCTGAGTCTTGTAGAGCAGCAATATCGATAACTGGGCGCCCTAAAGTACCTTCGATGATAGGAAATTCGTACTCTTTACCATTTACGGTTAATTTGGCATTAGTGTCAGCCATAAATTGCTCTCCATTGTTTTAGCTTGTTAGAATAAAATTATTGCAGACGCATACCCTCGCGTCGTCGATTATTACAGGCACATACCCTTGCACCATCATCAGTCAAATGCTCAAAATACATCTAACTCGTTTAATACGCAGAGTATATTAGCAGCAATTCCCTATGATTTGAAAAGACTTTTACTGTCAACACTGCCAATTAGTATGGTTTTGACGTGTTTATTCACTGTAATTTTTGTATCAAAATATGTCTGGTAAGCTATTTGTCTTTTAAACCGCTTCTTTATAGAAAGTAATGATTATCATTAACATTATAATATTAAAGTGTTTTTAGCAATATTATAAGTTTAACGGTTTAGTCATATTAACTATAAAACAGACAGAGTATGAACAAACGACCATTTGGTTTAGATTTATGGTTCGTTAGGGGTGGGTAATACTAATGAATTAATATTGCAAATAGCCAGCTTTTTGTTAATTAATCTCTAATAACCAATATTTAGGGGATAAATTTGTAATTAGCGCCCAGTCATTTTATAATTAGAGGGATTTAACTGGCACTAGCTTTGCGCATATTGAGCGATCATCTTAATGGAATAATCAGTGAAGCTTTGCTTTACTCATATTTTGTTACGATTGGACGACCAGTTTATAGACCAAAACCTAGCTTATCGTTTGAATATTCTTGTTAACTGTTCTATTTTTAGATAGCCAACAGTGAAGTTTACCTTAATAAATTGATCGTATAGAGATGACACAATGGCGTTATCTTTTTTTGTTAATGGGAATCAGTAAAAATAGAATAGTTAATCGATTGATCCCATGCTTCGTACTTATTGTCATAACTTAAGTAGAAGGCTCGTTAATAAAAGGGTGTATCAGTTCAACGAGTCAGGTTCGACCGTCTATAATGATCGTATAAGACATATTCGCCTTTTAACTTTAGCGCAAATTAAACTACGTCAGCTAGCCCTTCCTTACTTTATTCGTCTCATGTGTTGCTCGTCGCTGCTGTATAGCATTTATACAAAGCGTGGATAGCAGATACAGGAGTATAACCGCAAAAAGGATGCCCGCTGTGAAAAGCAACCGACCTATTGATCTGCCTTTAAGCCAAGTGATTAGCGTTAATCGCTCACCGATTGCAATTGCCTCAATTTTGCATCGTATATCTGGCATTATTTTATTCTTACTTATTCCTGTCATGTTGTGGTTGTTACAGAATTCTTTGGCATCGCCTGAGAGTTTTGCAACCGTATTTGACAACGTACTCGTGCGCTTTTTGGCATGGATATTTGTTGCCGCGATCGCTTATCACTTTGTGATGGGCATCAAGCACTTATTTGCTGATATGGGCATGAACGAAGAGCTAAAATCTGGACGTGCCGCTTCTAAGGTCAGTTTTGTGATCGCAGCGATTCTAATTGTCGCGTCATTTGTATGGGTGATGTTCTAATGATTAAAAACGATTCAGGAATAAAAAGTGCTACTGGTCTGACCGGCTCAGGCTCACGTGATTGGATTATCCAGCGTATCAGCGCTGTTGTTTTAGCCGTTTATAGTGTGGTGTTGCTGGGTTTCTTTTTGACCCATGGCGACGTCACTTATCTTGAGTGGTCATCATTTATGACTAGCCTGCCTATGCGCTTGTTTAGCTTAGTAGCAGTACTTGCGCTAGCAGGTCATGCTTGGGTTGGAATGTGGACAGTCTTTACTGACTATATTACTACTGGCAAACTAGGCTCAAGCGCAGCAGGTTTACGTTTAGTCCTACAGTCATTGATGATTATCGCTATTTTAGTATTTCTATTTTGGGGTATCATGATTTTTTGGGGTAGTGGCTTCAGTGTTGTTGCTGTTTAACCAATAATTTATACCTTTACTATCTATAAATAATAACGGATGCACTCAGCAGCATTATTGGCTGCTGAATGACTCCAAAGCCGTCCGTTATAGCCGATAATAGTCATAGCATTGGGCAATTTCTGACTTGAGCAGTCATTTAAAGATAACTGAGTCAAATTGAAAGTAAACGAAATTAGCCCAATATAACGATAGATATGCAAATTAAGTGGTTAAAGGTTGTTCGCGTCACCGTCTTAAATAATTGTGTTCAATGGCCGAATAAATATGACATTTGGCCCTGCAATGAGATGACGCTTGATACAGCTTTTTTATTTAATTCTAAGCATTAACAGGCATTAGGAAAACCGTAATGGCAACTAGACAAGATAATACCATTAGTAATATTAAGACCCTAAACTACGATGCAGTCATCGTCGGTGGTGGCGGCTCAGGTATGCGTGCTTCACTACATTTGGCTGAAGCAGGTATGAAGGTTGCAGTTCTTACCAAAGTATTCCCAACGCGTTCGCACACGGTTGCGGCTCAGGGCGGTATCGGTGCAAGCTTGGGTAACATGAGTAACGATAACTGGCACTTTCACTTTTATGACACCGTTAAAGGGTCAGATTGGTTAGGTGATCAAGACGCTATCGAATATATGTGCCGTGAAGCGCCAAAAGTCGTCTATGAGCTTGAGCACATGGGCATGCCGTTTGACCGTAACGAAGATGGCACGATTTATCAGCGTCCGTTTGGTGGTCATACCTCTAACTATGGCGAAAAAGCCGTTCAACGTGCTTGTGCTGCTGCTGACCGTACAGGTCACGCACTGCTACATACGCTATATCAGAAAAACCTTGAGCAAGGTACTGAGTTCTTCATCGAGTGGATTGCACTTGATTTGATTAAAGATGAAGCTGGCAACATCAACGGCGTCATCGCACTTGAGCAAGAAACCGGTACTATTGCCGTATTCCAGTCGCCGATTACTGTCCTAGCGACAGGTGGTGCAGGCCGTATCTTTGCGGCTTCCACCAATGCTTATATCAATACTGGTGACGGTATTGGTATGGCGGTACGTGCAGGTATTCCATTACAAGACATGGAGTTCTGGCAGTTCCACCCAACGGGCGTTCATGGTGCAGGCGTACTATTGACCGAAGGTTGCCGTGGAGAGGGCGCTATCTTACGTAACAAAGATGGCGAAGCATTCATGGAGCGTTACGCGCCAACCGTAAAAGACTTGGCACCACGTGATCTCGTATCACGCTCTATGGACCAAGAAATCAAAGAAGGCCGTGGTTGTGGTCCTAATGCTGACCATATCGTAATGGATATGACGCATCTAGGTGTTGAAACCATTATGAAGCGTCTACCATCAGTATTTGAGATTGGTAAAAACTTTGCCAACGTAGATATCACTAAAGAGCCTATTCCAGTTATCCCAACCATTCATTATATGATGGGCGGTATTCCAACCACTATTCATGGTCAAGTGGTGACACCTGATTTAGAAGCAGGTACGGACGAAGAAGGTCAATACACACAAGGCAAGGTCGTTAAAGGTCTTTATGCCATCGGCGAATGTGCTTGTGTGAGTGTTCATGGTGCCAATCGTCTAGGTACGAACTCACTACTTGATCTATTGGTATTTGGCCGTGCTGCTGGTAAGCATATCGTTGATGAATTCCATCATGCTGACCATAATTACAAGCCACTTGATCCTCGTGTACTTGATTACACTATGCGTCGTTTGGACAAGCTGCAACAGTCTACTGAAGGGTACAATGCTCAAGAAGTGGCTGACGAGATTCGCAGCACCATGCAATTACATGCCAGTGTATTCCGTACTCAAGCAATGATGGACGAAGGCGTTGAGAAAATTTTAGCGCTAGGCGACAAAATCGACCAAATTCATTTGGCTGATAAATCACAAGTCTTTAATACTGCACGTATCGAAGCTTTTGAAGTTGCCAACTTGTACGAAGTGGCCAAAGCGACAATGATATCAGCGGCTATGCGCCATGAAAGCCGTGGTGCCCATAGTGTGTCTGATTATGATCGTCCAGAAGATGATGAGCATGCACCAAATGGCCGCGATGACAAAAACTGGATGAAGCATACCTTATGGTATTCTGAAGGCAATAAAATTATTTATAAGCCAGTTCGCAAAGTTCCATTGACAGTTGATTATATCGAGCCAAAAGTTCGCGTCTATTAGTCTTAGATGTTGCGCCTGATATACAGCAGCAGCGTTAATGTTTTATCCTTTATTAATTTATTAAAAAGGTGACCGCCAGCTACATGCACTTGCCAGCGCTAGCACACTATTAATCGGTATTTGATATCGTTTATCAGTACAGATTAATAGTTAGCGTCATCCTGTTGCAATCTTTGTATGCCCGCCATCACCTACGTGTGGAGTTTAGCATTATGAGCCGAGGTACTCGCACCATCGAAATCTATCGCTACGATCCTGATCTGGACGCAGCGCCACGCATGCAAACGTATACCATTGAGTTGTTAGACTCAGATCGTATGTTGCTTGACGTGTTATTACGCCTAAAAAAGGAAGATGAAACACTGACCTTCCGTCGCTCTTGCCGTGAAGGCATCTGTGGCTCTGATGGCATGAACATCAACGGCAAAAATGGTCTAGCATGTCTAATCAACATGAATACTTTGCCAGAAAAAGTAACGGTACGTCCGTTGCCTGGTCTTCCAGTTGTTCGTGATTTGGTCGTCGATATGAACCAATTCTACGAGCAATATGAAAAAGTACATCCGTACTTAATCAATGACCAACCAGCACCGCCAACAGAGCGTCTGCAATCGCCTGAACAGCGTGAAAAACTGAATGGTTTGTACGAATGTATCCTATGTGCTTGCTGTTCAACCAGCTGCCCATCATTCTGGTGGAACCCTGATAAGTTCCTAGGTCCATCAGCATTACTACATGCTTATCGCTTTGTTGCTGATAGCCGTGATGGTGATACTCAAGCACGTTTGGCTCGTCTAGATGATCCATTTAGCTTGTTCCGCTGCCGCGGTATCATGAACTGTGTGTCAGTTTGTCCAAAAGGCCTAAATCCAACCAAAGCAATTGGTCATCTGCGTAATATGTTGATTGACCAAGCAGGTTAATCGTTTATAATTGCATGGTTTTTTTGCAGATATAATACGAAAAACACCACCTAATATATTAGGTGGTGTTTTTTATGATTTAGACTCTGAGAGAGTTTGGCTTTTTCTTTAGATGCAAATAAGCTGTAGCGATGAGGAAAACGACCGACGATCAAAGGTAAGGCTGTGCTAACAATACGTTGGCCGTGTGTAAGAAAACATGATATATGCACAAGCAATCTATATAATTGGCAACAGTAAAAAGCATTCATCAAGAGATATTGGCTACGTTAAATGTTAGAATAGCGCATAGTTGTACTGGTAGGATGTTGTGATGAGTAAATATCAGTTAGCGATAGTTTGTGTTACTGGTAATATACCAACAAGATATCATATCGAGACAGAATAGGGTCAATATGCAGTACCTAAGGTGAGAATAGTTATTCATTACCTAAATACCTAGTATTGAACAAACAAACTATGGCCTAAAATACAGGCGTGCTACTCTATACAGCAGTGTATGTTTGGCTGAAAAGCTGTAATATGTTAGAAATAACAAGAAATTGTAGTGAAAATTATCAGTTAAAACGTTGATAGTTTAACGATAACTTTTTACCAATTAATTGGTTATGGCTAACAGTAGTATATATAAATTAATTTTGTGAAACGAGCCGGATAAGAAAACTGGACGTTCACAAATAATTGTATTGCTAATATAGATATTGCAGGTGACAGCACTTAACGTACGACAGATGACACAATAATAAGCACGATTCCATTCATTTATCTATCAAATAGACGATTATTATGAATAGTATAACTAAAGAAGCAAAAGGCTCAGGACATACAGAACTGGCCGCTGATAACGCCCAGTATATCGAAGCTCTTTATGAGCAATACCTGAATGACCCGAGTAGTGTTGATACCGAGTGGCAAACGTATTTTGCACAATACAAATCGCCAAATGATGCACCGCATAATGCCATTAAAGACCAGTTCTTATTGCTTGCCCGCAATCAGACTGCAGGCAAAAGTAGCGATCAAGCGACTAGCTCAGCGCCTAGTGCTTTAGTAGATGGTGGTAACCCAAAGAAAATGGGTGTACAGCAGCTGATTTCAGCCTATCGCCGCCGTGGTCATCGCCGTGCTAGTCTCGATCCGTTAAACCTTGAAGTACGTGCAGAAGTAGAAGATTTAACCCTCGCTTACCATAACCTTTCAGAAGCTGACCTTGATACCGTATTCCCTACCAATGATCTAAGTATCGCTAAAGATTCAGCACCTCTACGTGAAATCATTGAGATCATGGAACGTGTTTATTGCCGCCACATTGGTGTCGAATACATGCACGTAACCACCAGCGTAGAAAAACGCTGGATGGAAAAATATCTAGAAAGCAACTTAGGTCATATCAAATTTGATACAGAAAAACGTATCTCTATTCTTAAACGTCTTACAGCTGCTGAAGGCTTAGAAAAGTATCTAGCACGTAAATATACGGGTGTGAAGCGTTTCGGTCTAGAAGGTGGTGAAAGCTTTATTCCTGCTATCAATGAAATCATCCAACGTGCTGGCAGTTATGGCACCAAAGAGATGGTCATTGGTATGGCTCACCGTGGCCGCCTAAACCTGCTAGTAAACATCTTAGGTAAAAACCCTGCGGACTTGTTTGACGAGTTCGATGGTAAGGTACAGCCAGAAAAAGGCTCAGGTGATGTTAAATATCACAATGGTTTCTCATCTAATGTGATGACGCCAGGTGGCGAAGCTCATTTGGCTTTGGCCTTTAACCCGTCACATCTTGAAATCGTTGCGCCAGTATTGCAAGGTTCAGTACGTGCCCGTCAGGTGCGTCGTAATGACCAACCTCTTTTAGACAATAAAGGCGGTAATTCAGTACTACCAATCGTCATTCATGGCGATGCTGCTTTTGCTGGTCAGGGCGTGGTTCAAGAAACCTTCCAGATGTCACAAACCCGTGCTTATACCACTGGTGGTACCGTACATATCGTTATCAACAACCAAGTAGGCTTCACCACTAGCCGTCAAGAAGATGTTCGTTCAACTGAATATTGTACTGACGTGGCAAAAATGGTACATGCGCCTATCTTACACGTGAACGGTGATGATCCAGAGTCAGTCGTATTCGCAGCTCAATTGGCATTAGATTATCGTCATGAGTTTGAGAAAGACATCATTATTGATCTGTTCTGCTATCGTCGTAATGGTCATAATGAAGCTGATGAACCATCAGCGACGCAGCCACTTATGTATGCTGTCATCAAAAAGTTACCAACCACTCGTACGCTTTATGCACAGCAGCTTATCAAAGAAGGCATCCTGAATGCCGATCAAGAAAAGCAGTATGAAGATGAGTATCGTGAGTCTTTAGATCGTGGTGACTATGTTGCCAACTCATTGGTTAATGAGCCGAATGAGGGCTTATTCGTAGATTGGACGCCTTATTTGGGTCATGATTTGGTCGATGAGTGGGATACCAGCGTCGATATCGAAGTCCTAAAAGGTTACGGACGCCGTATGGCCGAAATGCCAGAGGGCTACAAGCTACAACGCCAAGTTCAAAAAGTAGTCGAGCAGCGCCTAGCTATGCAAACTGGCGAAGAGCCATTGAACTGGGGTGCAGCTGAAACATTGGCTTATGCTTCATTGGTCGATAACGATAAAGTATTGGTACGTATTACTGGTGAAGATGTAGGCCGTGGTACGTTCTCACATCGTCATAGTGAAATATACAATATCAATGACGGCAGCATGTATGTGCCATTGGCTCATATGAGTGAAGATCAAGCTCGTTTTGCAACTTATAACTCATTGCTATCAGAAGAAGCAGTGCTAGCCTTTGAATATGGTTATGCAACGACTGTCCCTAACGCATTGGTCGTTTGGGAAGCGCAGTTTGGTGATTTCGTCAACGGTGCACAGGTTGTTATTGATCAATTTATTTCAAGTGGCGAAACTAAGTGGCAGCGTGTTTGTGGTCTAACGATGCTGTTACCACATGGTTTTGAAGGTCAAGGCCCTGAGCATTCATCTGCGCGTCTTGAACGTTTCTTACAGCTATGTGCTGAAGACAACATGCAAGTTATCACGCCGACGACTCCAGCACAGATTTATCATGCACTACGTCGTCAAGCGGTACGTCCTATTCGTAAGCCGTTGATCGTTATGTCGCCGAAGAGTTTGCTACGTCATAAGTTAGCAACTTCAAATCTGGAAGAGCTTGCCAATGGTAAGTTTGAAACCGTCATTTCAGAGATGGACGATCACAACGCAGACAAAGTGACTCGTATGGTGCTATGTGGCGGCAAGGTTTATTATGACTTGCTTGAACAGCGCCGTGCACTAGGTCTAGAGCATGTAGCTATCGTTCGTATCGAACAGCTTTATCCGTTGCCAGAGCAGCGTTTGATGGCTGAGATTGAAAAATATAGCAACTTGGCTGAGATCGTATGGACGCAAGAAGAGCCGCTTAACCAAGGCGCTTGGTATTACTTAGCACCGCATATGTACCGTATTGTCGTACCGCACCCAACCAAGGCGAAAGTCATGGAGCCGGTGGCACGTCCTGCTAGTGCAGCACCTGCAACAGGTTCACCAAAGCTACACGCTCAACAGCAGCAAGCGTTAATCGCTGGCGGTCTTGGTATCAGTGTTGATGAGTTGTCTAAGTAACATATTATTGAATGTAAATGAATCAGGCGATAACAGTCAGTATGCTGTAATAAAATCTAGATAGTATTATATAAGATCGCTATCCAAGATGGCACTGACTGTTTATCACGACTTAATAACAAATATGAATATCCAAATCTAAGGAGTATATCGATGGCTGATATCAAAGCCCCCGTTTTTCCAGAATCGGTTGCCGACGGTACAATCGTTGAGTGGCATGTTACTGAAGGTCAGCAAGTTAACCGTGATGACCTATTGGCTGAAATCGAAACTGATAAAGTCGTATTAGAAGTTGTAGCGCCTGACAACGGTGTTGTGACCAAAATCGTCAAGCAAGTTGATGATACTGTTTTGTCTGATGAGCTTATCGCTCAATTTGAAGCGGGTGCAAGCGCCAGTGCAGACACTGCTACAGAAGCACCAGCAGAGCCAGCACAAGCAGCAGATGGCGGCGAGCCAGTACAAGCAGCTGCTAAAAGCGACAGCAATGATGCGGATCATAAAGATCAAAGCCCAGCAGTTCGCAAAGCTGCGAAAGAAAGCGGCGTAGATCCTAAAGAAGTTGAAGGCAGTGGTCGTGGCGGTCGTGTGACCAAAACTGACATGGCTAACCCAACACTAAAATCTGACAGCAGCATCAAATCTGACAGCGGCCGTCCAGTTGCTGAATCAACGGGTGAGCGTACTGAAAAACGTGTTCCAATGACACGTCTACGTAAAACAGTAGCGAATCGTCTATTGTCAGCATCACAAGATACTGCGATGCTAACGACGTTCAACGAAGTTAACATGAAACCGTTGATGGACATGCGTGCTAAGTACAAAGAACAGTTCGAAAAACGTCATGGCGTACGTTTGGGCTTTATGTCATTGTTCGTAAAAGCAGCAACAGAAGCACTCAAACGCTTCCCAGCTGTAAACGCTTCATTAGATGGCGATGATATCGTTTATCATGGTTATTATGATATTGGTGTAGCAGTCTCTTCAGATCGCGGCTTGGTTGTTCCAGTATTACGTGATACAGATCGCATGAGCATGGCTGATGTCGAAAGCCGTATTCGTGAGCTTGGTGGCCTTGCTCAAAAAGGTAAACTTGGTCTGAATGACATGACTGGCGGTACTTTCACTATCTCAAACGGTGGTGTATTTGGTTCATTGATGTCTACACCTATTTTGAACCCACCACAAACTGCTATCCTAGGTATGCATGCTATCAATGACCGCCCAATGGCAGTTGATGGAAAAGTTGAAATCTTACCAATGATGTACCTAGCCCTATCTTATGACCATCGTATGATTGATGGTAAAGAAGCAGTACAGTTCTTAGTAACCATCAAAGAATTGGTTGAAGATCCAGCCATGCTTCTACTAGACCTATAAGCTTCTAAGCTTGTATTGGCAACCGCTGATACAAGCTTTTTAACTTTAGTCTAGACAGTGGTATTAGCTGTTTATTGATAAATAAAGGTGTCTTGCTGACATGGTGTATTGACCATTAAGCACAGGCATACTGAGCAAAAACATCGCTTATTTATTAACGAGATAATCCTCAGTTTAAATGATATTTACAATTAGAATGATAATTAAAAATAGGAACGTACTATGAAAGACAATTATGATTTAGTCGTCATCGGCGGCGGTCCTGGTGGTTATGAAGCCGCTATCCGTGCAGGTCAGTTAGGTATGAGCGTTGCTTGTATCGAAAAACGTGTTTATAAAGGTGAGCCAGCGCTTGGCGGTACTTGCTTGAACGTTGGTTGTATCCCATCAAAAGCATTGCTTGATAGCTCACATCGCTATGAAGCGACCAAGCACGATCTTGCTGAGCATGGTATCAGCACTAGCGATGTAGCCATCGATATCGAAAAAATGATTGCTCGTAAAGAAGGCATCGTTAAGCAATTGACTGGTGGTGTTGCCGCTTTGCTAAAAGGCAATGGTGTTGATTGGCTGCAAGGCTGGGGCACATTGGTTGATGGTAAAGGCGCTGACAAGCAAATCAAATTTACTGCACTGGCAGACGAAAGCGAAACCACCATCACTGCAAAAAATGTCATCTTAGCGGCAGGTTCTGTCCCTATCGATATCCCTGTGGCCAAAACTGACGGCGATCGTATCGTTGACTCTACTGGTGCACTTGATTTCACTGAAGTCCCTAAGCGTTTAGGCGTTATCGGTGCTGGTGTTATCGGTCTTGAGCTTGGTTCAGTATGGCGTCGTCTAGGTGCTGAAGTGGTTGTTTATGAAGCCCTTCCAAGTTTCCTAGCAGCCGCTGATAAAGACATCGCAAAAGAAGCTGGTAAAATGCTGAAGAAGCAAGGTCTTGACATCCGTGTCGATACCAAAGTAACCAATGCTGAAGTTAAAGGCGATCAAGTTGTTGTCACTAGCGATACTAAAGGCGAGTCAAGTGAAGAAAGCTTCGACAAACTTATCGTTTGTGTAGGCCGCCGCGCATACTCTGAAAAATTGCTTGGCGATGACAGTGGTATCACATTGACTGAACGTGGTCTTATCGACGTAAACGATCAGTGTAAAACCAACCTTGATGGCGTCTATGCTATCGGTGACTTAGTCCGTGGCCCTATGCTTGCGCATAAAGCAATGGAAGAAGGCATGATGGCTGTTGAGCGTATTCATGGCGAAAAAGCTCAGGTTAATTATGATACTATCATCAACGTAATTTACACGCATCCAGAAATCGCATGGGTTGGTTTAACTGAGCAAGAAGCTGAAGCAGCTGGCTATGAAGTTAAAACCGGTTCATTCAACCTAGCAGCTAACGGCCGTGCACTTGCTCAAAGTGAAGCGGAAGGCTCTGTGAAAGTTGTTGCTGATGCAAAAACAGATCGCTTGTTAGGTATGCATGCTATCGCTGCTGGTGCTGGCGATATCGTCCATCAAGGTATGATCGCGATGGAGTTTGTCTCTAGTATTGAAGATCTGCAATTGATGACATTTGCGCATCCAACTATTTCAGAAGCTGTGCATGAAGCTGCTCTGTCTGCTGATGGCCGTGCTATTCACGCCATTCAGCGCAAAAAGCGTAAGAAATAAGTAGTTAGTTTGATAAGTACTGACTTATAACCTGACTGTAGTGTCGCTGTTAAAGCTATCGCTACAGTCACGAGTGCGCCAGACGGATGTCTAATATATATGCGCACTCATTTTCACTTTTTATTAATTGTAAAAAATAAAGGATACAATCAATGAATTTACATGAGTATCAAGCAAAAGAGCTGTTAAAAAGCTATGGTTTGCCGATTCAAGAAGGCATCATTGCCTATAGTGGCGACGAAGCTGCTGCTGCTTTTGATAAAACGCCAACTGACATTGCGGTTATTAAAGCGCAAGTACATGCTGGTGGTCGCGGTAAAGCTGGTGGTGTAAAGCTGGTTAAAACTCGTGAAGAAGCTAAGCAAGTAACTGAAGAGCTTATCGGTACCAATTTGGTTACTTTCCAAACTGACGCTGATGGTCAACCAGTTAACTTCGTATTGGTTGCAGAAGATATGTATCCAGTACAAACTGAGCTATATCTCGGTGCAGTCGTTGATCGTGCGACTCGTCGTGTGACTTTCATGGCATCAACCGAAGGTGGTGTTGATATCGAAGAAGTAGCAAACGAGACACCAGAAAAAATCTTCAAAGTACATGTTGATCCTTTAGTTGGTCTAATGCCTTTCCAAGCGCGCGATGTTGCGTTCAAACTTGGTCTAGAAGGCAAGCAAATCAACCAGTTCGTTAAATTGATGACTGGTGCTTATAAAGCATTTGTTGAAAATGACTTTGCGCTAATGGAAATTAACCCATTGGCTGTTCGTGAAAATGGCGAAATTGTTTGTGTTGATGGCAAAATCGGTATCGATTCAAACGCACTATATCGTCTGCCTAAAATTGCAGCACTACAAGATAAAACTCAAGAAAATGAGCGTGAGCTTAAAGCTGCTGAGTTTGACCTAAACTACGTTGCCCTAGAAGGTAACATCGGTTGTATGGTCAATGGTGCTGGTCTTGCAATGGCAACGATGGATATCATCAAATTGTATGGCGGCAAGCCTGCTAACTTCTTGGACGTTGGCGGCGGCGCAACTAAAGATCGCGTTGTTGAAGCATTCAAGATCATTCTTGAAGACAGCAGCGTTGAAGGTGTTCTAATCAACATCTTCGGTGGTATCGTACGTTGTGACATGATTGCAGAAGCCATTATCGCTGCTGTTAAAGAAGTCGATGTACAAGTACCTGTGGTTGTACGTCTAGAAGGTAATAATGCTGAAAAAGGCTTACAAATTCTAGAAGAGTCTGGTCTTAAGCTGACTACAGCTCAAGGCCTAGCAGATGCCGCTCAGAAAATTGTCGATGCGGTTAAAGCCTAAGTCTTTAATGATTGGTATTTAGCAATAAATACCAAAGCATAGTAGTCAACGCGTGATAGTGGCTTTCATATAAAAACTAACCATTAATATTGAATAAAAATGGTGTTGAGAGTCGCTATTACAAGACAACCGAATACAAGGAATAAATAATGAGTGTATTAATCGATAAAGATACCAAAGTATTGGTACAAGGTTTTACTGGTAAAAATGGTACGTTCCACTCTGAGCAAGCGATCGAATACGGTACTAAAGTAGTCGGCGGCGTAACACCAGGTAAAGGCGGTCAAACGCATCTAGGCCTACCAGTATTTAATACAATGGCAGAAGCCATGGAAGCGACTCAAGCTGATGCTTCTGTTATCTATGTACCTGCACCATTCGTACTAGATTCTATCGTTGAAGCAATCGATGCTGGCGTTAAATTGATCGTAGTGATCACTGAAGGCGTACCGACTATCGATATGCTAAAAGCAAAACGCTATCTTGAAGAAGCGGGCGATGTGCGTTTAGTTGGTCCTAACTGCCCAGGTGTTATCACTCCGGGTCAGTGCAAAATCGGTATCATGCCAGGCCATATCCATCAGCCAGGTAAAGTGGGCATCATCTCACGCTCTGGTACATTGACTTATGAAGCCGTAGCTCAGACAACTAAGCTTGGTTTTGGTCAGTCAACTTGTATCGGTATCGGTGGTGATCCTATCCCTGGTATGAACCAAATTGACGCATTGAAATTGTTCGAAGCTGATCCACAAACTGAAGCTATCATCTTAATCGGTGAGATCGGTGGTACTGCTGAAGAAGAAGCTGCTGCTTATATCAAAGATCATGTGACTAAGCCAGTTGTTGGTTATATCGCTGGTGTTACCGCTCCAGAAGGCAAGCGTATGGGTCATGCTGGCGCTATCATCTCTGGTGGTCAAGGTACTGCTGAAGAAAAGTTCAAAGCGTTTGAAGATGCTGGCATCGCGTATACACGTGACCCATCTAAGCTTGGCGAAAAGCTAAAAGAAGTTACTGGTTGGTAAGATAGGCATATGTCTGTCATATAGCTACCAAAACTATCTTGAAATAGCAGAAAGACACCCCTACAATGGGGTGTCTTTTTTTTGTTTGCTTATTTAGGGTACGAAGCTATGTCAGATGATCAGAGTGAAATTAATAACATCAAAAATATTTTGCAAGATTTATCCCAAAATATCGAAAAACATAGTTCATTGAATGTTCTTTTAGATGAGAAGGACTTCAATTTAGATAAGTTGAATTTAAGTCAGAATAATATTCAGGAAAACCTTCGATATAAGTTTCTTGAA
The DNA here is from genome assembly GCF_040309505.1 of Psychrobacter sp. TB55-MNA-CIBAN-0194. Taxonomy (NCBI): domain Bacteria; kingdom Pseudomonadati; phylum Pseudomonadota; class Gammaproteobacteria; order Moraxellales; family Moraxellaceae; genus Psychrobacter; species Psychrobacter sp. TB55-MNA-CIBAN-0194. The sequence goes on along the minus strand of NZ_JBEOOW010000003.1, from coordinate 99,013 downwards.
AAACAGGTTGATGACTTGAAAAGTGAAAATGAAAGACTAAGAAGTTTTAATAGCAGTTTAAAAGAAAAATATGATAATAGCTTAGATGCGATGAAATCGCATGAGCAAAAAATGAGAGATTTTTTCAATATCTTTAGAGCTGAACAAGAAGAGAAGTATAGATATCAAATCTTAGTCGAAAAGTTAAAAAATGAGATAGTGTTATTGAATTCTGAAATTGTTAAGCAAGAAGGTAAATACTCGAAACTAAAAAATCAAATGTCCTACCGACTTGGAAGTAGACTTATAGGTGTAAAAAAGAAAAAAGATATTATTGGTTTGCCGAAAAAGGTATTTGAAGATTATATTGATTTCAAGACGAATCTGAATAAAGAGTCAATTGAAGTTATAAAAAATCCAGGAACCCAATTATTAGCTTTCAATAATTCAACTAATCATATTTTGTTTGATAGTGACTGTAGCTTCATGTTGAAGCCACAGTTTGTTTCTGTGATATTAGATAAAAATATTGCTGGTAACTTTGATTTGCAGCTATATGGGGTTAAGGTCAATACATCGGTTGATATTCAAGTTAGGTTTCAAGCTTTAGATGGAAGCTGTACTCTCCAATTCAAAGATAAATCACTAGGTCTGCATCAACTGCAAAAGGGGGAGCACTATGTGATAACCTTTACTATGACAGATGATGTAGTATTTCCTTTATTTAACATATTGTCTAACAAAGGTGGAATGAAAGTCAGTTTCAAAAAAACAAGAGGTGTACCATCTTGCTTAAGGATATCTAATAATGATGAATCAAAGATTAAAAATATATACTCTAAAAAAATAAAAGATACTATTACATCGATTTCGAAGAAACCTGAAACCACCAAGGTAGTGATCCCTACTCTTAAAAAACCTAATGCAGTGCTTTTTGAAGCTGATCAAATCATAGATACTTGTGGTAAGGAAGTAGCTAAAGCATTTGCTGAAAAAAACATAAAAAATAAATTCAGATCTGCATTGAATGTGTTAAATGCGAATATTGCTTTAGGTGATGATGAAGAATGGCTAAACTACATTAATGAATACCTGAGTAGTTTCGGATGTTCTCCTATTAGATTGACTAACCAAGTCAATAAAAATCTCTATTATAGAATTAGAGCTGATAAGACAAAAAATATAAATAGCAATACTAAAGTTAGCATAATTATGCCTGCCTTTAATGCTGAAAGTACGATCAAAAATGCTATAAATTCTATATTAAGTCAGACTTGGACTAATATAGAGTTAATTGTTGTTAACGACTGTAGTGAGGATAGTACATGGGAAATTATAAGAAAAATGGCTAATGAAGATAGTCGAATAGTTGCTATCAATAATCCTTCTAATGTCGGTGCTTATGTATCTAAAAATATTGGTTTGAGAGTAGCTATTGGTCATTACATAACAGGCCACGATTCTGACGATTGGGCACACCCTCAAAGAATTGAGAATCATCTTAAAGCTATTGATAAAGAAATAATCAAGCCTAAAGCTAGTTTAACTAGAATGATTCGTATGGAAGAAAATGGGTATTTTCCATTCTATTTAGAGGGGACCTTCTGCTTAGATGGTGTGCTGAGAGTTGCTTCAATAACTTGCATGTTTGAAACGAGCTTTTTACGAGATACTTTGGGAGGTTGGGATTGCTCGAGATTTGGTGCAGATAGTGAGATTATAGCTAGAGCTAAAATAGTATTGGGTGAAGAGTTTAAAGATTATCATCAAGTGTCTATGATATGTTTGAACGCCCCTAATAGTTTGACAAATAACCCTATTCACGGAGTCCAACGTGGCAAAGGCTTATCGCCTTCTAGAAAATTCTACAAAGACCAATGGACCGAATGGCATAAAACTTTAGATAAAGATAATGTGTATTTAGAATTTCCTCATATCAATAGAAATTTTGAAGTGCCTGTGGGTACTGAGATAGCCACAAAAAATATTTTAGAAGCCATGCATAGCGTAGATAGACAACTTGGGAATAAATAATAATATGGATGATTTATACTATCATATCAAATTGCATGCCAATGGCTCACCAAATAAACCTGCAATCGTGTTTAAAGATATTTCCATTAGTTATGAACAATTTGATAAATTTACACAGAAAGTTCGAGCTTGGATTAACCAACAAAATATAGAAAAAGGGCGTATAGGCTTAATATTTTTACCTCAGACACCTCAAGCAATCATGTGGTTTTTTGGATTAATGTCGGCTGGCATCATTCCTTCCTTTATGCCACTACCAAGCCACAAACAAGATGCAAAAAAGTACTGGGAAAGCCATCAACAATTAATCGAGTTAACAAATCCATCATTAATTATTACGACAGATGAATGGTTGTCAGCTTTTAAAGACGTTACAGTTAATATTGAATGCGCTGTTTATGGTAGCGAAATAATATCTTCATATACAAATAATGAAAGTACCGATTCTACTAAGAATGAAATTGCATTCTTGCAGCATAGTTCAGGTACCACAGGTCTGAAGAAAGGGGTTGCCCTATCTCACAAATCTGTCATGGATCAGATTGAGTCATATTCTGCTTCCTTATCTGCTACCCCTGAAGATGTTGTTGTTTCTTGGTTACCGATATATCATGATATGGGATTGATTGCTTGCACCATCATGCCGTTGGTGTTGGGACAAACGATTGTATTATTAGATCCATTTGAATGGGTAAGCAAACCTATAAGCCTATTACAAGCCATTACTGAGTATAGAGGAACGTTAGTTTGGCTACCAAACTTTAGTTTTGAACATTTACGTCGAACTGTCAAATTCAAAAAATTTGAGGGTTTAGATCTTTCTACAGTGCGAGCTTTCGTAAACTGTTCTGAACCATGTAAAGCGGAAACCTTTGATAGGTTTTTCAATCACTTTCAAGACATTGGTGCTACACAAGAAAAGTTGCAAGTATGTTATGCAATGGCTGAAACGGTATACGCAGTCACTCAGACAGAAGTTGGTAAGGTTGTAAACAAGATCTGGGTAGATGAACAAGCATTACTAGAGAATAGAGTATTGTTAACTAACTTTGGTTTTGGCTCACAGTTGCTAAGTTGTGGAAAAGTAATAAAAGGCTGCCAAGTAAAAATATTGAATCCAGATTCTTCTGAGTTGGTAAGTTCAGATTGTGTAGGTGAGATAGTAATTTCTGGCAAATTCTTGTTTGATGGTTATTATCATCGTCCCGAAAAAACTAAAGAAGTATTTGATGGTTTATGTTATCGAACCCGTGACTTGGGATTTATACATGATGGTGAACTTTATGTCCTAGGACGAAGAGATGATTTAATCATTAGTAACGGTAGAAACTATTTTGCGCATGAAATCGAAAGAATTATTAATGATTTACCTAATATTAAACCAGGTCGTAATATTGCGTTAGGGGTATATAGCGAACAAATAGGTAGTAATGAAATCTATCTGGTTCAAGAAAGAACAAAAGAAGAATTACCTGATGAAAAACTTGATAAACAGTTGATTAAAGTAATACGTCAAACAGTTCAAGATGAAATAGGTTTATTATTACGTGATGTGATTTTGGTAGAGCCTTCGTGGTTACATAAAAGTAGTAGTGGTAAAATAAGTCGAGAATTGAATAAAAGTAAATTACTAGAATTTTTAAATAAGGACAAACTATGACTCATGACGAAATTATGAAGTTAGTTGCAGATACTATTGAAGAGACATTTATGGTAAATGCTAGTGAAGTAACTCGAGATACAGTAGCAATCGATATTCCAGGTTGGGATTCTTTGTCACATATCATTCTACTATCTAATATAGAAGAAGAGGTTAACAAGGAGCTAGATTTAGAAGATGTAACTTTTAAAAGTGTAGGCGCTCTAGTTGATTTTATAAAAAATCAGCTAGATAAACAGATCTAGTTAATAATATAATTATTATTGATATGAAAACGTATTAGAATCTTAATTCTCGATAAATGATGATATATCTATGGCAAATTTCCCTCATACAACATTTAATAACATTAAAGAAATAAGTTTAAATCAAGACTTCGTACAAGATTTTAGTGTTAAAGAAAAAGGAATAAAATTAGAGTGTCGAATAAATCAAAAAGTAAAAAATGATTATTTAGTAGTTACTCCCAATGGAGCCGTTGACAGAGAAAAATATAGATTACCAGTTTTTGCACGTTGGAATTATCAAAGCATATTTAACTCATCTATACTATCTGTATCTGACCCTGCACTACTATTAGATGACGCTTTGAGAATTGGGTGGTTTGCAGGAACAAACCAATTAGATATTGCTCAATTTGTATCTGAAGTAGTTATTAAGGTAGCTGACCAGTTAGGAATTGCACATGACAGAATTATTTTTTGGGGTAGTTCATCCGGTGGTTTTGCTAGTGTTTTACTAGCATCTAAAATTAATGGTTCTTGTTTTGTTAGCTTTAATGGTCAATCCACTATCAATAATTATTATGCAGGGCATGTTGAAGATTATAGAAAGGTATTTGATAGTCAATCGAGTATAGGTGATATTTTACAGAGCTACCCTTCTCGATGGTCTATCATTACTGCCTTAGATAAATCTTATAAAGATGGATTGTCAACTAAAGGTGTGGTAGTGCAAAATGTAATTGATGAAATGCATTATCTAACCCACTACACACCATTTTGTGAACACTTTGGTTTGCCTTTGAAGGGTGGTAAAAGTAATAATTATGGGCTTTGGTCGTTATTATTTGAGCACCAAAAAGGTCATGGACCTGAAACCGCAGAGATAGCAAAACAGGTCGTTAAAGAATATCTGCCAAAAATTTTGGGTGAAAATAAATAGATTATTTTGACTTTACGGTATCAATTATCGCTTTACCCCAGCCTGTATATGGATTGAATATAGGCTGGCTTCTATCAAATTCAATTGATTGGCTACTTTCCCATATCAATACCCCATCAGCGTTTAGACTTTTTAGATAGTCTAAACGCTTTTTCATATCGCTTTCAGAAAGCTGTTTGATCACAAACCCTTTTGGATTGTCTGTTCGTCGCTTCACTTTGTAGATTGGTGAGAGATAAGGAATAATCTTGTGAGTATTGCTATATTTTTTTGTTGCTTCAAATGCAAAATCAGCTGATATCTTCCATTTTTCAAAATCTTCGCCGTCGTAATTATATAGTACAGGACTTAAGACAGTAGTTAATGGAGCAATATTTGCATACTTACTGTTTAGCTGAGTGTATTTAGATTCTTTAAAGTTACTACCTACCGTATTCTGAGGTAATAAACCATAAACTCCAACGAGTGTGTTACCATTATTTTTATGATATAAACTTAAAGTTTTTTCGACTGTAGGTAGTATAGTTTCGGGCTTCATTTTATTACCGATTTCTATATCGAATGAGATTAAAGCATCTGGATTTTTCTGTGATAATTTTGCTATTTCCCTAATTTTAACGGGGTCGGGACTGTCTTGAGTAAACATGGCTTTCGGATAAACAACAAATGCTTTTTTAGTACCGTTCTTTGCAAGGTAATCATCTAAGTTTTTGGTCTGATGTAACTCACCTTTTTCTAAGTAATATTTCCACGGAACAAACGTGTATACATCGAAACAATAAACATTGGGGCTCATTATTGACAATATAAATACAGCTGCTAATTTATTCAAATGAAAAGTAGAAAATGTATATTTGTTCATAATAATACCTTTGATAATTGGTATTCTTGTTTGCTTTCAGGAAGATTTAGCTATTAAGCATTTTATTTAAGTAGATAATCTATATGTTTTTCTAATATAAGAATATTTTTAAATGAAATTCGTTTTAATTAATAGCAATTATATTTGCTACTAAATCATCCGCTGTCAAATTTACGCCTGATAAAATCTCAAGTAATTAGAGAAGATATTACCTTCTAATAGATCCTTAAAGAGTCTGGCCTCTGCTTCACAGAAAAACTTACCTAACTGCTTATCTAGTTCTGGACTATATTCTGGAAAGTAACGACCAGGATGAGGTGTCAACTCTCCTAAATAGTAACCATCTGTACCTTTATAAAAATCGATACGCATAAATGGAGCAGGAATATTCAAAGATATTTTTTTAGCGTATTCTATTACTTGAGATTCAAACCCTGTTCCTTCAAACCATGGTTGGCTACAACGTTCATTCTCTAATATTTCGCCTTCAGCGTTGTACCAGCACTGATAGGCTTTATCGGCTCTTTTTATTTCTAATACAGCTCCGATTTCTCCATAATAAGCATATACTTTTATATCATGAGCTACTTTTCCATCTTCATTTAATATAAGGGTTTCAGTCTGCCATGATCCTTGAATCTTTCTACGAGTTATCTCTGCTTTAAATTCTTCCAAGCTATCAAAAATATGGTTTGTTTTGACTTCTACTATGTTCTCGCTATTAAAATAGAAGAAAACGTTTCTAGAAGAGCTGTCAAATGAAGGTTTAATAACCGTAGAATCGGTAAACTCAATATTATCAAATTCGCATTCACTTTGAATCAGTTGAGGGGTAGGAACATTTAAAGACTGTACAAACTCCTGGTCTGTCTTTTTATTATTGCTCCAAGGAGAGATATTACAATCTATGGCGCTTAAATGCTGTTTAAATCGCATATACTCTATTTGTTTGGCAACATGAGAGTAAGAGGAGGGTAGAGACATATAAGGTGCTATATATGTTTGTCTCACTTCTTTAAAAGGAATAACCGCATATACGAGTTCCAATGCTTGCATATATTCTTTACTTTCTTTGCCGTATTGTAAGGCAATATTGTTTAGCAATAAATGAAGAGATTTTTGTTCGTTGCTTAGCTGCCTGATATTTATTTTAAGTTGGGTCAGAGTATTATTATAAATTCTTGACTGTGTGCTTGAGTTCGGCATAGCTATACTAAGTCCCTTAGTGGTGAATACCCGTATTTATTAAAGCCAGAATCTTTGGCAGTAGTTAAGGATTTATTTCTTAATAATCCAACAGCCAGAGGAAGTTTAATATAGCTAATAGAGTTTTTTCCATATCTTGAAAGAAGGGCATTAAGTAGCCTCTTATCTGACTCAATTCTATACTTATCATCAAACCCACCAATCTCTTCTAACTTTTCTTTACGAATCATCATTGAAGAGATATTCAGCCTCAAAAGTGGATAGTTTTGCCGACAACTAGGTAATCCTGTTTTTTCCTCGACTCTAAAAAAATTTGAAAAATTCGCTACAGTATTGATATTTTGTAATAGATGTTGTAATTGTATTGAGACACGTTCTGGATGTGACCAGTCATCTGAATCTTGAAATGTTATAAACTGGCCAGAAGACTGTGATATGCCAATATTTCTAGCATAGTAAGTGCCGTTATTTTCATCCAGCTCGATGAGCTTGACGTTTGGATACTTTTTGATTATTTCTACAGTGTTATCAGTACTGGCATCATCTACGATAATCAATTCAATATTGTTAATTGTTTGATTTAATAAAGAGTCTATACAGTTTTCGATAAAGGCTGCGGAATTGTAGGTAGTAACTATAATACTCACCTTGTGAGAATTGGGAATTTTTTTTACTTTTTTATGATTATTACCGATAGTAATTTTATTGTTGTCAACTAAGTTAATAGGTTGTAGCTCATATTGACGATAAAACCTATAAATTAGCAGTTTTGCCAATAGAGGTTTATGTCGCATCAGTGCAATTTTTATGGCAATTAGTGCATCAGCTTTTTTGTAAAAGCGTAAAGGAGGGATCTTTCCTAAAGCTATTCTTAAAGTATCCTCAAATGGCTTAGGAATATCATTTCTTTTGTTACATAGTTTTAGAGTTAGGTCAGGATAGATATAACCTATCCTGTATAGAAGTTGCAGTGCATCCTTTCTTTCCAACTTACCAACACAGTCAGTCTGTAGTAGATTCTCAACTAAAAAGTCTGCGCTGGCATATTGCTGAGTTTGAACATAATATTCAAACTCTTTTAAAATTTTACTCATTTATTATAGACGCCAGTCTGGATTTACTAATGCACCTTTAACATCGATAATTACTTTAGGTTTAGTGCAAAAACTATTAATTTTCTCATCTTCACCAATAAATTCTGAGTGATTAACAGCTACAATAACAGCATCAAAACTGTTTTCTTTGATATCCTCATAAGCCATGTGTTTAACGTTTAGCTGGCTCCAGTCTTCTTCAGCAACCCACGGATCTGAATAGGTCATTTTCACACCATACTTTTCAAGCTCGACACCAATATCTGTTACTTTGGTATTTCTAACATCTGGGCAGTTTTCTTTGAAAGTGACGCCTAAAAGTAGAATACGTGCATCTTTGATGTTTTTACCATATGAGATAAGCTTCTTGATGGTTTGTTCAGCAACAAACTTACTCATAGAGTTGTTAATTGCACGAGAAGTCAAGATTAAATTAGGGTTTAAACCTAAAGATGACGCTTTATGAGCAAGATAATAGGGATCGACGCCAATACAGTGACCGCCTACTAGGCCCGGCATAAGCTTAATGAAGTTCCATTTAGTGGCAGCTGCTTCTATTACTTCATGAGTATCAATACCAACCTCATTGAAGATAAGAGCTAGCTCATTTATCAAAGCAATATTGACATCACGCTGAGTATTTTCAATAACTTTAGATGCCTCAGCAACTTTAATGGAGGAAGCTTTAAATGTACCAGCAGTTATTACTGAGCTATATAGTTCATCTACTACATCTGTATAGTAAGCATTCGAACCTGAGGTTACTTTTAATATATTCTCTACAGTACGAAGTTTATCACCAGGATTAATACGTTCTGGAGAATAGCCTACACCGAAGTCGTCGTTCAACACTAAACCAGATTTTTCTAATTCAGGAATACAAACCTCTTCTGTAGCACCTGGGTATACCGTTGACTCATAAATGATAATATCGTCTTTTTTAATGATTTTACTTAACATTTGTGAGGCTTTGATCAAAGGTGTTAGATCAGGTAGGTTATTATCATCAATCGGTGTTGGCACAGTGATCACAAAGATATTTGCTTCAGACAATTTATCAGTGCTAGAAGTAAAAGTAAGCCGAGAAGTATTTTTTAAATAATCACTAGTTACCTCTCTAGTTTTATCAATACCATCAGATAACTCATCAATGCGTGCTTCATTTATGTCGAAACCTATAACATCATATTTTTTTGCAAATGCACAAGCCAGTGGTAGACCCACGTAACCTAAGCCTATGATCGCGATTTTTTTAGAATTCATTGAATAACCTTTTGATATGAATTGAGTAGATAACAACTTTTGTTTGATCAAATAACGACTTTAAAGTGATAAGTATAATAGCAGATATAGGATAATTGAGAAAGTGAAGGTATGTTCGATTTTGCATCGTTAGGACACAGTTTTTTATAAAAAGGTCGCCCTAATACGGTGACCTTTTTTCCTCTCAGTAATGCTTCAAAGCCACCCAATGACGTAATCGTATAGACATGATCAACTGTCTCTAATGCATCGACTAGATGAATGGACTGGGTAAGGATCAGACAATCTAGCTCAGTAAGTGTGCTAACAATGTCAGGGTTGTCTAATGTCATCGGATGTGGTTTTACGATGATTTGTGCTTCAGGGTTTTCATCAATTGCCTTGTTGACCACATCAAGTAGCGTAATACCAATACCACCACCGTATTTCAATGAATCATCGTATGGTACTTGTCCAAGTACCAATATACGTTTTTTATTCTTGATACCGTATATAGGTACAACGTCCATATATGGCTGATGATTGTATTTGCTTACTCGATGTGTGACATAGTAGTCGAGCATTTCTTGGGCTAGTACCTCATTATAACTATCTTGCCCAAAGTCAAAATTAGCAATCAAGTCAGTCAAATCATTTGGACGAGTGGTATCGAAGTAAGGGGCTTGGCTATCCATCACGATAGACAGCGGTGGTGTACCACTATCGTCATCAGGGCCTGAACGGATAAAACCATCTTCTAAAAAGAAAATATCTAAATTCTGCTCTCGTACATACTCTATAAAGTAATCAGGGGCTTTATAACCCCAAATATAGATAACAGGATTGACACGTTTGATAAAAGGTTTGAGCCATCGATTAAAATAGCGTTTATCAAAATGCCTTTGTATCTGAATATGCGCTGACTCTAATACCCACTCACCGACCATATCTCGCCATGGCTGCATGCCAACGACTAACGCTAAACGCTGTTTGGAATGGCAGGACTGTTTATAATAGCCCGATAAAAGAGGCTGAATGTAGGTGTTAAATTTCATAATATGGTTAATAGCTTAGGATTATAGAGGGCGAGTAAGTAAACACTATTAAGGTATTTATGTTGGCAATGTTTTATAGTTCCCAGTATAGTTGCATGTACAAGTAAAGATGAATACCTATTTTGAAAAAATGAGTTCAAAAAACTATTGGATTATTTCATGAGTAAAAAAATATTAGTCACTGGCGGTGCTGGATATATAGGCTCTCATACATGTATCGCATTGCATGAAGCAGGCTATGACATTGTGGTATATGACAATTTATCTAATAGTAGCCGTGAAGCGATCAATCGAGTCTCTGCTCTGATTGGTCAGCCTATTAAGTTTATCGAAGGTGATATACGAGATACTGAATCACTAAAAAAAGTATTTGCTGCACATCATTTTTTTGGTGTGATTCATTTTGCTGGCTTAAAATCCGTTGGAGAGTCAGTCGCCAAGCCACTCATGTATTATAACAATAATGTCAGTGGTACCATTACTCTATTAGAAGTCATGTCAGAGTATGATGTCAAAAACTTTGTTTTTTCATCCTCTGCTACTGTTTATGGTGACCCTGAAAACCTACCTATCAATGAAGAATCACCACGTTCTTGTACCAACCCTTATGGTCAAAGCAAACTTGCCGTTGAGTATATCTTAGAAGACCTAGCCGTATCCGATGATAGGTGGAACTTGATTTCTCTTAGATATTTTAATCCAGTAGGGGCGCATTTGTCAGGACAAATTGGGGAAGATCCAAATGATATTCCCAATAATTTGATGCCTTATATTTCTCAAGTGGCAGTTGGTAAACTTGAACAGCTCAGCATATTTGGCAATGATTATCCTACCGTAGATGGTACGGGTGTACGTGACTTTATTCATGTTACTGATTTGGCACAAGGTCATGTGGCTGCACTGAATTATTTAGAGCAGCAGACTAGTCTAAAAAAAAGCTGTTTGAATACGGCCAGTACAAAGCAAACCAGTTCTAAATCTAGTTCAGTAGGGTTTTTACCCATTAACCTAGGGACGGGCAAAGGCACCTCTGTATTAGAATTGATATCTGCATTTGCTGACGTGTCTGGACAGGCTATTCCTTACCAATTCGCTGCCCGCCGTGCCGGAGATATTGCTAGCTGCTATGCCAGTGCTGATAAAGCGAAATTGTTATTAGGCTGGGAAGCAAAGCTACCTATCACCGACATGTGCCAAGATACATGGCGTTGGCAGAGTATGAATCCGAATGGGTATGTATAATGCCTCTTAAATCGTATTGAGTTACAGCTGTTTAATAATGCGTTATGATTGTCTCGTTTTCCTCCATCTTTTTAATATAGCTAATACATTATGAAAAAAATTACCCACGCCGTTATCCCTGTTGCAGGCTTTGGCACTCGTATGCTGCCATTGTCGAAATCTGTGCCAAAAGAGCTATTACCGCTAGGTAATCGCCCTGCTATCCATTATGTGGTTGAAGAGGCGATTGCTGCGGGTATCAAGCATATCGTCTTGGTCGGTCATGCGCAAAAAAGTGCGATTGAAAACTATTTTGATATCAATGCTGAGCTAGACAATCAGCTTAGAGCGAAAGGTAAAGACGAGTTGGCTGATAGCTTAAACTGGCTACCAGAAGATGTGACGGTATCGATGATACGACAGGGTAAGGCGTTAGGTTTGGGTCATGCGGTATTAGCGGCTCGACCCATCATCGGAGAGCATGATTTTGCCGTGTTGTTGCCTGATGTCGTGCTCGATCCATTTACAGGTAATATGTCTGCCGATAACTTAGCGTTTATGATGGATGCTTTTAGCAAAGATAACCATTCACAAATATTGGTCGATAATGTTGCCGATGAAGATGTGCATAAATACGGTATTGCTAAGCTGAGCGATGCCAGTAATATTGATGAGCAATCAGATATTAACACTAGCTTTAAAGTCGCAGGGTTTGTAGAAAAGCCTAACTTAGCCGACGCACCTTCTAAATTAGCAGTCGTTGGTCGTTATGTCTTTAGTAATAAGATTTTTGACTATTTGGCCAATACCAAAGCCTCAGTCGGTGGTGAGATTCAGCTGACGGATGCTATTGATGCATTGATTAGTGAATACGGAGTGAATGTCACGACGATGCGTGGAAATAGCTATGATGCAGGCGATATGCGCTCATATATGCAGGCATTTATCTATTTCGCCGAGCAGCAACTAGCAGAAGATGAATAGCTGATGGTTGATATCAAAGATGATATAAGCTATCACAGTGCTCGCTGTTCTGAATACTGGCAGCAACTACAGATGCTTGCTAAGCAGCCGTGGTCGCTTGCACAGCTGTTTGCACAGGATGACAGTCGTGCTGCACGCTTTAGCATGCAAGCTGGCGCGCTGTACATGGACTATAGCAAGCAATGTATTGATGAGAAGGTACTGGCAACTCTATTTCAGCTAGCAGAGAGCTGTGAATTGTCGATACGTATTGATGCGCTTATGCAGGGCGCCTTGGTAAATACCAGTGAAGAGCGTGCAGCGCTACACACGGCACTACGTCTGCCAGAAACAGCCACATTACAAGTTGAAAACCAAAATATCGTTGCTGATATACATCATAGTTTAGCGCAGGTGGCGAGACTATCTGAGCGGGTTCGTAGTGGAACATGGCGTGGTTTTTCAGGTAAGGCTATCACTGATGTGGTCAATATTGGGGTTGGTGGCTCTGATCTTGGACCGCTCATGGCGACGACTGCACTTGATGAATGGGCAGACACCGAGATTGAAGTACATTTCGTCTCCAACATGGACGGCACTCAGCTTGATAACTTGCTCAAACATCTAAATCCTGAGACAACCTTATTTATTATCTCATCCAAATCCTTTGGTACTGTCGATACGTTATCCAATGCTAAGACTGCATTGTCTTGGTTGCTTGCCACTGCTAAGCTGCGTGCAGGCACCGAAGACAGTGTGTTACGTCGCCACTTTATTGGAATATCAGCCAATAGTAAGAAAATGAGTGCTTGGGGGATTCATCCTGAGCATCAGCTGCAGCTTTGGGAATGGGTTGGCGGTCGATTTTCTTTATGGTCGGCGATTGGACTGGCCATTGCTATTCGTATTGGTATGTCTGGTTTCAAAGAGTTATTGGCTGGTGCACATAGTATGGACGAGCACTTTTCGCAAGCTGATTTTTCGGAGAACCTACCGGTATTACTAGGGCTGCTTGCCGTTTGGAACAGTACTTTTTTACAGGTGAACGCTCACACCGTATTGCCCTATGATGGTCGTCTCAGCTATTTGCCAAGCTATTTGACTCAGTTAGAGATGGAAAGTAACGGTAAGTCTGTTACCCAGCATGGCGATCATATTGACTATGATACATGCCCGATTCTATGGGGTGAGATTGGCTCCAATGCTCAGCATGCGTTTTACCAATTGCTGCATCAAGGGACACAGCAAGTCTCTTGCGACTTTATTGCTTGCGTGCGCCGCTATAGTGTCGAAGTAAAAAACGCCTCATTACAACAGCAGCATGAACTTTCTTTAGCCAATTGTTTGGCGCAAAGTCGCGTACTGGCGTTTGGTAATGCTGCTGTGGCAGATGCTTCTAGTAATAGCGAAGAGATTTCTGAAACTGCCACCAATGCCGATAAGTATAAATATTACCGTGGTAACCAACCATCCACCACGTTGCTTATCGATGAGCTGACGCCGCATAGTTTGGGAGCGCTGATTGCGCTTTATGAACATAAGGTCTACGTCATGGCCAGTATTTGGGATATCAACCCGTTTGATCAATGGGGCGTGGAGATGGGTAAGCAAATGGCAGAGTCCGTACATCAAGCGATGCAACACACGCAGCAAGACTCCCAAGGACAATTTGATACCTCTACTGATCAACTGCTACAACGCATTAGACAGCTGTCTTAATGCTGCTGCCGATACATTAATAAAGTGAAAAGGTAAGCTTATGAGCGCTGATTCTATAAATGATAATACTCCCAAGTATATGAATATATCTAAACCACAAGGTACTGATAGCAATCAAGTTTGTGTGTTGGTTGGTCATAGTATTGAAGCCATTACCAGTGCCGTGGTGCTGGCAAGCTTAGGCCAGCGCGTCCATTTGTATGCAGATATGGATTTATTAACTCAGCAGATACAGCAATATGGTTTTGAGCATCATTTGCAAGCGCTGTGGCAGATGTATGAGCAGCAGCAGGTTATTACCAGCAAAGTATTGCCAGATAGTGCCGATACGTTAATCAAATGCTATGAGTCGGCAAGTCATGACGAAGTTGATAATCAAAGCACTGTGGCATTTTATTGGTTGTTTTTAGATAGCATCAAATTAGTATGGACAGAAGCCAGCTGGATTACAGCATTCAATCATAGCCATCAGCAGGTGCTACCTGTAGTTATGAGCGGTATTGAGCAGTTGGGGAAAGTCTCAGCACTGGCTCAGCAGTTACAGCGTGCTTGGGTGTACTACCTGCCATTTGTCTTTTTGCAAGACGGCGATGCCTATAGCTCAATGTTAAATCCTTCATTGTGGTTACTCGGTGAAAAAACCGCCAATAGTAGTCAACATCTAGAAGTGTTAAAACCTTTAATGCAGCACGCGCGTGCTGCCCATCACGCTGATATTGCGACGATAGAGTTTGCCCGTAGTAGTATCATGGCGATGCTCGCAACGCGAGTGAGCTTTATGAATGAGATGTCACGCTTAGCGGATAGTCAGCAGGTCGATATCAAGCAAGTCAGTCGTATTATGGGGTTGGATGATCGGGTTGGTAGCAGCTACTTACAAGCCGGCTGGGGCTTCGGTGGTAATACACTCCCGACTGAATTGTCTAAGCTACAGCAGTCAAGCCAAACACACAGTTTAAATATGCCACTGTTGCAGTCAGTCATGCACATCAACGAAGACCAAAAAGAGCTGATATTCCGTAAGTTTTGGCAGTATTTTGATGGATTTATTGATAATAAAACGGTGATGGTTTGGGGTGGTAGTTATAAAGCTGGATCTGGGCGTACTGCTGGCTCCGCTATTCATCCGCTATTGGCTTTATTGTGGTCTTATAATATTCGTACGATAGTCTATAGTGACAAAGCGCAGGCCGAACTTGCTGTGCTTTATCAGCAGCAACCATTACTTGAGTTAATTGACACTCCTTACGAGCAACTTGGTGAGGCTCAGGCGATTTTTATTGTTAGTTGGTCGCCACGAGACCAGTTGGATATTGCCAAAGTCAATCAGCAAGCTATGCCAGTATTTGATGCGCAAAATGCGTTGACGAGAATGCAAATCAATAGCTTAGTTGGTGACTATATGGGCATTGGTCGCACTAAGTAAGTTTCTTAAAAATATTTTTTATGAAAAAGGCTCACTAATTATTATTAGCGAGCCTTTTTTGATTTTTAAACAAAGCTATTCTTATTGAACAGTATGAATTTACGCTGATACAGCACCTTGTACTGCTAACCATTCCTTTATTTCTTGTACCTTATTGGCTAACAATTTTTGATTGCCGCGACTTTCAATGTTTAATCTGATAAGCGGCTCAGTATTTGAAGCACGCAGATTAAAGCGCCACTCGCCAAAGTTTAGACTGAGGCCATCAAGCGTCGATTTAATTGGTTGCTCGCTACTGAATTTGGTTTCAATAGCGCTAATAATCGTCGATGCATCGTGAGTGGTGAGGTGAAAGTTTAATTCGCCTGAGCTGGGATAGGCGGCAATATAGCCTGTGACCAATTCGGATAAGGTTTTACCTGTGATGGACAATAGCTCAATGGTTAATAGCCAAGGAATCATGCCGCTATCACAATAGAAGAAGTCACGGAAATAGTGATGGGCAGACATTTCACCCCCGTATACCGCGCCAGAGTCACGCATGACTTGCTTAATAAATGAGTGTCCAGATTTACTGATGACGGCCTTACCATCGTGTTCTTCTATCACCGCTTCGGTATTATAGATCACTCGCGGATCATAGACGATTGATTCACTTGGATATTTATTCAAAAAGGCTTGCGCAAGCATACCAACGATGTAGCTACCATCGATAAATTCGCCACGTTCATCGAATAGGAAACAGCGATCAAAGTCACCATCAAAAGCAATGCCAAGATCAGCATTGTTTTCCAAAACGGCTTGCTGGGTAGCCACTCTATTGGCTTCGATCATAGGGTTGGGAATGCCGTTAGGAAAGCTGCCATCAGGGGCATGATGTAATTTAATCACTTCAATCGGTGCATCCACTTGTGCTAGCTTCTCAATTAATAAATCAACCACTGGGCCAGCGCTGCCATTGCCTGAGTTAATGACCAGCTTGAGTGGCTTTAGTTTATCCGTATCGATAAAGGTCATGACATGATCGACATAAGCACTTTTATCGGTCAATAATTTTAGTTTTCCTGATGGATTGTCAGTCGTGAATTTGCCAGATTCTGCAAGTGCCTGAATCTCTGCCAAACCATCATCAGCACTGATTGGTTTTGAATGTTCTTTGACCAGTTTTAGGCCATTATAATTGATAGGGTTGTGACTGGCAGTCACTTCGATACCACCCAATGCCTGATAATGACTGGTGGCAAAATATACCTCCTCAGTACCAGTCATACCCAAATCAATCACATCAATACCAGCATCAATAATACCTGCTATGGTAGCCTGTTTAAGCTGTTCACTAGAATGACGAATGTCGCTGCCGATGACAATGGCAGGTTTTAGATTTGTCATATCATTGTCATGAGTCTCACTTACTGTACTATGACGCTGATATAGAATCTGCGCAAAGGCACGCCCAATACGGTAAGCAATCTCTTCATCCAGATTAACGCCAAGCTCACCGCGTATATCGTAAGCTTTGAATGAGCTGATCGTAATAGGATTGAATTCAGTTTTTGGCTGATAGCTAATGGTCGCAGAAGTAGACATAATGGTAAAAGTTCCTTGCGCGTGAGCAGTGGTAAAATAATAAAGTAGATAGCACAATTATAGGCCAATCAGGGTTCAATGATACACTAACCACTCAATGATGAATCAAACGCGCGCCAATAGTTATTGATTAACTTTATACTAAGCCACCGAATAAAATAACAAACAAAACGATAAGAGCCTCCCTTATGAATACTCCTGATAATAAAATCACAGTGCCTGTACCAGTACAAGGAACACCAGAAGCCACAGGCCAGCTTGACGATCTTTTAGCATTGATGGCGCGGCTGCGAGTTGATTGTCCATGGGATAAGAAGCAAAGCAATCATAGCCTCATTCCTTATGCCATCGAAGAGGCTTATGAGCTAGGCGAAGCGGTACAAAGCGATGATGATGAAGATATCAAAGGCGAGCTGGGCGATGTGCTACTGCAAGTGGTGTTTCATTGTCAGATGTATGCTGAGCAAAGGCGCTTTGATATAAGTGATGTCATTACGACCTTACAAGAGAAGCTGATTCGTCGTCATCCGCATGTGTTTGAGGCCGAAACACTAACAGACGACGTAGCGGTAAAAGTACGCTGGGATGAGATTAAAGCGGAGGAGCAGCACGCACGCGAGGCACGCGGTAAACCAAAGCGACGTTTGGATAATACCAAAGTGGGTAGTGCGCTTATGCAAGCACAAGATGTACAAAAGCAAGCCTCAAAATTAGGGTTTGATTGGGAAGGTATTGCAGGGGCAGTGGATAAGCTAGATGAAGAGATTGCCGAGCTAAAAAATGAGTTGACGGATAAGTCTAAAGAAGCTGCTAAATACGACATAAGCAAAGCCAATATTAGAGAAGTCGAAAAAGAACTGGGTGATTGTATGTTTGCCCTAGTCAATGTCGCGCGCAAGTTAAACCTTGATGCAGAAGCGGCTACCTTAACTTGCGTGCACAAGTTTAAATCTCGCTTTGGCTACATTGAAACGCAATTAGATGCAGCTGGCAAGCGATTAGAAGATAGTGATATAACAGAAATGGATGCACTGTGGGAAGCGGCGAAACAACATGAACGCTCATTCTAAAATCTCATTTGCTAGCGTAGCCAAGACTGCTATTTTAGGTTGTGCTTTGGCTATTTTGATACTTAACAATGCTAATGCAGCGCCCTGTTTTGATGATCCTCAGCGTGCCTATGAGTACCTGTTGTCACAAGAAAATGCTAAAACTCAAGCGCGTGAGCAATATACTGTGAATATCAATCGTGCCAGCGAAGGTGAGTTGGTTTCACTCAATGGTATCGGCAGCAGCAAGGCCCAAGCGATTATTTTATATCGTGAGATGTTTGGTAATTTTAAGACAGTTGATGAGTTGGCAAAGGTCAAAGGTATCGGTGCAAAAACCGTTGAGAAAAATCGAAGACGTTTAAGCGTACAAGATTAAGGGCATTATTTTGCTTTAATTAACCCCGATATTGACAAAATAGCACGTAAGTAAATGTCATAACACACCTACTGCGTCCAAAATTTGTTAAACTAGTGGGTACATCCGCCTGATAAACGCTGTGTTCATCAGGGGTGGTCAAAGAATACCGGCGAGGAGTAGATGCATGGCCGAGCGTGCCGCCAAGCAGTTAGAACTGAATAAATCTGAATTACCCAATTCCATTACTGAAGTAATTGCCACTTTAACCCGAGCTGGGTTTGACGCATATATCGTCGGTGGTGGTGTGCGTGACACCTTATTGGGTCTGCGTCCAAAAGACTTTGATGCGGTCACTGATGCCAAACCGCATGAAATCAAAGACGTCTTTGGTAAGCGCTGCCGTATTATCGGTCGCCGCTTTCAGTTGGCGCACGTGTATTCAGGCAGAGAACTGATTGAGGTTGCTACCTTCCGTGGTCCGCCAACGAGTGATGCTAATACCAATCAAGATGGCATGATTCTGCGTGATAATGTTTGGGGTGATATCAAACAGGACTTCTCTCGTCGTGATTTTTCTATCAATGCACTCTATTATCAACCGCTTAAAGGTGTGGTTCATGATTTTTGTGGTGCGCTTGAAGATATTGATAACAAAATCATTCGACTGCTTGGCCATGCGCCCGTTCGTATAGAAGAAGACCCAGTACGGTTATTACGTGCCTTACGTTTTAAGGCCAAGCTCGGTTTTGAGTTTGATGAGGCATTGTCTGATCAGTTTCATGATGGTAATTGGGCGCTGCTTGAGCAAATATCACCGCATCGCCTCTATGATGAAACGCAAAAGATGTTTACGGGTGGCTATTTAGTACCACTGCTGCCGTTATTGTTTGAATCAGGTGCGATTGACAGCTTAATTATTTATCCACCGTCTGAGCCAAGTGCGCTAGTCAAACAAGTGGCTATCAATACGGACAAACGTATTGCAGCGGGTAAAAGTATCAATCCTGCGTTCTTTTATGCCGCGCTATTGTGGGAAAACTACCTCCATCAGTTGGCAAAAGCTAAAAAACGTAATATGCCGTTTGCTGAAGCACAAATGCACGCTGCTGGTAAAGTGATTGACCGTCAACGTATTAAGACCGCGATTCCTAAGTTTGCAGAGCAGTTTATCCGTGATATTTGGGTATTACAGCCAAAACTTGCAGCCCCACGTAGCAAACAAATCGTCCAGCTCTCTGAGCATCCACGCTTCCGTGCAGGTTTTGACTTTTTGTTATTACGCGAGCAATGCGGCGATGCTGAGCATCCGCTATCAGAGTCAACTAATGGTATGGGTGACTGGTGGCAGACGTATCAGACATTGTCTGAGCAAGACCAAGAGCAAGCTGTAGATGAGTTCGATGAGAATATCCGCCGTGGTGCCTACAAGCAGCAAGGGCAGCGTGGTCGCGGGCGTAATCGTCAAAAGCCAGAGTCAAATAGTGGTGATAACACAGTCTCTCATCAAAAAAATACCAAGCAAAGCAAAGCGAGTAACAGTGCCGAGCAGGGTGGGAATGAGCAGACAATGGTAAATGATGCGTCAAATATTCCAGCACGCCGCCGCCGCGCTGCAAGTCAATCGACTCCTCCTAAGCAGTCTGGTAGCAACAAAAGCAATAGCCAAGAGTTTCAGCAAGCAAAGCAGGACAGTATTGAGCTTGCCCAGTTGCAGCAGTTATCTCTTGCCAATACTAGCAGCCAAACTGCAAATAAACGCCATCATTCTAAGCCTGCGCCGTTATTTGTTATAGAGCATGAGAAAGTCGTGCCACCATTACAAAAGCAACTGTCAGGTAATGATAAGTCAAAACGTTCTAATGAACCTGTGCAGCAAAAAGCAGCAACTCAGAATACTTCAGCTAAAAAGGCGGAGCGAGCAGAAGGTACAAGTACAGTTCGTTCAAATAGTGTTCCATCATCTAGAGCTAAACCATCAGAGACTCAGCCTGTATCTACGACACATGTTACTCGTTCGGTGGCCAGATCGCCTGCACTAGTAAGTATGAATAATGAGCCAATACCGCATAAGCGCCGTCGTCGTGAGCCTACTGTAGACAGTGTAATGCCTCAAATAGCGGCTAATAACGAGCAAGCTACTGCTAGTGCTAAGTATACGAAAAAAGTACCTAAGTCGGCAGTTCAGTCCGCTGATAAAGCCGATGCTAAAGCCAATAAGCCGTCAGAACATAAGCAAGTAGCGAAAGTTGCTGCTCCTGCAACAGCTAAAAAATCAGAAAAAGCGGTAGAAAGCAAAGCTGCTAAAATCAGTCAAGCGGCTCATAGCAAGGTTACTGCTAATAACGTGAGTGACAATAAGGGCCCTGTGCCATCGAAGCGTCGCCGTCGTCAGCCAAGTATTGAAAATGCCTAATATGGATAACAATACGGATCATACTGATTGGGTTACCTGCTATGTAGGCTTAGGTAGCAATATTGCTAATGAGCTGGGTTCACCAGCAGAGCATTTGCAGCAAGCCATTGCAACAATGCGAGAGCATGAGCAGGTACGTGATGTTCAAGTATCTTCATTTTACGCATCAGCTCCTATGGGGCCGCAGGATCAGCCTGATTTTGTCAATGCGGTTGTTGGTTTTGAGACGACGTTACCCGCGCTTGAGCTGCTTGCATTTTGCCAGCAGTTAGAGTCGCAAGCCATGCGTGCTCGTATACGACATTGGGGAGAGCGTAGTCTCGATGTCGATATTTTATTGTATGGTGAAGTACGCATTGCAGAGCCACAATTAAGCATACCGCATGTTGGATTGACTGAGCGTAACTTTGTACTGATACCGCTTCGGGAATTGGCGCCAAACTTGATAATCAAAGGTACGCCGATCGGTGATTATCTACAGAGTGCAGATTGGACAGGTTTGAAGTTACTGGCAAACGACGCATGATTTTCAAATGTTAGAATAGTCGTTGTTAGCATTGTTAATGACTGATAAAAAATATTAATGAGTAGCTGCACAGCAGAATAATTGAGGGTCATATGACGACGCTATCTACGTTAAATAAATTTAAAAAAGAAGGTACTAAGTTCACTTGCTTGACGTGCTATGACTCTATGTTTGCACGGATGATGGACAAGGCGGAAATTGATACCATTTTGATCGGTGATAGTTTGGGTATGGTCGTGCAAGGCCATGACTCAACGCTGCCCGTGACGGTCGATGATATGGCTTATCATACAGCCAATATCGCCCGTAGTAACAGCCATGCACTCATTTTATCTGATCTGCCGTTTATGAGTTATGTGACACTGCCAGAAGCGATTGCTAATAGCCGTAAGCTGATGCAAGCAGGCGCGCACGTGATCAAAATTGAGGGCGGTAGTGAGCTCTGTGAATTGGTTACTACCTTAGCACAGGCAGGTACACCCACTTGTGTACATCTTGGTCTTACCCCGCAGTCGGTCAATGTATTTGGCGGCTACAAAATTCAGGGTCGCGGTGATGAGGCGGCGGACAAACTGCTTGCTGATGCCAAAGCAGTTGTCGCTGCAGGTGCTGCACTACTAGTATTAGAATGTGTGCCTGCTGAGCTTGCAAAAGCAGTGACAGATGCGGTTGCCGTGCCAGTTATTGGCATTGGTGCTGGTGCAGATACTGACGGTCAAGTCTTGGTTATGCATGACATGTTAGGTATGGCTCACGGCCGTGTGCCGCGCTTCGTTCATGATTTTCTCACAGATGAGCGTAATACTGCGCACAGTATTGAAGGGGCATTTGCCCTTTATCAGCAGTCAGTACGTGAAGGTAGCTTTCCTACTGAGCAGCATCAATTCAATTAATAGTTAGTTTTACGATTATAGATAGAAGAATATTTAATCATGCCTATTATCCATCATCATATCTCAGCACTGCGTGCCGCTTTACGGTCTTATCGTGGTCAAAAAAACGAGAATCAGAGCAGCCAACCACGTATTGCCTTAGTACCCACGATGGGCAACCTGCATGATGGCCACCTTGAATTAGTGAAAATTGCTAAGCAACATGCTGATATTGTAGTGGTTAGTATTTTTGTCAATCCTACTCAGTTTGGAGAAGGAGAGGACTTTGATAGCTATCCTCGCACGCTAGATGAGGATGTTGCAAAGCTGGCCACTGTTGATACAGACTATGTCTTTGCGCCTAGTATTGATGAGATGTACCCAGTATTACCGCCACCAACCTTTGTTCTTGCCGGTGATATTACGACTCAGTTATGTGGTCAGTCGCGCCCAGGACATTTCGATGGTGTTGGTATTGTCGTTTCTAAATTGTTTAATATCGTACAACCTGATATTGCTGTTTTTGGACAAAAAGACTACCAGCAGTTAGCGATTATTCAGCAGTTGGTACGTGATTTAAGTTACCCCATTGATATTATCGGTGCACCCATTGTCCGTGCGACTGATGGCTTGGCACTATCATCGCGTAATCAATACTTGAGCGCTACTGAGCGTCAAATAGCACCGGTATTACATCAAGCGTTGCAGTATTTAGCAGAACGGTTAGAGACTGGTGAGCAGAGTCCGCAAGTTGTTCAATCATTGCTAGCAGAAACCCAGCTGCGTATTACTGATGCTGGTTTCACGATTGATTATTTAGAAATAAAAACTGATACTCTAGACTCGGTTGTTAGTGAGACTGATATTTTTAACGTAGAAAATAAAAACTTGATTATTCTGGTTGCTGCTTGGCTAGGACGTGCGCGTTTATTGGACAATCAATTAGTGATAGTAGATTAGCTACTGTTAGTTATAGTTGGTTCAGTTTAAAAGAGAGTCAAGGCAACCGAGTGCAGATGTATATATCATACTTCAAGCGAGGTTAACGCTGTCACTCTTTTATAGAGGATTGACTATATATACATGGCGATTTGTTAAGTGCAATGGACTAGGATGGATAGAGCATGGATATAAATCAAGGCGAAAACAACGACCAGTCTGAGCCGGCAGCACGTAAAGCAACCTCTGATACACTTAGTATTCTCGTCGTATCGGGCCGTTCAGGATCAGGCAAAACCTCGGTATTGAATATCTTAGAAGATTTGGGATATTACTCTATCGATAATCTGCCACTGTCCTTGTTACCCGATGCAGCGCATAAATTGGTCAACGAAAGTGGTATTCATCGTATTGCGCTTGGTGTCGATATTCGTACGCCGCGTGCTGATTTATCTAACTTTGCACAAACACATGATCTGCTCAAAAAAACGTATGGCGCAAATGCTGTTCAAGTGCTCTATGTGACCGCACAAGAAAGCACATTGATAGCACGTTTTAATGCAACTCGACGGGTACATCCTTTGATGTCGCAGGATATTGATAGTGATAATGCAAAGCATATCGCTTTTAATTTACCAGCGGCTATCAAAAAAGAAGTTGAGCTATTAGAACCAATTGCGGGTCATGCCGATATTAGAATTGATACCAGCACGCTGAATATCCATCAATTAAAAGACAGTTTGCGCGAGCATACTGGTGTCGATAATCAGATAGTCATTAATTTGCTGTCTTTCGGTTTTAAATACGGCAGTCCTATTGATGCTGATTTTGTATTCGATGTGAGAATTTTGCCCAATCCACATTGGAACCCTGAACTACGTACGTCGACAGGTTTAGATACTGAAGTGGCAGCCTTCTTTGCCGATTATCCAGAAGTCGCCGAGATGATCGATGATCTCGAAAAGTTCTTAACACGTTGGCTACCAGATTTTTTACACAATAACCGCCATACGGTGACAGTGGCGATTGGCTGTACTGGTGGTAAGCACCGTTCCGTATTCATCACCGATAATTTACAGCGTCGTCTTGCTGATGTTATGCCGAAAGGCGTAAAAGTGCTGGCTAAACATCGCGAAAAAAGTCGCTGGTAATAGCAGCAGACACTATTCATTTTATTATTTATTATTTTGGAAAGCTTTTATGATCGACTGGAAAGAACAGGATATGCGCGTCTCGCGCACAGAACTCAAAAAAGCCCATGAGCGCTTACAGCAGTTATCGATACCGCTTGCGAGTTTGTCAAAAAAACAGCTGAAAGCCTTGCCTGCCAGTGATTACTTTATGGCAGAGCTGATGGCACTTGCCGATATTACTAGCGCCAATGCGCGTAATCGTCAGACCAAACGTGTTGGCAAGCTTATGATTGAAGAAAATCGTCATGAGCTGATCAAGGCACTATTTGATTCATACTTTCCTAAAGAGCAAGTTTCTAAGATAGAGAGCTGGTATGAGCGTCTCAATATCAATGATGAAGGTACGCTCAAGCAGTTTGTTAAACAATATAAAGCTTCTGAGCACCATAGTATGTATCAGCTATTGCTTTGGATTGAGTATGCTAAGCATACAAATGATGATGAGCTAATGTCAGAGTCAAAAGCAGATTTGGCCAGTTATATTCGTGAAGTAGCTATACTGTCACAGCTAAAAAAATAATGAACGTATAAACTTGATAGCCAGGCTTAGTTTATAGAAACCACAGTTTATAGGCACATAGTGTTTATAGACCTACAGGCTAGCCAAAATGTTCAAACAGCAGTACTGAAACACAAAAAAGCCAATCATTATATGATTGGCTTTTTGTATGGCTTAATATATCTCTTATCTATATATAATAAATAGAAGCTATACTATTTTTTCTTTTCAGCACGAACTTTATCGACTAAAAAGTCAACGATCTTAGGCACAGTAGCGTCTTGACCACTGATGACATATTTACCTTGTACCACAACCGTTGGTACACCTGATACTTGATAGCGTTTGGCGCCAGCTTGTGAGCGACCAATTTTTGTACCAACAGCGAATGAATTATAAAGGCTGTTGAATTTTTTCTCGTCAACACCTTGTGAACCATACCATTTGCTTATTGACTGTTGGTCAAACAGTTTTTTACCATCTTTGTGGATTGCATCAAACATGGCATCATGTGTTTTGCTTTCGAATCCTAATAACTGCGCTGCATAGAAACCACGAGCATTGGTTTCCCAAACATTATTCATTGCTGCTGGCGTTTTGAAGAAGGCAACGTCTTTATCTTTATTCTTTGCCCATTTTTCCATATGTGGATTCAACGCGTTACAATGCGGACAACCGTACCAAAAAAACTCACGAACAATGATAGCATCACCGCTAATTTTTTCTGGATTGTCTAGCACGCGATAGTCTTTTCCAGCGACATAATCAGCGGCTTGTGCGCCTGTAGTGGCAAGACCAATAGCCATGGCTAGACCAGTCAGTGTGATGACACGTTTCATACTTTATCCTTGAGATGTAGAGATTTAGGGTGTGTTAGGAGGCTTCTATAGCAATAGTTTTGAGTGTATAAACGGTATAGCGTCGAGTATAATCTAACTATAATAGCGTATCGACTATGATAATGTAAAATGTGTGTACTTGTGAATCTGATTCTTAACCAATGGTTGTAAAGCTGTGAGCTATTATTTAAGGTATATTGCTTATTGTTCTAGACACTCATTATTATTAGTTTTTATGGCTTTTGATATTGTTTTTAGAGTTTGGTCGTCTGAATGGTATGCTGCTTGAGCTTATTACCAAGGGTGGCGGCCCAAATGATTCAAAGTGATGATTGGCTAGAGTTTGTTATCACACTTCACAATCGGTGACGATGTCCTCACAACAAAATGGCTGCTCGCATGCTAATATTAAACGCATAATTGCGTACTGTATATGATAATGACAATAAAGGAAAAACGCTATGAGTTCAGCTCTATCTTCCCAGCCTTCTTTGAATGAGCAAATGAATACCACCGTCAATGATACCCATGCTAATGCTATCAATGTCGATCCTAGCGAAGTTGAAAAGTTTAACAACTTGGCCAGTGAGTGGTGGAGCAATACGGGCGCGTTTGCAACCTTACATGAAATCAATCCATTACGCTTAAATTGGATAGAAGAAAACGTTAAGCGCAGTTATCAAAGCCACGACTCTAGCAAGTCAGCTGAGACTGGATTAGCGGGTAAAAAAGTGCTGGATGTCGGTTGTGGCGGCGGTATATTGTCAGAATCAATGGCACGTCGTGGCGCTGATGTGACGGGGGTTGATTTAGGTACTGAAAATCTAAAAGCAGCAGCGTTACATGCAGAGCAGAGTGGTTTAGAGGATACTTTGCGCTATCAACATATTCCAGTAGAGAGCTTAGCACAGACGCATGCAGGTCAGTTCGATGTGGTGAGTTGTATGGAAATGCTTGAGCATGTTCCTGATCCGAGTTCAATTGTGCAGGCTTGTTTTGATCTACTAGCACCAGGTGGCGTTTGTGTACTTTCGACCATTAACCGTAACCCCAAATCATATTTGTTTGCCATTGTTGGAGCAGAATACGTACTGCGCTTACTGGATCGTGGTACGCATGATTATGCCAAGTTTATTACCCCAGCCGAATTAGATAAAATGGCAGGCAATGCTGGATTTGTGCGTAAAGACATCATTGGGTTGCATTATAATCCATTGACCAAGCGTTATTGGCTGGCACAGAATGTCGATGTCAATTATATGATTGCTGTACAAAAACCAATGGCTTAAAAATCTGATACTGTGTTCGGTTGCTTTTGTGACATCATATTTTATTAATCTTGTTATTCACCTTGAGAGTATTTGCTATGGCCCAATTTGTAAAAGCAGTGTTGTTTGACCTCGATGGGACCTTAATTGATACTGCTGCTGACTTCGTCCGTATCATCGGTAAGATGAGCCTCGAAAACAATTGGCAAGCACCACCTGAGTCGGAGATACGTGAGCAGGTTTCTGCCGGGGCCTCAGCGATGGTACAGTTGATGTTACGACATAACGAGCAACTCGATGTCAGTGAAGAAACCTTGCTTGATTTTCGTCAGCAGTTTTTGGATGATTATGAGGCAGATATATGTGTCGATAGCTGTGTATTCGCTGAATTAGAGGAAGTGCTTACAGACCTCGAAGCGAAAAGAGTGCCATGGGGTATTGTGACTAACAAGCCGCGTTATTTGGCAGAGAAACTATTAAACACAATGCAGTTGGACGAACGCTGTGCGGTGTTGGTCTGTCCTGATGACGTGTCTCGCCCAAAACCTGATCCAGAGCCTATGTATATGGCACTCGAAAAGCTAGGTATACCTCGTGGTGCAGCTGGCTGTGTGATTTATGTTGGCGATCATATACGCGATATCGAATCTGGTAATGCAGCTGGCATGCCGACGATTTTGGCAGCATATGGTTATATCCCGCCGCAAGATCAAAAAAACCTAAAGAAGTGGGGCGCAGACTACATTACCGAGACACCTGAGCAATTAAGTAAATTGCTGCTGACATCTGGTAAATTTGATTATTTATAAAACATAGAGCAAAAGTATGGATATAAATGATATCCAATGAATAACTCTGAATCAGACAATGTAAGAAAACATCCCAACCTATTAAACGATAAGCAGTGAGCAATTACATGAGCGCAAATATTGACCAATCGGCTGACCAACAAGATATTCAAAACACCAAGCAACCTTTAACTCATGATGATATTCGTCGTTTTGTGCCATCTGATAATTGTTTAGATGGTAAGACTATTTTGGTGACGGGTGCCGGTGATGGTATTGGTCGAGTCGCTGCATTAACCTACGCTCGCTATGGTGCGACGGTTCTGCTGCTTGGACGTACCAGTAGCAAGCTGGAATATGTGTATGATGAGATAGAGAGCTTTGGTGGTAATCAACCAGCGATGTTACCGATGAATCTAGAAGGCGCAACGTATGCTGAAATGCAGCAGCTCGAAGGATTGATTGGCAAAGAAGTCGGTAAACTGGATGGTATTTTGCACAATGCAGGTCTGCTTGGACAGCTGACGCCGCTTGAGATGTATGACGTTGATACCTTTTCTCAAGTGATGAAAGTTAACTTTACCTCGACGTTTATGCTCACCCAAGCGTTGCTACCACTACTTAAAGATGCGGATAATGGCTCTATTGTCTTTACGTCTAGTACAGTTGGTACACATCCTCGTGCATTTTGGGGGGCTTATGCGCTCTCAAAGCAAGCGGTAGAGGGTATGAGTGATATCTTTACTCAGGAGACGCAGAGCACCACTAATTTGCGTTTTAACTGTGTCAATCCTGGTGGTACTCGTACCAACATGCGCGCCCATGCATACCCAGGCGAAAATCCTATGAGCCTAAAAACACCTGAAGATATCATGGCAGGCTATGTTTGTCTGATGAGTGATGACAGCATCGGTGTACGCGGGCAAGTGGTCGAGCTGCAACCAAAAGATTGATGGTGTGATTATTTGCTAGGGAATGTGGTTATTTATCACTTTCATACATATCTTTTGCACCTAGCAGTAGGTTGTAATCAGTTATAAAAAACCCCATCTATCTGTTATTAAAGTGATTTGTAATAACTAATGATAATAAATAGGATGGAATTATGGCAGGTGGTTGGTCAAGAGATGGTGCTGAGCACGAGCAAATGGATGCGACCGTTAATGATGCACTGGAACGGGCACGACGTTCGCTGCCAACGGGCGATAGTGCTGAGCTGTGTGATGAATGTGGCAATCCCATTCCAGAGGCAAGGCGTTTAGCCGTACCAGGTATTCAACACTGCGTAGGTTGTCAGACAGAACTTGAACAAGAGGCACGCGCTGCCGAATTGTTCAATCGTCGGGGTAGTAAGGACAGTCAACTACGCTAAAAAGTAAAAGGGCGGACATTGCTATTTTATATCGCAATGTCCGCCCTTTTTTTGTCTATTACTATAGAACCAATGCCATTAGCTCAGTATCGTATGCTTCCCAGTCTATAGAATAAGAAAGCGCTGTCTTATCTCTTTCTTCTGAACCGTCGCTTTCTACCGCTGAATCGTTGTCATCATGACTAACTTCATCCAACTGCAAGATGATTTCCAACCGGCTATCAACCTGAGGACTGACCGTGCTCGTGGTCAAGCTATCAGGAGTAAAGTTAATCTGTAGCCAGCCATCAGAGGTATGTACCACGCCTTTGATGCGTTGCCAGCTTGGCAGCCTTAATAGCCAACTCTGTAATTCATCAGCTTTCAATACATAGTGTGCTGGTAGTCGCCATCCTGCCAATAGTATGCCTTGCTGCGTTTCATGGTAGCGGTAAGGCTGCTCTGTATCGGTAATGGTCTCATCGTCATTGTCTACTAGAGCGTTGGATGATGGAGAAGATAATGAAGCAGCTGATATAGCGCCAATCCGAGGTTGTAAGCCAATCACTGACTTATTAGGGTGAGCGATATTTATCGTGCGTTGTTTTGAGATAGTCTGACTAGGCTTGGTCAGTTGAATGCTTAACTCTGATAGGCTTGATTTTGATAGATGGATATTGGATGAGTCACTCGTATCATGAGATAGCTGCTCAGATACTGTCCAAATGATGTTTACCTGCGGATTTAATGTGATTACCCACGCTTGTAATGCCTGTTGTTCGCTATCGCTTAGTTGGGTATAGCGGTTAATTACCAACACATCAGCATCGCGGACATGTGCTTGAAACCCATCATGATTGCGATATTTATCTTGTTGCCATTGCGCACCACTAAGTACGGTTATCACCGCTTGCATTTTCAGCGCTGTCTGCCAATGCGGAGCACTGAGTTGCATGATTAGCTCACGTGGATGAGCAAGCCCTGTCGGCTCAATGAGTAGGCGCTGTGGATGGTGCTCACTGAGTAGTCGGCTGATAGCGATCTGTAAAGGTAGCTGACTGGTACAGCAAATACAGCCACCGCTGACCTCACGAATTGCAATGTTCTTTTGCTCACTCGAGTTGTCCTGTGAGCTGGCTAGCAATGCACCATCAATACCGATACGACCAAATTCATTAATCAGTAATGCCCAGCGTTCATCAGTTGGTTTTGTTGCAAGCAGCTGATTAATGACAGTGGTTTTGCCAGCACCCAAAAACCCTGTCACTAAGGTGCAGGGTATGTTTTGGAAAATAGTAGGGTTTTTCACAGAGATACTCATCATATTGGCACGTGTTTGTGAACAACCAAACACGGCCTATATTAAAAGAAATGACATCAGCCAAAGGTTATTCACCCTTAATGACTTCTACTTCAGCTTCGTCAGGGACGAATACATAGCCCACGCCCCAAACAGTCTGGATGTAGCGTGCTTGAGAAGGGTTATCTTCGATCAAGCGACGTAAACGTGATACCTGTACATCGATAGAGCGCTCCATCGCACCCCATTCACGACCACGAGCAAGGTTCATCAGTTTGTCACGGGTCAATGGCTCACGTGGATGCTGTACTAAAGCTTTTAATACCGAAAACTCGCCTGTTGTTAAAGTAACAACGTTGCCGTCACGTTTGAGAGTACGAGTCGATAGGTCTAATGTCCACGGCCCAAACTCAACCACTTCAAGCTGATGGCTAGGTGCACCAGGTAGCTCGCGGTTTTGGCGACGCAATACAGCTTTGATACGGGCCAATAGCTCTTTTGGATTAAATGGCTTAGGCAGATAATCATCAGCACCCGCTTCGAGTCCTGCAATGCGATCCGCATCGCCACCTTTAGCGGTCAGCATAATGATAGGGATGTCGCCATTGTCTTCGCGCAGACGTTGGCAGATACTAATACCGTCTTCGCCTGGTAGCATCAAATCTAGTACGACTAAAGAAAACAGTTCGCGCTGCATTAACTTATCCATCTGGCTGCCATCATGGGCAGTACGAACGACAAAACCGTCGTCTTCCAGAAAGCGTTGTAACAACGAGCGCAGACGTGCATCGTCATCGACGACTAAAATACGCTGGGTCAAAGTATCGGGGCTGGTATTATCAGGCATACAGGCATCCTCTTATAAAAATTATTATTAGCAGAAAATATACATAAAAACATGTGTAAAAAATTATGAATGAAGCAGTATCATTATCTAACTTCTGGTCAGGAGCAATATCTTCATTTAATTGAAAACTATTGTTCAATGTACCAGAACATACCGATATTTTAGTTATTGATACTTTAGTGTATAAGATTGCACAACTAATTGCATCACTCATAAGGACAAATGCTGTATGCGTTTGTTTAACAAGGCGACAGAACCTATGATATTCGGCGATTTTTGATATAAAACACGCGATAAATAACGAAAAGATAAAAAGGATTTTTATTCATGCAGCTTTTGCTATAATGCAAAACTACATTTCTCAACGATTGATACGTATATGAGTAGCACTGATACCTTAACGCCATCTCAAACCTCGACAAATGCAAAGGTTTTGGATGCAACCACACACGCGAATATTCACGACAAGCTTGCTCGCGCGCTTGGCATTAAGACTGCTCAAGTCAATGCGTTTGTCAAACTTTACGATGAAGGCGCGACTGTTCCGTTTATTGCCCGTTACCGCAAAGAGAAGACTCAAGATCTTGATGATGCGCAATTACGAGCGTTAGAGAAGTCTCTCAATTACGAGCGTGACATGGCCACCCGTCGCCTAAAAATTACTGAGCTGCTCAGCACGCAAGGTAATTTAACCGATGAATTGCAGTCGCGTATCGACAATGCGACGTCTAAGCTTGAGCTAGAAGACATCTACCTACCGTATCGTCCGCGTCGCCGTTCACCTGCTGCTAAAGCACGTGCTGCTGGTCTCGATGTTGCTGCCCAAGCGGTGCTAACACAAGAGATTACCCCAACAGAGGCACTAGCAGACTATCAAGTACAATCTAGCATCACCGATGATAGTGGTAATGAGATTGACGTTGATTTCAGCGATATCGAAAAGCAATTGGCTGGTGTACAAGCCATCATCGTTGATGAATGGACGCAAGCACTAGATTTGCTAGACAACTTGCGCAGTGGTTTCGCCAAGACGGCGAGTATCGTATCGAGCGTTGCTAGTGATGAAAAACGTGAAGTCGGTGAAAAATTCAAAGATTACTTTGAGCACAGCGAAAGCCTAGCTCGTCTGCCCAATCATCGCCTATTAGCGATGCTACGTGGTCGCCAAGAAAACGTTTTGGGTCTGAAAATTGAAGGCGAAGACGCCCCATTTATTGAAAAAGCTATTAGCCATTTCAATGTTGATGCTACTGTACCAGCCGCTCGCCGTGAGTTTTTAACAGAAGCGGCTAGCAGCCTATGGAAAGACAAATGGCGTCCGCATATTGAACATCGCTTATTGACTGAAAAACGTCTGACCGCTGAAGCAGATGCTATTGATGTATTTGCAAATAACTTGCAGCACTTGTTAATGTCAGCACCTGCCGGTCGCAAAGTTATTTTAGGTGTCGATCCTGGTATTCGTCATGGTGTCAAAATGTCGATTGTCGATGCTCAAGGCCATGTCATGCTAGACAGCGAAGACAAGCCTGTTGTTTCAACCGTCTATCCGTTTGCCCCTGATAATAAAATGGGTGAAGCCAAAAAAGTCATTGATGAATTGTTAAGCACTTATAACGTCGATCTAGTGGCTATCGGGAATGGTACGGCGAGTCGCGAAACAGACGCGATGATTAAAGAGATTTTAGCAGCCAATTCTGAGCTAAAGGCTAAAGCAGTTATCGTTAACGAATCGGGCGCATCAGTCTACTCAGCCAGTGAGTTGGCCAGTGATGAGCTTGGCAATATGGATGTCTCTGTACGTGGCGCAGTATCTATCGCTCGTCGCTTGCAAGATCCATTGTCAGAGCTCGTTAAGGTTGATCCAAAAGCCATTGGTGTAGGTCAATATCAGCATGACGTGAATCAAACTCAATTAGCAGATAGTTTAGACAAAGTGACTCAAGACAGTGTAAACGCGGTTGGTGTCGATGTGAACACTGCTAGCCCTGCTATCTTGGCACATATCGCTGGTCTCAATCGCAATGTCGCTCAACAAATTGTCACCTATCGTAAAGAACACGGTGCCTTTGACAGTCGTGAATCATTGAAAAACGTACCACGCTTGGGTGCTAAGACGTTTGAACAAGCAGCAGGCTTCTTGCGTATCCATGATGGTAGTAATCCACTTGACGCCACCGGTGTGCATCCAGAAAGTTATGCATTGGTCGATAGCTTACTTGCGCAAACGGGCAAAGCCTTGCCAGAAATCATCGGTAATGATGGCATACTAAATACTATCGATACCACTGCAATTGCTGCTAATGATGACAATATCAGCATAAAAGCAATCTTAGACGAACTGGCTAAACCAGCACGTGATCCACGTCCTGAGTTTAAGACGGCCAATTTCCGTGATGATGTAAATAGCATCAAAGATTTAGAAGAAGGCATGCAGCTTGAAGGTGTCGTGACTAACGTGACAGCTTTCGGTTGTTTCGTCGATGTCGGTGTTCATCAAGACGGTTTGGTTCATATTTCACAGATGGCCAATGATTTCGTCGCTGATCCCATGAACCGCGTCAAGCCAGGTGATATTGTGTCAGTACGTGTCATCTCTATTGATGAAAAGCGTGGTCGTATTGGTTTCAGCATGAAGCCTGAGTCTGAAAAACCAGCACGTTCAGCAGCAAAACCTACTGTTAAAGAAACTAGCTCTGATGAGAAAGTTAGTCGTCCACGTAGCAATCGCCCAAATAGCAGCCGTCCAGCTGCTGACAAGCGACCAAGCAAGCCACGTGGTGATCGTCAGGACAAAGGCAATGCTAGCAGTAATCGTAGCAAAGCGCCAAGAGCTGAGAAAACTGAAGCGCCTAGCAAGATGGGTACCCTCGGTGCACTGTTGCAAGAAGCGGGTGTAACCAAAACTAAGAAATAGCCTAATGGGCAATTAAGTTTTATAAGACAAAAAAAGGCAGCCATTAGGCTGCCTTTTTTTGTCTATCATTTATGTCATTCGCAAAAAATAAAGTATCTTAAGATTGGTTAGGTGAGTGGTCATTAATACTTCACCACTGCCCTTTATTTTTGGAAGCACAACATGAGATTACGGCTTTACGTAATTCGATATTGCTTAACTATCTGATGATAGGTTGTTGCATATCTGGTTGCTGCATATCTGGTTGTTGCATATCTGGTTGTTGCATATCTGGTTGTTGCATATCTGGTTGTTGCATATCTGGTTGCTGCATGTCTGGTTGCTGCATGTCTGGTTGCTGCATGTCTGGTTGCTGCATATTTGGTTGCTGCATATTTGGTTGCTGCATATTTGGCTGTTGCATATTTGGCTGTTGCATGTCTGGCTGTTGCATATCTGGCTGTTGCATGTCTGGCTGTTGCATATCTGGCTGTTGCATATCTGGTTGTTGCATGTCTTCTACTTGCGTAGCCATGCCTGCATTGCTATTGGTTCGCGCAATAGAAATAGTTTGAGTTTCACTGATTTGAAACGGGCTAGATTCAGCAGAAGCGATCTCACCCTCTGCACTTTCAACGTTAGCTTGCATAGCGCTATCAGCAGCCGCTTTTTGCATGTCTACTGGTTTCATATTTGCGGGTGCTGCCATTGCCAAACTTGGCAGAGTAAGCGCTGCACCAATAAGTAGTGATAGAGGTAAAGTACGTTTTTGCATGGATTAATTCCTTGAATTACAAATTTAATGTGCCAGTTCAAAATAGTCTTGTTAAAAACTCTTAAACTAACCAGTGTTCAATATTATTTCGTACAACTTGTTCCGTATAACATAGAGCTGTTTATAATTTTAAATATATATATTTAGTATAGTTAACAAATAATATATAGGTAAAATAAAATCATGATAACCGCTACGTTGGCTATCACGATTGAGTAAGATGATATTATTAACTGACTATTGACCAGTCATAAACTCTGTAGAGGAGAATACCAACTAAGCTCACTTTAATTCAGTAGTACATAAATTAATAGTCTCACAGCTTGATGTTTTCATGTGACATCGTGCAATGACTGTATTTTTGTTGTTGTAATGGAGCATATATTGGTAGTTGCGATGTATTTTTCTCTTCCTTAAAATCTTATGAAATCCAAATACTAAGAAACCGTACCTTGATATCAAGATACGGTTAGAAAAGTACTAAAAATCAAATTTCTTATTAGCTATCGTTATTCCAAGAGAGTTGTAAGACAAAGAGACTAGGTGAAATTGCTACAGCTACTAATTTGAGCAAGCTTCATGCTATATCTCTTTTATATAGGATTAACGACATTAATGATCGACGACTTCGAAACTCAAGCCTGCATGCTCTTCTAAGCGTGTAAGTAACTGATCACCCATCGCAGACGCTGGTGTCCAAAAACCACCGCCAACAGTCTCTTTACTGACATCCTGTGCCAAACACAGTGCCGCTTGAGCCAGCATGCGCGAGGTGCTGCCGTAGCCAGGATCTTTATCACCTGTAACTTTGGTATTGATCGTGTCTTTCTTAGTGGTCTGTCCAAAGAGACGAATATCAAAATAGCCGTTTTTCTGCTCTTCTTTAGACGGGCCAGAACCTGATTTGGGCAATACATGTTTGGATAATAACTCACGGCTCGGTGTAATCATCATGGCTGTGGCAAATCCAAACAAACCTGCACTCAAGGCATAGCTCGATAGCTGACCCTGCACCCCATCTTTCATCCACATCGCTTCGTCATATTTAAAGCCACGGCCATACTCATAGCCGAGCAGCTGATTGCTACGATGTACGATGCGAGTATTGATACTTGCCATCACAAAAGGTGCAAGCCAGCGCTTATGCTCACTATCGTACTCTGGTTTGCTGACATTATCTTGGCGCACGTTTGGCGCATCTGTATCATCATTGAGTAAATAAGGGTTTGCTACCTGCTTACGACGTGATTTATCTTTCCCGACTTCTTCAAAAATAGTCGCCATTGAGGCAATGGTACCGCCCGACAGACCACCTTTTGCCGCTTTTACACGCATGTGGATCACATCGCATGCGTCACCAAACTTTTCTTCTGCTTTTATTTGCGTAAAGTAGACACCCAAGTCTGATGGAATAGAGTCAAAGCCGCATGAGTTGACGATGCGAGCACCACTTTGTTTTGCCGCATCTTGATATTTATCCATCATGTCTTTGATAAAGATGGCTTCACCAGTGAGGTCGACATAATCTGTACCATTAGTACTGCAAGATTTAATCAGAGGTTCACCATACTTGAGGTAGGGGCCAACGGTAGAGATGATAACTTGGGTTTGTTTGGTCATCTCATCGAGGCTCGCCGAATCATTACTGTTAGCAATAATGATATCTACTTTGCTAGCTAGCTCTGACTGTAACTCATTCAGTTTTGCTTCGTCACGACCTGCTATGGCCCACGTGACATTAGCACCATTTGCGTCTTTGGCATTGGACAAAAACTCTGTTAGATAATGTGCCGTAATTTTTCCAACGAAGCTGGTTGCACCGTATAGAACAACCGCGTAAGGACGGTTCTTACTAATGCTTTGTAGTGTGTTGTTTGAGGTTTCCGTATTGGTATCCATATTTATTATCCTTAATAGGTGATTTGATGAGTCATTTTAAAATGAATGGTTTCTCGATGAATGCCTTAGCACAACTAAGACTAAGCCAAATTATCTATACGAGTGAAATATATATCTGACTATGGCTATCATGATTGGCATTTGTGTTTTAAAAAAACTGTCTTTGAAGGTAATAATGATAAATAAAATGTATTTGCTACTTACTGTTTATATCAGATTATATGGTGAAAATGATAGTCAATAAAAACCAACTCACTCTCTCTATACACAAGTCCTATAAAACTAGAGAAAAATGCCAGAAAGCTAAGATTTGCTACAAAGATTACATAACTTACCGATTTTATTACCAAAGTGAACGTTTTTTGAAGATGGATATTGCTAATCTAAGGTCGTAAGCAGTTATTACTAATACTAAAAACTTTACTAATACTAAAAACAAAAAAATGAGATGTCAGATATAACAGGACAAATATAGATAATAGCTATTGATTGTACTGGTCAGTATTTTCCAGTTTTAATTAATACTTATCTTATGAGTCTTATTTCTGATTTTTCAATAACTATTTAAGGAGAAGATTATGTTTCGTTGGGCTATTATTTTTGCTGTAATCGCATTGTTGGCAAGTTTCCTAGGTTTTGGCGGTGTCGCTGGACTGTCTGCTAATTTGGCATATATTTTCTTAGCTGTTGCTGTCATTTTATTCATCGTCGCGTTCGTAAGCCGCAAGATGTAATAATTAATTATAGAATATTGAACAAAAATAAATCGTTAAACAAAAAAGTCCTCATACATTATGAGGACTTTTTTATGGCTAATTTTTTTTGGACTGTTTATCTAAATGTCAAAGTATTCAAATATCAAAAATTATTCACATATCACTATAGACGTTTGGGTTGGATAATATATTCCATACGTTTAGCCAGACGAATATCATGACTGGTAATGCCGCCCGTATCATCAGTGGTGAGTCGTACCTCTACCACATTGTACGTATTACGCCACTCAGGGTGATGCTCAAGTGCTTCAGCATAAAATGCTGCTTGATTCATAAAGCTCATGGCTTCAATAAAATCGCTAAAGTGATATGTTTTCACGATAGCATTGCCATCACGCTGCCATCCTGGCAAATCTTCTAACTGCAAATCTACTTGTTTATCAGATAGACTACTCATATTAATAACCTTTATTGTTATGCTGACTTGGTTTATTAAAACTTATATTAGATAACATCTAATACGGTGCGACTAACGATACAGAATAAATGTAAAAGTGCCTTATTCTATAAATTATTATA
The DNA here is from genome assembly GCF_040309505.1 of Psychrobacter sp. TB55-MNA-CIBAN-0194. NCBI lineage: Bacteria > Pseudomonadati > Pseudomonadota > Gammaproteobacteria > Moraxellales > Moraxellaceae > Psychrobacter > Psychrobacter sp. TB55-MNA-CIBAN-0194. The sequence goes on along the minus strand of NZ_JBEOOW010000003.1, from coordinate 60,691 downwards.
AGACATAAACCGCTCCTGTATTTGTCATCTTGCCATATATTTAAAGATAAATATACGAGTGCAGACAACAAATAAAAAAGAAGGTAAGGCTGAATTTTTGCTTAGAATATATTTGCTAGTATTGGATTACAGCAAGTCTTTATATTCTGGATGTTTATTGATGTATGACGATACAAATGAACATTGTGGCACCACTTTCTTATCATTCTTACGTACATAATTGAGTGCGTGCTTGACCAGTGCTGATCCGACACCGCGTCCGCCTAAAGCTTGCGGTACGATAGTGTGGTCGTAGATGAGTTTACCATCACGTTCTTGATAGCTGATATAGCCAATGTGACCGTCGATAGCAGTCTCAAATCGTTTGGCTTCTATGTCGTGGCTAATTTTCATAGGTTGTTCAGCAGTTTGATTACTCATAGCTACTCTCCATTATTATTAAGTGTCTCTGTTATCAGATATCGTTTGTATCTCTAATTCTTATTATGCGTATTCTGTCATTTAATCTATAGCTCTTTACCGTAAGAGTAGATAGGCCAAATGTTAAGAGTCGTTGGAACGACTGACTATGTCTATGTTGGCGATGCCCTACAAATAAAACAAAGCTTGGCGCATGACGGGGGGAAGGTGCTTTCCTAACCCACGGATGATTGGAGCATCGTCTTGTTCTTCTTTAGCAGCATGAGTCGATTTGGTAGCTTGCGACTGTAAATAGGCCTGCCATTCCTCGGCGCTCGGTTTGCTAAAGTGACGTATACGACCGATGACCTGACGCAGCTGGCGACCAAAACGGCCAGTATTGTAGGGTAAGTTGTATTTGCGGCATATCGCTTGTACTTGCGGTGATATGCGCGCGTAGTGATTGGCTGGCATATCAGGAAAGATATGATGCTCAATCTGATGTGATAAATTGCCCGTCAAAATATGGAATAACTTGCTACCTTGAATGTTGCTCGAGCCGAGAATTTGGCGTATATACCAGTCACCTTTACTTTCATTGGTATCAAGCTCAGTATAAATATGTGCTTGGTCTGTGAAATGCCCACAAAATATCACTGCCCATGTCCACAAATTGCGCGCCATGTTGGCAGTGATGTTACCGCTCAGGGTGGTTATCGCACTACGTCGACCTAACGCCAGCCCTGCTATCGTAGGGAATGCGATATGGTCTTTGCCGACCTGCCTTGCAATTTTGGCAAATAATCCACGAGACTTTGGTTGCATGATTTCTGTGAGCTGCGGCGAATCAGCATATTCATCAGCACTAATTTGAATATCATGAAAGGCGACTGCCCACTCAAACCCCAAGGCCAATACCATGGTACTGAACAGGTTATAGCGGTCACTAGGTGTCCAAGGTTGCTCGTCAGTCACGCGAATTAAGTGATAGCCGACATCATGGTCACGGCCAACAATATTGGTAAACGTGTGATGCAAATAATTGTGCGAATGCTGCCATAGTGGGGCAGGACAAACGATGTCCCAATCAAATTTTTGACTGTTGAGATACGGATGCTGCATCCAGTCATATTGCCCGTGCATGACGTTATGCCCAAGCTCCATATTATTCAAAATTTTACTGAAGCTCAGTAGAGAGGTGCCGAGTAGCCAAGTAGCGACTAGACTGCATTTTGATGGCATACGCCCAGCCACTGCAAGTAAACCACGAGAGATAATCTCGCTATAGACTACAGTGGCATGTACCCGTTGAATATAACGCGCATCATCGCTACCCAGTGAATCCATGACGCTTTGGTAGAGCGTGTTTAACTCATCGGCTAGCGCGTCACTTTGGTCTTTTGGTAATTGCGCACCCGTCAATGTTGGATAGAGATTTTGTTTCGATTGCATATTCGTATCTGTCGAAAATGCAGATACGGCAGACTGTGCAGTGAATATAGGCGGTAATAAACGCATAGAAACTCCTTAACTAAGGCTATTAATATCGAATGTCATAGGGTTGGTTTCATCAGATGTCTAGATTTTATTGGACAATCTGACTCATGGTTTTTAATCATCTTATATATCTAACACCACATCTGTCATGGCAATATTGATGCAGGTTTGAATCGATTCATAGCCATCGCTACTTATTTTTCCCGTCTCAATATTTTTGACCACGCCGCTGGCTTTGTTACACCGACACAGCTGACAGATACCTTGCCTACACCCATAACTGAGAGTTATACCTGCTTGCTCGGCACCGATGAGTAACGTGGTATTGGTATTAAATTGTCGCTGTCGACCGCGCAAATAGACCGTTTGCGTTGCTATATCATCTTTCTCGTTGTCTGTATTATGACTATTGCCATTGATAGCAAGCTCATGTGACAGACTGCCAAAACGCTCGAATATAAGATTGTCGTGCAACGAGCGTTTGTCTTTCAGTGAGTCCATATCTAATGATGTAATTGCTTGAACAGCATCATATAGTCCGGCTAATAATGCCTGCGATCCACAAACAAATATCTGCGTATCTACTAATGGCAAATTAAGTGCCAACAAGCTTTCCGCGCTTAGATGTCGCGTACTTGCCAAATAACTATCAGGGTCTTCTGTATTGATAAAGTGATAAGTAAAGTTTGGATAACTGTCTTTTAATTGCTGCCAATGCTCTAAAAAAGGTATCTTTGCCAGTGGCATGCGACTGTAATACAACAGCGTGACAGTATGGTTTTGCGCTAACGCTTGTGTGATAAGGCCTAGCATTGGGGTAATGCCGCTGCCGCCTGCTATAAACAATAGTGATGACGGCGTAGATGGTAAGCGGTTAGCACTTTGTGTATCAAGCTTTGCCTGTGCCAAGGTGAAGTCGCCACTGGGCAAACTACTATCGAATATGATGCCCAGTGGTGCTTGTTGTGTTAGATAGTTGGATACTAATCCTTGAGGTTTGATGGCAATGGTAATGATATTCGACTGCTTATTGTCATTGTCCTCAATGTCAGATTGCAAATATAAGGATTGGTTGGGCAAACCTACCAACGAGTAATGGCGTTGATGGTAAATGGCGTCAATAACGACCGTTAGATTTATATATTGACCAGCATGCCAACCGCCGTCTGAATCAATTGCTTGCCGTTTAAAAGCATGATTACCTTCGAACTGAACCGCAACCAAGTCATCATTGAGAACCTGCCGTGCAATCAACCGTAATTTAGGGCGGGTCAATGACCAAAACGGATGCAAACGTGACCCAATAAAGTCAACAAACGCACGTTGTATAATTTCAGGGCGATAGCCAGTGGCCATAAACTCATTACCTTGTTTGATGCTTTTTAGAGATGAATGTCACATGTTTTATTGTCAGGTCTAATTGTTCATATTTATTTAGAGGTATCATACTGAGTGTATCTCAAATTAAATGACGTTACCTTATTAAGGTAAGCTAATATTCTAAAGGCTATTCATTAAGTTTTCGAAAGGTTTGATGCTATTTTTTGTGGTCTTTATAAAGCAGTAATGAGTCAAAATGTTAAATAAGGCATTTTGATAATAGATTTCTTTGCTGCTTTTAGGTAGAAAGCATCATGCTAAATGCCGAAAGCCGCAAAACAACCGCTAAAACAATCTGTTGGCTTGCAGGGTATGCGCCACAATGCGATAATGGCTTATAATTTGTAACCCTGATTTTGAGGTGCGGCGCGCTTGGCATCATTGCCAAGTATGATTTGCTTGCCTCTTCTATGCAGTCTATCGGAGTGTTAATGGCTCAATATATCTACACGATGAACAACGTGTCAAAACTTGTTCCACCTAAGCGTGAAATTCTAAAAAATATTAACCTATCGTTTTTCCCAGGTGCCAAGATTGGTGTATTGGGTATCAATGGTTCGGGTAAATCGACCTTGCTACGTATCATGGCAGGCGTTGACACTGAGTTCAGTGGTGAAGCACGTGCACAAGCTGGTACCAAAGTCGGTTATTTGCCGCAGGAACCACAGCTTGATGACAGCAAAGATGTACGCGGTAACGTTGAAGACGGTATGCGTGAAGCATTAGATGCGCTGGCTCGTCTAGATGCTATCTATGCCGAATATGCTGAGCCTGATGCTGATTTTGATAAGCTTGCTGAAGAACAGGGTAAGATGGAAGACATCATCCAATCGTGGGATGCGCACAACTTAAACAATCAGCTAGAAAAAGCGGCCGATGCCCTACGTCTGCCACCATGGGATGCGGATGTTAGTAAGCTATCTGGCGGTGAAAAACGCCGTGTGGCACTATGCCGTCTATTATTGTCGCGCCCTGATATGCTATTACTTGACGAACCAACCAACCATTTGGACGCCGAGTCTGTTGCATGGTTAGAGCAGTTCTTGCAGAACTACAGCGGTACCATCGTTGCTATTACCCATGATAGATATTTCTTGGATAATGTCGCTCAGTGGATTCTAGAGCTTGACCGTGGCCATGGCTATCCGTATGAAGGTAACTATACCGAGTGGCTAGAGCAAAAAAACACGCGTCTAGAGCAGCAGAACAAGCAAGAAGAATCGTTTGCTAAAGCGCTGAAAAAAGAGCTTGAGTGGATTCGTAAAAACCAAAAAGGCCAACAGGCCAAGTCTAAATCTCGTGTACAGCGTTTTGAAGAGTTGAACTCAACAGAGTTCCAACAGCGTAATGAGACGGCTGAGATTTATATTCCACCTGGTCCACGTTTGGGTAACAAGGTTATTGAGATTAATGACATCTCGAAATCATTTGGCGATCGTCTGCTGTATGAAAACCTAAGCTTTAACGTGCCAGCTGGTGCTATCGTTGGTATCATTGGTCCAAATGGTGCGGGTAAAACCACGCTATTTAACATGATTACTGAACGCGATACGCCAGATACTGGAACTGTTGATTTGGGTGAAAGTGTTAAAGTTGCTTATGTTGGTCAGGTACGTGATCACTTAGATGATGATAAAACGGTTTGGGAAGAAGTATCTGACGGCCTTGATATTATCACTGTTGGTGAATACACCACGCCAAGTCGTGCATATATCGGCCGCTTTAACTTTAAAGGCTCAGACCAGCAAAAGCGTGTCGGTCAGCTATCAGGTGGTGAGCGTAACCGCTTACAACTGGCGAAGACGCTAAAGCAAGGTGCGAACGTACTATTACTCGATGAACCATCAAACGATTTGGATATCGAAACCTTACGTGCACTAGAGGATGCGATTCAAGTATTCCCAGGTACAGTAATGGTTGTATCGCATGATCGCTGGTTCCTTGATCGTATCGCTACCCATATCTTAGCATTCGAAGAAGAAGGTCCAGTTTGGTTCGACGGTAACTACTCTGAGTTTGAAACCTATCGCAAAAAGACCATGGGTGATGATGCCAGTCCTAAACGTGCGAAGTATAAGAAAATCACGAACTAGTATGAATGCTTAGTGTTTTGAAATCAAAAAAAGACCTCTAATTGTTAGAGGTCTTTTTTTGTACTTAATCTACTGAGTATAGCTAGGAGTCAATTAGCGTTTACGCCCAAATTTACGCTGCTTTTTATTACTAATCTCAGTAATGGCATGGTTAATTTCATTTTCATCTAAAGTAGCGACTTGCTGCAGGATTTGCATCATGTCAGGTGTTAGGACGTACTTAGCATGATGGGCAATGTCATTGATACGGTGATCAAATGTCAGTACGCCAGTCTCTTCATCCTTTTGTAGATAATCAAGACGCGTCAAAGCACCAATGAAACTGCTGAATAAAGCACGGTCAAAGAAGTCAGGAATATCGTCTGCATATAGCACAGATAAGCGCTGACCAAGTAGATGACACAAGTCAACGACTTCATTTTCGGTCAAATTGCCTGAGCCTTGTTGGGCAAGCAAAGCGAGTGTCATAAAGTAACGCTCAAGACTCTGTCCAACTGGAGTCGCCAGTACTTGTAGCTGCTGATAGGACTTGCTATTTGACTCAGGAACGCTAAGTATGCCGTCACCCAACTCTACGATTAGCCCATGAGAGAGTAGGCTATCGACCTTTTTATTGAGTGTATCTGCTAAGCCGTGTGCTGGATAATATAAGAATAGCTCACTTTGTAAGAACGGATACAGCTGCTCTGCAATACTATCTAGACGACTGCGTTTGATACGGCCATTGCGTGCAACTAGCGCTGACAAAAATGATAATAGAATGAAGACATGCAAGATGTTATTACGGAAATAACTGAGTAAGGCAGCCTGCTTACCAACAACCTGAATGATATCGCCTAGGATATGCGGTGTGCGCTCGATCAGCTTGAGCTTAATACCATAATCAATGATTTGCTGCGGGGTCATGTCGGTGATGACGGTATCATCTGAGTAAGCAAGTTGCTTAGCCAAACCTTGATAAAGCTCGATTTGCTCTCGGCAGCTGTTTTCATCTAGTGCCGCTTTGGGTGCTGACAATAAGACAAGTGATAACAGTGATACAGGTGTGACCACGGCAGCTTTATTAATATGCTGCATGATTTTAACGCCAATATTATCGACCATCGCACTGGCTTTTTCATCGAGCGGAGTATCGGTACGGTCGGAAGGTAAGCTGTCAGCAGACACATCAAACTTTGTCATAAACTCAGTGAGATGTAGTGGCGTACCAAAGCTTAAGTGTACGTTACCGAAGATACGCTCAATTTTGCGACCTACCTTGAGCAGACCAAGCAAAGATTCAGATTCTTTTGGCTTGCCTTTCAGCTCACCAACATACGTGCCACCTTCCATAATACGTTCGTAGCCGATGTAAGTAGGAATGAACACGACAGGCTTATTGGTTTTGCGCAATTGACTGTGTACTGTCATTGCAAGCATACCCATCTTAGGTGGCAATAGGCGACCTGAGCGTGAGCGACCACCTTCGATAAAGTATTCGATAGGGGTATTGCGCGTGATTAATGTGTGCATGTATTCGCGTAATACAGAGGTGTATAGGGCATTACCACGGAAACTACGACGGATAAAGAATGCCACGGCACCGCGTAGCATAGGGCCTAATACTGGCACATCAAGGTTATCACCCGCAGCGACATACGGAATACTTAAACCACGTTTGTAAATAACATAGGACAGTAATAGGTAGTCAACGTGGCTACGATGGCATGGCACATAGATGATTTCGTAGTCAGTCGCTATCTCTCGTACTCGTTCAAAATGGTGTACTTCTACGCCATCATACAACTGCGTCCACAACCACGTTAAGAAGCGGTCGAATACTCGAATGATAGGATAAGAGTAATCATTTACCATCTCGTTGGCATAGCCTTTTGCTAGGCTTCGTGCCTCACGGGTAGTCGTACCTTTTTCTGCAGCTTCTGCTTCTATCGCATGCTTGATAGCGGGCGAGTACACCAGTTTGTCTACCAAATTGCGTCTGTCTGACAAATCAGGGCCGAGCATGCTGGCACGTTGTTTGTCTAAATAAATCGAAAGCTGTTGCTGCAACATACGCACCAGTTCGCGATTGCTATCGGCAGTCGCTACCAACGCGTAACTTGGCGCATCGTCAGTATCTTCCTTTATAGAGGCTTCTTTGACAGAGCTATCTTGTATGTCAGTGGCTAGCGACTCAAAAATAGAAGGCCCTTCTACATCGCCTTTGAGACTATTATCGATAAGGGTGCGCAAATCTTGTGGTGGATGAAACTGTACAAAGGTATCACGTCCCATGACCCCGATATTAAATAACTGCTTGGTAATGCTTGGGTCTTCCCAGTTGTCAGTAGTTAGCAGCTTAAATAGCGAATCTTCTTTTTCTGGCGCACGTCCCCATAGGATAGAGACAGGGACCAAACGCACTTTTAGCTCTGGATATTGCAGTACAGCCGATACCAAGCGTGACAAGCGCGGTGATAACTGACTGTCTTTGGCACCTGGATGATTTAAAAAGATAATAGCCGCATTTTCTTTAATATTGTGATCGGCATCGTGTACCCCGACCAATGCTGGCGGTAAATTGTGCTCTTGCGTCTGCAAATCGATCAAAATACTGTTGGAGCGGGAATAGTCTTGTAGAACATAAAATCTTAATGTCTGATCGTCAGCATCAAAATCAGGCAACTCACCTAACAGTTTAGGTTTGACGGCAACGTCGAGCATGTGACCCGATAGCTTGCGATATAGCTGATTGATCGGAGCACCCGAATAGGACTTGGCGGCGATTGGATTGACGTCAGTATTAGAGCCGCTGTCAGTAGTGACGGGCGCTTTAAAAATCCGTTTTTTTAGAAACTTATTCTTTAAGAAACTGGGTATCATAATGGATATCAAAAGTAGTTAAATATATTGCGCTTATGATGCCATAAAAGCCATCAAAGCGATATATAGTGTCTGTATATACTACTAATATTCGTACAGGCTGTTTACTATCTTGTGAGCTAGCTGCATATGAAATACGCTTAATTTTTTGAAAAATAAGGTCTTTAGCATAATAATATTGTGGTATAAGATACGATAAATACTATTTCTCCTACTCAATAACTTCACTCAATGATATGAAAGTATTATGACTCCAGCAATCAATCTTGCCAAAAAACGTGGCCTTGACTACCAATTGCATGAATATACTCATGACAGTAATGCGGCCTCTTTTGGCTTAGAAGCTGCCGAAAAACTCGGTGTAGACGTAGCACAAGTTTTCAAAACTTTGGTAGTAGCGACCGAAGTGGGTACGCTCGCTGTTGCTATTTTGCCAGTAGACAAGACTTTAAACTTTAAAAAAATGGCCAAAGCTTTATCCTCTAATAAAATACTGCCCTGCAAAAAAGTACAAATGGCAGATCCAAAGCAAGTAGAGCGTAGTACAGGTTATGTGCTGGGCGGTGTCAGCCCACTAGGACAAAAGAAACGCTTAGCGACAATCATAGATATCTCGGCTGAAGCGCATACAACGATGTATGTGAGTGGTGGTCGCCGTGGTTTAGAAATTGAGCTGCCACCTCTGCAATTGGCTGCGACTTTGACGGCACTGTTTAGTAACATTACTGATGATTAAAAAACATTGTCGCTGATATCAAATAAGTTTATCCTTTTGAATGTTCAACAGATCCCAACCCTTTAAGTCCTACCTTCACTTATATTTTATAAGGATATATTCATGCCACATTTAACCCTGCAAGTGACCCCTAATGTCAGTGTTCCTCACGAAGAATCATTGCTTAAGTCTTTGAATAAAGCGCTATGGGAAACCGGACATTTTGGTAAACCAACGGATATCAAAGCCCGCATCGTACCTCTTGAGACTTTTTTGGTAGGTGTTGAGGATGATGAGCAAGCAAATGGCATGGTTTATGCGAATCTAAAGATGATGGCTGGTCGTGATATTGCGACTCGAAATCAACTTGCTGAGCTATTGATGACAACGATAGAAGAGCAGCTAAGCGCAGAGCAGTCAGGGCGAGCAGCACTGCAAGTATGTGTGGAAGTGGAAGAGCTTAGTGCGGTATATCACAAAAAAATGCTAGGTAGCTAGAAATTGGCTATCGGTTAATTATTTTTAGTTTGAGAGCACTGATTTTCATCAACCACAAAAAAGCGCCTATATTTAGGCGCTTTTTTGTGAATGATCTATTAACTTTGTAATCTTAGTCTTAATTTTAATCTAGGAAAGCAAAGCTTTCGATTGGCATTGCCATCATGCTTTCGCTTGGTGCAACCATACCTTCAGCATGACCTGAAGTACGTGGTAACAGCTTATCAAAGTAGAATTCTGCTGTTTGAATTTTGGCTTTATAGAACTCTGGGGCTTCTACGCCGCCGTTTTTGAGTTTGTCATAAGCCACTGCTGCCATACGTGCCCAGTGGTAACCCATCATTACATAGCCTGAGTACATTAAGAAATCGTCTGATGCTGCAGAGATGATTTCGCGGTCTTTACGTGCCATTAGCATCAAGCGTACGGTCAAAGTATTCCACTCAGCACATAGCTTGGTGAGTGCCCAAACAAATTTGCGCATATCTTTGTCTAGTGCATATTCACCACACCATTTCATGATGCTTGAAGTATAGTCGCGAATAATTTTACCTTTTGACTGCAAAATCACTTTACGGCCTAATAAATCTAACGCCTGAATACCGGTTGTGCCTTCATACATGGTGGCAATACGGGCATCACGAGCAATCAGCTCCATACCCCATTCTTTAATATAGCCGTGACCACCGTAAATTTGCTGACCATGTTTGGCCGCTTCAATACCAAGCTCGGTCAAAAAGCCTTTTAGAATTGGCGTGTAGAAGCCAAGTTTGTCATCCCATTTCTCAAACTCTTCGTCATCACCATTAATGATGCCTTGCGCCATTTTGTCTGCATAGCGTGCTGAATGATAAATCATTGAGCGGCCGCCTTCGGCAAAGGCTTTTTGAGTCAATAGCATGCGGCGTACATCGGCATGATTGATGATGGCATCAGCCACCTTTTCAGGTTCTTTAGTACCTGATAGCGCACGCATAGAACGACGATCGATTGCATAAGGTAGGGCGTTTTGGAATGACAGTTCAGTATGTGCTAGACCTTGGATACCAGTACCGATACGTGCCGTGTTCATAAAGGTGAACATAGCTTTTAGGCCTTTGTTCGGCTCACCAATCAAGTAACCGACCGCATCATCAAAGTTTAGGACACACGTTGCTGATGAGTTGATACCCATTTTGTGTTCAATAGAACCACAAGTGACACCATTACGCTCGCCAATCTCGCCTTCTGCATTTGGCAAGAATTTTGGCACGATAAATAGTGAGATACCGCGAGTACCTTCTGGTGCATTTGGTAGACGTGCTAGTACAATATGCACGATGTTTTCTGTTAAATCATGCTCACCGCTTGAGATAAAGATTTTGGTGCCGCCAAGCTTGTAAGTGCCGTCTTCTTGGGGAATGGCTTTAGATTTAACCTGACCCAAATCGGTACCGCATTGCGGCTCAGTCAAGCACATGGTGCCCGCCCAAGAACCTTCGATTAGTTTATGCAAGTAGGTCTCTTTTTGCTCATCAGTACCGTACTGCAATATGGTATTGATACAACCTGTTGATAGACCAGGGTACATTGCCCATGGCCAGTTAGCCGTACCAATCATTTCAGCTTTAATTAGGTTTAACGAGGTTGGTAAGTTCATACCACCGTATTCTTCAGGGTAAGAAATACCTTGCCAACCGCCTTCTACAAACTGGTCATAGGCATCTTTAAAACCTTTAGGCGTAGTCACCACACCATTGTCAAAATGACAACCTTCTGCATCAGCCGGTTGATAAAGAGGAGCAAGTACGTTTTCGGCAAAGTCAGCCATGCCTTGCAAAATCATGTCGATTGTTTCAGGGTCAGCATTTTCGCCATTGTCCAAATCTTTATAATGCGTTTGAAAGTCAAAAACATCATTTATCAAAAACTTGATATCACGTAAAGGCGCTTTGTAAGTTAACATAGTTGCTCTCTTTAATTTGTTGATGTCGATTTATAGGTGAGATATGCGTTAAATATAAGTGTGTTTAGAAATGGGTTGGTTAAGGCGGTTTCTTCGATGCTTTTATTAGCCGATATGTTCTATTTGATAACGTGCAGTGGTGTATAATTTTTCTTATTATAAATCTTTCTTGGCAACAAATACATATTGTATAAATAATATTCATGAGTATTCTGTTAATTAATAAAAATTATTTATAATTAATAGTTTTTTGCTATGAATTAATCGTCATGTATCTGCTGAAAACTTAGATTCCTTATACTTCTAGGTAAGCTTAGCTTTTTATAAAAGTCATTCATAGAATATCATCACATACTTATTAACCGCCATTGTGTTAATAACGTTACGTTATTTCGTAAGGACAGGGTTTCATGGTTGTATCCAAACCAATGTTGTCGCTCAAGCGACGGGTTGCTACCCTCAAAACTTTTATTATAAATCTGATCAGTAATGAGCTTACGCATTTAACAGCAGTCAACAGAAGCTTTCGACCGTGGCATATTCCATTATTTTCTGCGCTAACTATTAGCTTTCCTGTCTTTGTGGGTGCTTATTTTGAGGTGCTATCGGCAGGCATTATCAGCTCGTTAGGGGCGATGGTTGTTTTGAACTTGCCCCTAGTTGGTAAGCTGCCATATCGCTTGGTCACTGTGATGGCTTGGGGATTCAGTATGTCGCTATGCTTTGCACTTGGAGTGATAACGCAGCAGATTCCTATTTTAAGATTGCCTATATTTACTTTGATGGCATTTGGTATCATTATTTTCGGCCGCTATTATCAACAGCCGCCACCGGGAGGGCTGTTTATTATGATGGCAGGTGCAGTAGCATTATTTATGCCTATTCCGCTTGCTCAACTGCCACATACCGTTGGCCTTATCATGCTTGGTAGTGCATTTGCAGTGCTGATGTCATTGCCATACTCTTTGTTTTTATTGCTGACACGTGAGTGTAAACTTGCGCCTATCTACACCTATCAGGCTGATACTATTAGTGAAAGTGTGATTGTGGCAGGGTTTGTGAGTTTGTCACTAATCGTTGCAATGACCTTAAATATATCTAATCCTTATTGGGCGGCAGTTAGCTGTTTTATTATCATTCAAGGGATACATCTGCGTACAATATGGATTAAGCAGGTACATCGTTTGCTTGGGACATTGGTGGGTGCAGGGCTGGCCAGTTGGATGCTGTCTTGGAGCCTCCCGATATGGGGAGTCGCTATTGCAGTATTGGTTATGATTTTATGTATTGAATCCTTGGTTGACCGTCATTATGGTTTAGCCGTGATATTTATCACACCACTGACCATATTTATTGCAGAATATGGTAGCGGCTTACCGCATACGTATCAACAAGTAACCTACGTACGTCTGGTTGATACCGCCATTGGCTGTATGGTGGCTCTGGCTGGCGGCGTGGTGATGCATTCTACCAATTTACGTGTGCCATTACGGCGTATGGAAAACTGGCTACTGGCACGTTTTGGATAAGAGCTAGATAATAACTGGATAAGAAAAAGGCGTATAAATTCAATTTATACGCCTTTTTTATTGGTAGATCCTGTGTCTCTTATCTTAACGACCACTTAAGTTATTTGTGGCTTGCATCACATCAACGGTATGACCCGTCCAACGCTCAAAGCTTAAGGCCGCTTGTCCAATCAACATGCCGTAACCTTCGGATATCTGTGCGTCACGTGCCGCAAAATGCTGTAAAAATGGCAGCGTGCGACCGTACATCATGTCGTAAGCGTAGTGGCAGTTTAAGTCATTATCTAGTGGCAAGGTATCGCCTGACAGACCGATAGAAGTGGCATTAATAATGATATCAAATTGTCCGGTCAATTCACTGGTCGCACAGGTCTCAATACTGTGTTTACCGATAGTCTCACTCGCGGTACTTAGCTCATCTACTAAATTGGTCGCCTTGCTCAGTGTACGATTAGCAATGGTTAGCGCCCCGATACCCGATTGAATCAATGGCAATACCACGCCTCGCGCCGCACCGCCTGCACCAATGAGTGCCACACGCGCCCCTTGTAATGGCCAGCCTAAGCTCGTGATATGATTGACCAGACCTTGACCATCAGTATTGTCACCATAGAGTGCATCAGCGATTGGCGTACCACTCTCTAATAGTGCTGTATTCAGCAGTAGCGTATTGACTGCGCCTGCGACTTTGGCATGCTCAGATAGACCACCACGCGCCACACAGCAGTTATAAGCGATCTGCTTAAAGGGAACCGTCACGTTTGCACCGACGCCGCCACCATGAAAAAACGCTTCGACCACTGCGGTAAAACTGGCAGCATCGTCAGGGCAGTACTGGCGCTGGTAGCTAATATTGATGGCTGCTTGCCCTGCAAATAGCGCATGGATTTCAGGGGATTTACTGTGGGCAATAGGATTGCCAATAACGATAAAATGCTGAGTCATATATGGTCCACGAGCTATAAAAGGCAAAAAAGCATGAATAAAAAAATCGTTGAAGCGCTATTATCATAAGGGATAACGCGATGTTTGACAAACCAATGCTTTCGTGAATAAATGCTTGAATAGATAGCATTTTTTTATGCGTTAGGTATTTAACAAATATGTACTCTCTAGGAGTGTTATCCGTAACGTAAAGGGTGGTCAAGTATCAAGCAGTTGGGTAAACTATATGACACGCCCTATATAGTCATTCCATTATAAAAGTATGACAGCGTTGACCTCGCTTGAAGTATCACAGTTACATCTACACTCGTTTGCCTTGTACTACTTTTAAATTGAATTGACTATAGTGGTTATTACATTATAAAAATTGACTTTGAAAACGTGAAGTCATAAAAAACATTATTCATTAGCAGCGGCATATTTGCTTGCGCGCTAATATTCTTTTGAGATCAATCTGAAAGTGTGAGTAAATTGCCCATGTGGAATAATAGCCTACAGACCTTTTTGGCCAGTACGATAATGGCAGTTGGTGTGTCGTTGAGTGGCTGTAATAGCAATACAGATAATGACCAAAGCGTCGATGCAGGAGCCAGTGAGCAGGCAGTCACTGATACGACTTCAGCAGACGATAGCGCTGCAACGAATACTGAGGTAGAAGCTGGAAAGGCCCAGCAAGGCACACAAGTAAAGTATGACGTCTCGGCATGGGGCAACGAAAGCGTAAACTCAATCAACGTCGGTGACTTGGAAGGTATCCAGTCGACTTTCGGTAAAGTTTTGAGCACTGATGAAAACAGCTTGGACTATGCCAGTAATCCGGCGGCTAAGTATCGTTTTATGGATACGGAAGCGCCTTATTTAGACATCATTGATTCTGAAAAGTATCTTGAGCTTGGTTGGTATTTTGCGAATCCTACCGACTCTGATGAAGAAAAAGAGCTGAGTCAAAATCATGCCAAAAAGGCCTATCAGCTCGCACGCAAGTTGATGGGTGATGAGGGCGGTAATCTCGTAGCTGATATGCTCAATGTACAAATCATCAAAAACAAAACCATTGGTGGTCAGAAAGTAGAACTGGCAAAATGTGAGTTCTATAGTTGTATGTTGGTCATCAATAAAGCAGATGCTCAAACAGACAATAGCTAAATAGGGCAAGTGTCGATGCCACATTCAATAGCCAATGTCATACCACCAAGTGGCTGGATATGTCTAGATTCATCAGGCAATACGATAGAGCCATCAAAGGCCACCATATCGTTAGACAATCGTGGACTGGCCTATGGTGATGGCTTCTTTACCACTATGGGTGTCATCGATGGTCAGATATTGTGGCTAGATTATCATCATCAGCGCCTTGTCTCTCATAGTAAGGCATTGCATATTGAGCTAGACAGCCATTCACTACTGGCTACATTACAAACGTATGCCAAGCAATTACAGCAAGGCATGCTCAAGCTGATTGTCACGCGCAGCACTCAAGATATCCGTGGTTATGGCTATATGCCAAGCGCGTCTGGGAGTGCCTGTGACATTTGGCTGAAGTCTTCTGCGATGACTGTTGCGACCGCTGAGCCACTATGTCTACCTGATGGTCGCTCAATTCCTATTCAGCCTAGTAGTGCTGCTATTTGCTTATCTTCGCAGCTTTCGTGCTTACCACTGCCGCTTGCGGGACTCAAAAGCCTCAATCGTCTTGATAACGTGCTGGCGAGTGGTGAACTACAAGGTATCAAAGCTCAAATATCAAAATCCAATACGGAACAGAGCATCGGCGAGGGTCTGTTACGTGATATGAGTGGGCAGTGGGTTGAAGGTACGATGAGCAACGTGTTTTATCAATTGTCAGAATCACCATACGCAGCATCAGAAAAACTATCTACGCTTCCACCTCATCGAGGTAATGCAAATTATCTGATCACTGGTCAATGGTACACGCCCTCTATGACCCAATCGGGTGTCGCTGGCGTTATGCGGCAAGTGATTATCGATGCTTTATCAAGTACGGAATATCCAATCGTGATAAGGCCGCTACAAGATGAAGATTTACCGCAATTAACGCAGGTTTTCTTTTGCAATGCATTACGTGGCATCATGCCAATGAGCCGTTTGACGTTGCTGTCAGGTATGGTTGTGGGGTTTGAATAACTGTCACATATCAGCCAAATAAAACAATCTACTCTCTCCCAAAAATATTAAATTTAGTATCGATAAAATCATCGGGATATAAAACGATGTCTTCGTTTCGATATATTTCTCGCGCTTTTAGTAGGGCAGTTTCACTATTTTCTGCAACCACTTCTACAAGAGCACTCATCGTCTCGACAATCTCTATTTGAAATTTTTGTGCTGCTTTCTCATCTTTTTTCATCGTATTCACTTTCATTTCTCACAAATAACTTCAGTCATCAATGCCAACTAGATTAGCAAAAGTACTCAAAAGAAGTGATCGTCTTTTGTTACGTGGACTTGTGTCTTAAAGCAAATCGATCAATGATCCTATTTTTTAAAAAGGATAAAATCGCATGCGCTCAGTCTATGAAGAAACTAGAATTCCACTACAAATTCGTCGCTTGATGGTTTTTGATGAAATTTGCAAACTGGCTAAAAGTAAGCCTGATGAAATTGTGCATTTATCACCTTATACCCAATTATCATTTGGTGTGATGTATTTACTAGACTTTAAAAGATTTGTCGCCTTCGGTGGTATGTTCGAGTATGCGTACACGCGAGAGGAGGTTATTGAGCAGCGTATTTCTGTCATTCCTAATGATGAGCTAGTGATGTGTTCACTGACAGTCAACTTAAAAGCTTTTAACAAGCCTGCTCGCAATGCAGTTGGGCTTTTATTGCAGTGGAATGATTATGTGAAAAATAGAATGCATGCTTACGTTGATTATCGTGAAGAGCATTTTTTCAAAATTAATGACGAGATTGATTGGAATTACCCAGCGCATAAGTTTCATCAGCGCCTTGTTGCCACTGCAAGATTACCGCTATGGGATGATAGAGATGAGCTAATTGCCGATGTATACCGTGATAGAAAAGGAAAGCCGAGACCTGAGCGCTACAATGAGAAGCGATTAGTATAACTTTCGATAGTGGCCACGGCTCACAAACTCAATAATGCCTTTATCTCGTAATACTTGTAATTGTTGGCGAATTTTATCTAAAATATGGTTGTTTTCGGGGTGTTTAAGTTTTAATTCGTCAGCAAAAGCATAAACTTGCTTTAGCGAAAAGTGAGTATCGAGTCTATCGATACACTGCCAGATATCGAGTGTCCAACCACGAGAAGCGGTAGACTGTTTTCGTAAAAACAAGGTTTTTTGAAATTGTTGGCTGACATCTTCGCGTGGTATGACTTGCTGATTTTTGACCAAAAATACTTTGCCTGATTCTGGTACTTGGCGCAAGTCAATGTTGCATCCGACCCAACCTGCACGTTTAGCAGTCGCTGATAACGGCTTACGTTTGATAATAATATTTGGCTTAAAGAAATGCTTAGGAATAACTAAAAAGTTATTGACGGTATATTCTTTTGAATACGTCAGGAAGAAAAAATTGGGATTATCCTCACTGTTGATGCGTTCAATCATCGTCTTATAAGCACCATCATTGATGATATGACTTAATTTAGATTTTTTACTTTTTAGCTCATATTGCTCACTACAATGTGCACAATAAAAATCAGCCACAGGTTTGCCGTTCGTAAATTCTGATAATGGTTGAGCATTACAGTTAGGGCAGTAGCTATTGGTTGCGACCCAGTTCTCACTTAATACTCGAATTATTTGACTAGGTGATTTATAGTTTTTGGCAAGACTTTGATTAAAATGTAGGTTCATAAGATATTTTCATTATTGATAGATAAGCTGAGAATACTGAAAAAAGCGCCTGAGTATCAAGCCATATAAATGAGCATCAATAGCAAGATAATTCATAAGCTAAGCAAATACCATTGAAAATCGCACGGTTCAGTGCTAAATTCTAGCAAACATCTGCCTCGCGAGTTGCCATGAGCACACCTACACCTGAAACGCCTCCTGAACGTCCTAATAATGAGCCATCTAATAAAAAAGATAGCAGCGTTGAGGAGAGTGTCGATACCACACTACCAGACTCGCAGCCGGTAGTGGATAAGGTGGAGGATAAGCCCGCGACCAATGTCTCACTGATCAGCGGAGAGAGTAAACCGCGTCAATATAGAGTGGATAATCAATCGTTCTTTATGCAGCGTGGTTATCAGGTATTGCTCGTACTTGGACTGATTGCTGCGTTTTTCTTGGTGATGGTCTATCAGACATTGTTTGGACGTATCGAACAGCCAGCGAAGAAGGTCACGATTGAGCAGGGTCAGACTTACTATGGTCTATTGCCGCAGTGGCAACAGCAGATTCCGCTGTTTTCTGCCAGCGTGGCCAAGCTCTATATCAAGTCGCAAGTCGATGCGCCATTGCATTCGGGCATTTACCAGTTACCAGAAAATCCCACGATTGCTGAAGCGTTGCAAGTGCTAGCACAAGGTGCAAAAGCAGCGATGGTAAAAGTACAAATCATCGAGGGTAAAACCTCTAAAGATCTATATCAGACACTACGTGATAATGATGGTATCAAAAAGGAAGTACTGATTGCTGATAGCGACAATGCCAGTATCGCCAAAGCGTTGGAATTAGATGGCATCTTGCCAGCATCGGTCATCAACGACAGTGATCCTATCGTCAATCACAATCTCGAAGGGTGGTTTGCCCCTGATACTTATTATTATGGTGAGGATACCACTGATAAGCAGGTACTGACGGATTTGTACAAGCGTCAGCAGCAAGCATTGACCAAAGCGTGGGAAGGTCGTGCGCCCAACTTGCCTTATAGCACGCCTTATGAGGCGTTAGTGATGGCGTCTATTATCGAAAAAGAAACCAGTGTGGCAGAAGAGCGTCCGTTGGTGTCGGCGGTATTTAGAAACCGTCTGAATCAAGGCATGCGCATGCAAACCGATCCGACCATTATCTATGGTATGGGCAGTCGCTATGATGGCAATATCCGTCGCAAAGACATCAACGAAAAAACGTCTTATAATACGTATCAAATCGATGGCTTACCACCAACGCCAATCGCACTACCATCAGCTGCTTCTATCGAAGCGACTCTGCATCCTGCAGACAGCGAAGCATTATATTTTGTAGCGACTGGTACCGGTGGGCACAAATTCACCAATAGTTTGGCTGCACACAATCAAGCGGTAAAAGACTATCTAAAAGTCATGCGCGAAAAGAAAGCACAAGCAGCATCACAGTAATTTGGTATATATAAAAGCAGCACCTTCATTTCTTTTTAAAAACCTATCATTTACTGAGCGTTATGTAATTATCTACATAATGCTCATCAATGACACAAGGTCATATCATGTCAGCACCTATGCAAGACCAGTTATCTCAAACAACATCCCCCAAAGAAACCCATGACACCATGCCTAATCAAGGACATTTTATCAGTTTTGAAGGCACCGAAGGCGTGGGGAAAACCACCGCTATTGAACAGTTATGCTTACGATTAGATGACAGTGGTATCCCGTATCTGCGCACCCGTGAGCCAGGTGGCAGTCCATTTGCAGAGCGTTTACGAGACATGCTATTAGATCCTACGACTGATATTAATGATGATACCGAGCTATTGCTACTATTTGCCGCGCGCTGTGATCATCTGCAGCAAGTGATTCTACCCGCGCTACAAGGTGGCACATGGGTGATATGTGACCGTTTTACTGATTCAACCATTGCGTATCAAGGCTTTGGTCGTGCGCATGGCGATGAGGCAGTACGAGCCAAGATTGATGCGCTCATCGAGCAGTTTGTGCTGCAGTTACCTGAGCTAACATTATGGTTAGATTTACCTGTATTAGAAGGTATGGCACGCGCTAATAAGCGTAGTGCTGCAGATCGTTTTGAGCAACAAGCGACCGAGTTTTTTACGTGGGTACATACAGGTTTCGGTGCACTTGCCACCCAGTATCCTGAGCGCATACAGCGTATTGATGCATCAGGCAATGCCGATGAAGTGGGTGCGCGTATATGGTCAACGGTACAAGATAAGTTTGATATTAAATAGCTGTTTTCATAGTGAAATTCTGATCTGCTAGATTTTTATTATTTATTATAGTAGATATTTTTGTCAAAATCGTCACCATAAAAAGCCCCAACATTACGTTGGGGCTTTTGTGTTTCTTGAACCATTAATATGTAGGTAAATAGCCACTCAAAAAGTGATCATCATTATTTATTTACTGGCTATTTTCTAGCTATTTACTCTTATTTCTCTTTATTATTTACTTCGTTATCTACCTTGCTTTCTAAGCTCGTTGGCTTGGTATCATTAGCAATTTCGATGTCAGCACTTTTGGCATTGTCTTGACCAGAGTCAGGTAAGCGATTTGGATCAAGCGCGCCTTTTTTGGTCTTAGGTGCATTACCATTACCGTTAGCATTGCTATTGCTAGATGCTTTAGTTTTGGAGACAGCGGTTGAGTTCGCTGACATTACCCCTTTATTAGCAGACTCATCTTTTGGTTCGACAGTTTTGTCAGTAGTCGTTGCTGGCGACGTTGGAGAGTCTTTAGACTCAGTATCGTTGCTTGAACGACTTGATGAGTCACTAGTGGTGTTTTGCTCAGTGCTTTTCTGCTCAGCGCCTTTTTCTTTGTCGCTATCCGTTGCTTGCTCAGCTGCATCAGCACTTTCATCGCTCGGCTCTTTCTCTTTACGCTTTTCCGGTGCTTTTGAGCTAGATTCAAAGTTGGCATCTGCCGCCATACGTGCTTGCTCTTGCTTCGGTGTTACATCTACTGGCTTTGGCTGCACTTCATCCTCTACCACTAGTGAGATAAGCTTACGATCGCGTGGTACGATGCCATCGAACTTATCAGTAATGACGTGCAACTTGCCCTCTTTGTCTATGGTATAGAGCGGGACAAATTGCTTGTTATCCGCTTTATATTGTTCAAAGCTGTAGCTATCAGTGATGTTGGTAATTTTGATACGTGCTTTTTTCGACAGCATGCTGGCAAGCTTGGTATACGTCGCATCTTTGCCAAATAGCCACTGTGACTGAAAGCTTGACTGCTTGTCTTCACGTTCGCTTTTGACTTTTTCATCACTGAACTTGAGACGATACAATTTGCGCTCACCGAATTCATGACGATAATGAATCTCGGATAACGTGTTCATTTCTTTATCCATACTCATGGCAAATAGACGACCAATACCGATAAGGTCAAGGTTATGATCCGCATGGTCAGAGATAGGATTACCAAAATAAGTACGCAAACCACTCATGCGTGCACGGGCAATATTGGTATAGTTATTATGCGCAACGATGACATCGAAGCCTTGATCTTTTAAAGACGTGGCTATCAGTAGTGCGATGGGGTTTGAACCGACGATAAGAATACCGTTGGTCTCAGGCTCACGGACGCCAAGCAAGTTGCCGACCACTTTTGAGCCTAAGCCCTGAATCATAACCGTACCAATGATGACCATAAATACTAATGGTACGAGCAGCTCAACGCCTTGAATATCATACTCTTGCAAACGAATGGCAAACAGCGAAGAGATAGCTGCCGCGACGATACCACGCGGCCCAATCCAACTGATCATCAGCTTTTCGTTGGTCTTGAGGTTTGAGCCGATAGCTGATGCCCAAACAGACAATGGGCGCGCCACGAACATCACGATAGCAAGTAGCACCAATCCTGCAAAGCCCACACTCATTAAGCTTGCTAGTTCTACACGTGCAGCGAGAATAATAAAAAGCACAGAAATCAGTAGAATAGTTAAAGACTCGTTGAACTCTAGAATGGTCTCACGTGGGAATTTTGGCCAGTTTGCTAATGCCACACCCAATACTGTAACGGTCAATAGACCAGACTCATGCTCTAAATGGTTAGATATTGAGAATAGAACCAAGACAAAGGCAAGGGTAAAGACATTGCGTAAAAACTCAGGAATCATATGGCGGCGCATGAGGAACGCGAGCAGCCAAGCGCCCGCCATACCCATTGCAGTCGCCAATACAACGATTTTAGCAAACAGTAATATACTGCTGGCTTCGCCGCCAGAGATAATATATTCATAGACCAATACAACCGCAATGGCGCCGATTGGATCGATGATGATACCTTCCCATTTTAGGATGTTAGATATCGTCTTGTTCGGGCGCACACTACGCAGTAACGGCATAATGACCGTTGGGCCAGTCACGCAAACTAGCGCACCGAATAGCAAGGCAATTAGTGGATCGACATCAAATAATAGATACGTTGATAACGCGACGATAGCAATGGTAATAAGTACGCCGACTGATACCAGCATTTGCACAACAGTACCGTGTTGCTTAATCTCATCGAACTCTAAGGTCAGCGAGCCTTCAAAGAGAATAATCGCCACGCCCAAAGAGATGAAGGGGAACATCAGCTCCCCCAATACTAAGTCGGGATCGAAAATACCCAGTACAGGACCGACGATAATACCAATCAGTAATAAAAATAAAATGGACGGTTGCTTTAAGTACCAAGCCAACCATTGGGCGGCGATGCCAATCCCAACCACGCCAGATAATAATAGGGCGGTATCCATAAATTGATCCTTTTATAATCTTGTCATATTTTATATCTATCAATCGCGCTTTAGCACCTATCTATAGAGGCACGTTTTACAAAAGCTGAGCGACGAAAATGGCCAAGTGACAATAATGACAACGATGATAATAATGACAGTCATCATGAATCATAACGTGAGCCAGATATGATATATATACTATAAAGTAATAAAGACAAACGCATTCTTAGACAAATAATGCCCATCCCAAGAAATATAATTAGCAGTGTCAACCTTGCTTGTGCTACTGGCTTGGCCTACGAGCGGTAGTAATTGCACCTGTTTTACTGCTATTCAAATTTTTAGAAGTGGTATAAGCGTCTCTAGACATGCAAAAGATGAAAAATAAGGGTGATGATAGCCAATTCTATAAATATATAGTCCGTAATAATAATGGCTATTAACCTACGTTTTTTATAAAGTTATTAGGCTTGCCATCATAACATGATTTTATTTCATACCTACTAAGGCTGAGCTTACCACGACACAGTTTATCCACTATGACACTGCCACATCGTCAACTATATAAAGGTATTGCTTGTACTCGACTGTCTTGTATCGATATTATAGTGGGTTGATTGTAGTATTGAGCAACCACAACAGGATATAGAACCATTATGAAATAACCAATCCTTGGGTTATCCTGAATTACTGAAATGATAGCAAACTAACGTGATGGCTTATCATAAAGTAGCGGCATTTATCATGCATGTAGTTTGTATCGTGAATCCACTCTATGAAAGAGTTGCAGCAACGGTTGCCATGCAAAGGCAATAAAATATAGATATAGCATGCAGACAAGCTAAAAAATATTAAGATGGCTTAAGCTAAAGTCACATTTTTTACCTGTCTTATAATGGCTCTAGAAAATAACCAGAACCAATTTATTAACATTGACAATAATAACAATCATGATCACTCATATGGAGGATGGTATGCGTACAGATATGTCTACAGCACAATCTAAATTGAATATGCAGCATTGGTTACAGCGTAGTGCGTTGGCGCTTGCTGTTAGTACATCTATGGTCGTTGGTATGACCGCCACGACTATGACCAGTGCTCAAGCGGCGGTCAGCACGGCAGACTTCTCTGACTTGGTACAACAAGTGACCCCAGCAGTCGCCCGTGTGAACGTCACAAAAACGATTAGTGAAGCTGAGCTTGCCAAGGCACAGACAGCTGAGCTGCTACGTCAGTTTTTTGGCGATCGTCTAAGTATTCCTGAACAGGCTACCATGCCCGCGATTGAGCATGCTTATGGCACAGCTTTTTTTGTCAGCTCTGATGGCTACATGCTGACCAACCATCACGTGGTGGAAGGCGCAGATAAAATCACGGTCACGCTGAATGATAGAACGGAGCTAGATGCGGTCTTAATCGGTAGTGATGAGCGCTCAGATGTGGCAGTGTTGAAAGTCGTGGGTAATAAATTCCCACCTCTCCCTATCGGTGACTCGAATGCGCTGAGAGTAGGGGAGCCTGTACTAGCGATTGGTTCACCATTTGGTTTTGATTACTCGGCATCCGCGGGTATTGTCAGTGCCAAGTCGCGCAGTTTTTCGCGTGAGACCAGTGTGCCATTTATTCAAACAGATGTGGCATTGAACCCCGGTAATTCAGGTGGT
The DNA here is from genome assembly GCF_040309505.1 of Psychrobacter sp. TB55-MNA-CIBAN-0194. NCBI lineage: Bacteria > Pseudomonadati > Pseudomonadota > Gammaproteobacteria > Moraxellales > Moraxellaceae > Psychrobacter > Psychrobacter sp. TB55-MNA-CIBAN-0194. The sequence continues at coordinate 36,552 of NZ_JBEOOW010000003.1, read as the reverse complement.
CCATTATTCAACCAGCGCGGTGAAGTTATTGGTATTAACTCGCGTATCTTTAGTGGTACCGGTGGTTATATGGGGCTGTCGTTCTCGATTCCGATTGATGCGGCAATGGATATCTATCAGCAGCTAAAAACAGATGGCGAAGTAGTGCGTGCTTATTTAGGTATTTATCCACAAGATATCGATCGTAATCTAGCTGAGGCTTATAAGCTGGCTCGCCCTCAAGGTGCATTATTGACACGTGTGTCACCAGACTCACCAGCACAAAAAGCTGGTTTAAAACCTGGTGATATTATTTTGCAATATAACAACGTGCAGATTATGCAAGCCTCAGATTTATTGAATCTGCTCAATCGCGCTAAGCCAAGTGATGCATTCCGTGCGCAGATTCAGCGTAATGGTAAGCAGATGATAGTCAGTGGCCAGCTTGCGTATGCACCTGATGATGTTAGAGCACAAGGCGGTGATCAACAGAATGACGATGTACAGTTGGGCTTACGTCTACGTAATTTGACTGTTGATGAGCAAGCTGAAATCGCCGTGGATCATAAAACAGGCATTTTGGTGACGACAGTTGACCCCACTGGGCTTGCTGCACGTTCGGGTATATTAGCAGGGGATGTCATTACCAATTTTCATCAAAAACCGATTAAGGAAGTGACTGACTTTTCAGATGCTATTTCATCGCTGCCTGAAAAAGGCGTGGTGACTATGGAAGTTATCCGTCAAGGTATCCCTGCGATTATAGGGTTACGGATTGAGTAATCAGTAAGGTAGCGATAATCAATTCCTTATGGAAGAAAGGTCACGTTAACTTTGCTTGTAGTCGCTTAGGTACATCTGTACTAGGTTGTCTTGACCTTCTTTTAAATTGAATAATTGATACGAGAGATACCATTAAAAACCGTATGAGTAAACAAATTGTGACAGTGAGCGTCGATAATTGTACTTGTCTATCGTAGAGGCTGACCTCTATAATGGCTGATTTTTTATCCCATGATTGAAAGTATGTCTTTAGCGAGATAGAAGATTGTTTCGATAACAATCATTTTGATGGGTTAAACGCTCCATATTATGGTTGTTATTACAATCGAAGCGCGCCCTTATAAACTATTACAACCTATGATAAACGTACGCATGGAGTGATTTATTTAGCAGGCCATGCGTTCTAATATAGGATTGACTATAAGCTGTTTGATAGGCTCATACCGTTACACAACCATCAGGTAATTATGACTGACCATGTTTTATATATACTAGGTATCTCTACGTCAGCAGCATTGCTAGCGTACATCGTACTGTGGTCAATATTACAAACGTTCAATGCTAATCCTACCAAGCGATTTTTGCGTATCTGGGTGAAACTGGTACTCTATTACGCAGCCTATACCATGCCCGTTTGGATCGTATTAATGGTGATAGGTTGGTCGCAGAATATGCTACCCGTATTGGCAGCGTTGTCCGTACCATCATTGCTGATAGCTATATTCGCAATGGGCATGTACTTTTATACTGTAGTGGTGCAGCCTAATTGTTTACGAGTAGAGCATCATGCTGTTGATTTAAATTTAGCAAAGCCACTTACTGTCGCTGTGCTAGCTGACTTACGCATTGGGATATATAGCGGTAAGCCGCGCCATATTCGTAAGCTTGTTGCCACTATCAATGCTTTGTCAGCGGATGCCGTATTGATTACAGGTGACTGGCTGTATTATCCAAGTGCAGATTTGGTTGGGCAGCTCATGCTGTTCAAAGCGGTCAATAAACCTGTCTATACGGTGATGAGTACGTCGGATCTGTGCTATCAATCGATTAATACGACCAAGCAAGGTCAGCCACTGTTGGAAGATACGTTGGCCAGCACTTTTGATGTACTTGATATCAGTTATATCGGTCAGCAGTGTACCTCGTTGCCGCTTAAGACTATGGATATCGGCGCGGTGAATAGCCGACCATTGAACCAAGATATTCTTAGACAGCAAGATAGTGATGCCAACTCAGTGGTCGCAGCGCTCTGCGGCTGGCAAGATATCCCTCAGAGACTCGCTGATATTGATGACTCAAACACGGCTGCAAAAGTAGCGCTTGGTGCTGAAATCGCCAATGCTATCAACCCTGTTATTATTTTGGCTTCACGGTTTGATAGTCTCAGAGACTTGCCCAAATCTTTACAGCCGCGACCGTTATTGATTACGGGTGCTGCGAAAGCCACTCAAGAGAACAGTTGGTGGGCACAAAAAACCCAAGGCGTGCAACAGAGCGATGAGCAATCGACTTTGTCAAATAACAGTCGGTTGGGTAAGCAGCGAGGTTTATATCAACATGCCAGTGCGCAGATATTCGTCAGTAGCGGTATAGGCACACGAGGGCTGCCTTTTCGGTTGTATCGCCCCACTATCGATGTGTTGACAATTCGTTAATATGTGCCAAAATTCTTATAAGTGCTCATCAATTGCGCTAAACTGAATGTTAAGTAATAATGTCAGTATTGATGTGCTTTTTTGAGCATTATCTGGGCATTATGGGACAAGAGAGGCGACGTGTTATTTGCTGCATAATAACCATATTGACCGTCAATTGATTGATAGCGGTCAAATTAAAATATGCTACACTAGCAGGCGTTTTTATTATTTAATTTTTATTGCTGAATAAGCCTTATCAGTCATTGGCAAAAGCAACGTCAATACGGATTTGAGCACATCATTATTTATGTGGCGGCTGCTTTTGCAGTAGAAAAATGTTTATTTTAGAAAGATACTTATTTTAAAAGTATATTTTTTAGAAAGTTACTTAGCACTACCATCAGGCAAGACATTGCTAATTGCGTTTATGGCTGCACATAATATTATGTGCAGCCATAAGCATGAGAATTGGCTCTTGCAAACGACCTATCATGTGACAGCTTTGACAAAAGCTAGGATAATACAGTAAGGCACGGTTATGAGCACAGCATACGACGAGATCAAAACCCGACTACAAGGCTCAATGGTAGCTTTGGTAACGCCCATGCATCCTGACGGCAAGGTTGATTATAAACGTTTGGCAGATCTCATAGATTGGCAGATTGAACAAGGCACCCATTGCTTAGTTGCTGTCGGTACCACTGGTGAGTCAGCGACACTGTCTATGCAAGAGCATAGCGATGTGATTCGCTACTTTGTACAGCATGTCAAAGGTCGTGTACCGGTCATTGCTGGTACAGGCGCTAACAATACAATGGAAGCCATCAAGCTGACTCAAGATGCAGCCGATGCTGGTGCAGACTGCGCATTGCTCGTAGCACCTTACTATAATAAACCACCTCAAGAAGGTTTGTTCCAACATTATAAAGCCATCGCTGAAGCGGTAAATATTCCGCAGATGCTCTATAACGTACCAGGACGCACAGTCGTTGATATCGCCCAAAATACCGTTGAGCGTTTATGTGATATTGACAATATTGTGGCCATTAAAGATGCGACCGGCTCTGTCAGCCGCGGCGAGCAATTAATTAAAGCCGTTGGTGATAGAATGGTTGTGCTGTCAGGTGATGACGGTACTGCGCTAGAGTTGATGAAATTCGGCGGTAAAGGCAACATTTCGGTGACGGCCAACGTCGCACCGAAAGCGATGAGCGAGACGTTTACGGCTGCGCTCCGTGGTGATTTTGATGCTGCTAATAAAGTACATGATATCGTTAAACACTTACATCGTGACCTATTCATCGAATCAAGCCCTATCCCAGCTAAGTACGCCTTACATAAAATGGGCATAATCGATAAGGGCATTCGTCTGCCATTGGTTTGGCTAGCGGAGCAACATCATGCGACTATTGATGAAGCATTGGTTCGTGCTAACTTAATATAGATTCGTTTGAATTTGCTATAAAATTGAGCGCTATAAATGCTAAGTCAGTCACTGATGATAGGCTTAGCGATATCTATATGACCTCATACACACGATAAGCCAAATAAGCAATCATTGCTAACTCAGAGAGATAATATGATGAACAGCTCATCAAAGACCACAAAAATATTCCCTGCGATGCTGACCTTGATACTAGGAAGTACCTTAGTATTGAGCGGCTGCCAAGCGACTAAAAACTTACTTGGTAAGCGTGACAACGGTAGCTTAGAGTATCAGCAAAGCAAAAAGCTTGCGCCAATAGAGCTGCCAGCTGCTACAGAAACAGCACCTTTCGTACCCTTATACGCCACACCTGACGCAGGTGCAAATACGCTAAAACTAGCGAACGAATCTGGTAGCCAGTATAAATTACCACAGCCTCAACGTGCTGTAAGCGGTCTTCCGAATTAAAACTATTTCCCTATTTTTACCGTTGGTTTTTTATACTCGTTAATTTAATTATTAATACTGTTATACAAATACTAGCGGTAGCTGCGCGTTTTTACCACATAAGCTTGAACGAACAGGAACTCTCATAATGCAAAAGCAACAACTGCTGTATAAAGGTAAAGCTAAATCTGTCTATGAAACAGAAGACAATGATCTTTTGATTCTACATTTCCGTGATGATACATCAGCGCTTGATGGTAAGCGTATCGAACAGTTAGCACGCAAAGGCGTGGTCAATAACCGTTTCAATGCTTTTATTATGCAAAAGCTGGCTGATGCTGGCATCGAAACGCATTTTGAAAAGCAATTGTCTGAAGACGAAGTGTTGGTCAAACGTCTAGATATGATTCCGGTTGAGTGTGTAGTACGTAACTTTGCTGCTGGTAGCTTGGTTCGTCGTTTGGGTTTAGAAGAAGGCCAAGCATTGACGCCGCCTACTTATGAGCTATTTTATAAAGACGATGCGCTTGGTGATCCAATGGTCAATGAGTCACTATCTGTATCTCTTGGTTGGGCAACTGAAGCACAATTAGCAAGAATGGAAGAGCTGACTCATCAAGTGAACGATGTATTAAAAGCACTGTTTGATGCAGGCGATTTGATACTGGTTGATTTCAAGCTAGAGTTTGGAGTATTCCATGATCGCATCGTTTTGGGTGATGAGTTCTCACCAGATGGCTGCCGTATTTGGGATAAAATCACCAAGAAAAAATTGGATAAAGATCGTTTCCGCCAGTCACTAGGTGATGTGATTGAAGCTTATGAAGAAGTGGCAAACCGTATTGGTGTACCATTAAACTAAGCGGTTAAGTTTCATCATATACAATAAAAGACTGAGCCATGCGCTCAGTTTTTTTATGGCATTATATTAATGTCGGTTCCCTAGTAAGGACTCGAATCTTTGGCTGTGGATTAATGGTACAAACGTTTTAACTCGCTGAAATAGTCACAGTGTACTTCATGGTGTACTTACCATACATATTCTATTCGTGATCAGTGCGCTATACAGGCATCGAACTCCTAGTATTAGCTGTGACTTCAGTAGCTATGAAATCGGTAATATGGGTCATGCAGACCTATGTATTGGGGGTAGTACAATCCTAAACGATTAATCAAACAGACTATCCAAAATGACGATTTAGATATTTGAGGAATCAACATCAAAGAATTCATAGGTTATTGAAAATTGGGATTATAAAATGAATGAGTTTATCGACCAGTTTATGCCATACATTAGTAAAGATATTTGTTGGAACATAGATATAAATGCTATTGACGGACTTAAAAATGAAGAAATAGATGTTTATACGGAGAAGTTAAACATAGAAGCCAAAGGGGATTTCAGGCTTTGGTTACAGACTTTTGGTAAATGCTCTGGAGGCCTTTTTATGGATGACTTTTTTGTATTCAATAAATACAATAATCGTTCTGATGAGACAACATTTTTAGTTCATATGAGTATCAACTTAGGGTGGCAACAAGAACTAGTTGATGAGGGTTTTATTACTCAAAAAGATCTTGATGGTAAACCTTACTTTTTTAGTCGATTGAATGAAACGTCTTATTATTTTATTTATACGACAGATCCAGAACTACAAGTTTGGCACTACTGTGATGGTGACGATACATTTGAATGTACCGGATTTAGTTTTATAGAGTACCTTAAAAATTATCTTAGTGGTATAAAATGCTCTAAAGGTATTTGGCTAAATAAATCTGATGTACTTAGAATATCAACATCAGATTTGTTTTAGGTAATCAGCGTTTGAGCTGACTTGAACTTACTATATTTAGCCTATACCCTAACGGAACCAGTTATTTTGCCCCTCAAACCTATTAACAAACCACCTAAAATAGACTAGATTTGTGGAACCACTCAAAATAGACTGCGATTTTTATCTGTTTATCAGTAATACTTAATGATGAAATCCTCTTTATCCATAAGTATTGATGCTTAATACGCACTATCAATATTGGCCTTTTGAACACAGTTTTATAGCTTAACTCGTATAAAAATCAAACATAGCATAAACATTGTCCTCAATACCTTATCTTACTTTTATGCTAATTTACTAGGGCGTGTCCTCATTTTAAAAATGGTGATAAAAATGAGATAAATCGCAGTCAAACAAGAGAAATAGCGCAGATAATATCGAGATATTAGTCAGCTATTTGACGCCGTTTGGCAAGATTTAGCCATTTTTAACCCATTTAGATGACTATCGATTGAATTGAGGACACGCCCTAATACTTGTTTATTAGTATTTGGTCATGTCAATTAGATTATCAAAATAAGAAAAGGTTTCGCTAATGTCTACTGCCTCGTCAACTGTCTTAGCACCTGACTGGTTTACGCGTCCAACTTGTGTAGTCGCTGCTGACTTGGTTGGTAAAGTGCTCTGTAGAAAATTGATAGATACCGATGGCACCGCGAAAGTACTGCGAATGCGTATCTCAGAGACCGAAGCCTATATCGGTGAAAGTGATCCTGCCTGTCATTCCCATGCAGGCACACGAACCTCACGTACTGAAATCATGTATGAGCAAGGCGGTGTGTTCTATGTCTATTTGACCTATGGTGTACATCATATGCTTAACCTAATCAGTGGTGCTGCAGAGTCGCCGGAGTCAGTATTGATACGAGCTGGATTTTTGACAGAGGATAGTGATCGTCTAGTTGACGAACAACTACTTAGCCCAGACAAACAGCTTAGTCATCCCAAGCAGTTTGCTGGCCCTGGGAAGCTAACCAAACGATTGCAAATTGATCGTGATTTATATGGCAAGGTAATTGGCCTAGCGTCAGCTGTTTGGATAGAAGATGATGGATGTCAGCCTTTAATATCGCTGCGCCCACGTATTGGCATTGACTATGCAGGTGAAGCGAAAGACTGGTTATTACGTTATGTTTGGAGCGATCATGCTTCTTTATCCAAAAAATAGTATCGCCTGTAGATTGGACAGTTTATTTTGGATATATTTTATGGAATCAATGTAGAGAGGATGGACGATATGTATAAGCTCACGGTTTTTATCCCAGAATCTGCTCTAGATCAGGTGAAGTCTGCTTTGTTTGTCGCCGGTGCAGGCACCATTGGTAACTATGAGCAATGCTGTTGGCAGGTAAAGGGAACAGGACAGTTTATGCCATTATCAGGTAGTACGCCGCACATCGGTACACATGATAGCTTAGAAATGGTCGATGAATGGCGAGTTGAAATGGTCGTTGCTGAAGCAGTCATTGAAACTGTTATCGCTGCGTTAAAAGAGTCTCATCCATATGAGACACCAGCTTACGATGTGATAAAGGTCTTAGATTTCTAGTATTTGAATTGAAGATATGCTCTATTCTTGCATAATAAAGTGAAAAAAAAGGTCAAATATACCAAGGGCTGGTTTATTTGACCGTAGGCATCAAGAGGTGAGCGATGCCGAAATTTTATACTCGTATCTATACTATAAGATACGAATGTTATGAATAGTAGTGGTGTTGAAATCTAGTCTTTTTTCACCTTAATGACATTTAGATTGGGATAGCCAAGTAGTATTTCATAATCTTGTGAGCCACGTCTTGCTTCGATTTCAAACACACCGCGATTATTTTTTTCTTCAAGCTCAATATCTTTTATACGGTAACCCATCGCACTAACTTTTCTGATGGCTTGTTGTTTAATGGCTGGGTAGCGGGATTCTCTTGTAATATTGCCTTCGACATCACCGTTTTTATGATGCTTACTGTTTTTATGCTTACCATTATTTTTATATTTGTCTTTTTTATCATGGTTTTTTTCGTATCTATCATCTTTTCCAGTAGATGACCATGATTTCTTGTCTGAGCTGATAAGCCTCAAGTTAGGATACGTATACTTAAGCTCGTAGGCTTGTTTACCTTTGGTGGCATAAACCGTAAGTATCTGACTGCCTCGGTAATTGCTAGCTTGAATGTCTCTGACATCATAACCCTTGCGACGTAAGTCTTGACGTAGCTGCTGACTAACGCGGTTAACGTTATTGTTACTCGTATTGCTATCACGGTACACAGGGCGATTGTCATAAGGAGAGGCTATAGTGGTACAGCCGACCATCGTGCCCAACAAAGCAACAGCAAGCCCTGATGAAAGAATCGTTTTTACGGTGGAGCGTTGTAGTGTTCTCATAATGAATCTTCCTATTGTTTGGTATAGCACAGCGACTGTGTATTTTTAACTATGTACTCTTAACTTGGTATGCTTAATTTAATGGATTTGACATCTATTATATTAGCGATCACTACCATACTAGCGAAAACACCTTGCCTAGCAGCTGCGTTCTGATAATCCAACTAATGATGAAATATTTACTTACATTATCAATCATAAGGTATAAAGCTTGGTGTTAGATGTCATTTACGTTAAGAAGTTGTAAATGAACAAAACAGTCATGCATTAGACATAGTCTCTAAGACAAGCCGTTGAGTAACATAATACAAAGACATCCAACTAATAAAATACTCAATTAATAATAAGGAAAAAAATGCCACTCAAACTTATTTTGTTTTCAGGATTTTCAGGTGCAACGGTATTTATAGGTGGACTACTGGCCAATATGTTTGACCATCATATTAAAGACAGTCCGGTTAAGGCGCAGCTGGTTCATACATTAATGTCTTTTGGCGCAGGTATTATTTTGTCTGCGTTGGCATTGGTCTTAGTACCCAAAGGTATGGATGAGTTAGGTGTTTGGGGCGTGATGGGATCGTTCTCATTTGGCGCTATCTTATTTATGTTGATAGACCGAAAGCTAGCATCGTCAGGCAGTCAGCAGGCAACGTTGCTAGCGATGATGATGGATTTTGTGCCAGAGTCTATTGCTTTAGGTGCTGTCTTTGCTATCGAACCACAAATGGCATTGTTGTTGGCTATTTTTATTGGTTTGCAAAATTTGCCTGAATCTTTTAACTCATTTCGTGACTTAGTGCGCAGCGGTTTTAGTGTGCGAAAGACATTGACCATATTTTTTGGTTTAAGTTTTTTTGGTATCATCTCAGCACTTATTGGGCATTTTTTATTGAGTCAGCACCCTAATGTTACTGCCCACTTAATGACGTTTGCGAGTGGTGGTATTCTTTATTTATTGATTCAAGACATCATTCCTGAAAGTAAGTTAGACAATAATTATCTGACGTCACTGGGTGCCTCACTAGGATTTTTGGTCGGCGTGGTCGGTGAAATGGTCATTTAGCCATGTAAAAGCAAGACAAATTGGCTCATTATTAAAACGCGTGTAAGCATATGCTTACACGCAATGACGCTTATGCGACTTAACATCAGGTTAGGAATTGGGCATTATAGTCACACGGCATTAGGAAATGTGACTCAAGGATTGAGTTGACCGCATGAAGGATAATGACTGACTTATTAGCATCAGGATGATAATAATGAGTGAGGTAAGGACACATAACCTTTGCTGATAGCAGCAGTTAATGCTGTAGACGTAGTAAATAGGGCAGGATGCCCAGTATCACAATATGCTGAAGACTATGCAAGGATGTATAGGAAACGGTCGTGATAGGTAACATGGATAGTTAACAATAAAACCGCATAACAATTAATTGCTATGCGGTTTTATCGTGTCTGGGTATTGAGAAACTTTATTAAGCTGAAGGACGAATGATTTTTTATCTGTCCGCTTGTCCTCAATATATTTATCTACCTCTACAGAAGTCATTAGCCAATAAAAAGCCACATAGGTTCTATGCGGCTTTTTGTCTTTTATTATTAAAATAAATTAGTATTTATTTTCACGGCGCCAGTCATCTACTTCGCGCTCGGCGTCGTCTTTGGCGTGGCCATAACGCTCTTGTACACGGCCAACCAACTTGTCACGGCTGCCTTCAATATGCGTTAAATCGTCATCAGTTAGTTCAGCCCATTTTTGCTTTACTGAGCCTTTTAGCTGATTCCATTCACCTTTTAGCGTATGTTCATTCATTGTTGTCTTCCTTATTTTATTGAACGTGCTTGAGTAAATCTTATTTTTAACTGCTCTTATTATTGATTGTTTTTGTAATTATTTAATCACTAAAGCAGTTATTTTTTATTGTTATTGACTGCCTTGTGGTAATAAATATAATCAGTTTTGACAGCGGTGTCTGTACATCCAATGTTTATAGTGTTGCTTAATTATGATGAATGGCATAGGTCTGTTACCTATACCATCATTGTGTCAAAATCGGGCTCACTTGTGTTTACAATACGTAGTAGCCATCAAACATATTTTTATAAAATTATGATTTCAAAGCCATTTAAATTTATAAAGTGGTTCTATTGAGCGCTTCATAATCATAAAAATGTAAATAGCAATGCACCTATAATGCGGTCAATCATACGAATAACTTTTAACGTTGATATTACTGTGTGGGATTTTTTAAGGTAGCCAAATATGTGTGATAGCGTTTGGTCAGCTTTTTTAATCGAATGCGATCAGCAATGAGCGAGAATATCGGTGAAGCATCGGGTTTAGGTAGCTTGCCTTTACCCATACGCTGCAGTTGGCGCTTGATCACTGCCATAGTAGCAACAGCGCTCAAGGTTTTATCACGCCATTGCACAACTGGATTATGAGCGCTAATGGTTTCATCTTTTTTCCAATCATTGGGTAACGAAGGGTTCATGGCGAGAGCGGTGCCCATACCAACGATATCAATCCCCTGCGCGAGTACATTTTCTGCAACGACCAAGCGTCTAACGCCACCTGTGGTCATCACTGGCATGGTAGCTACTTGCGCAATCTCTTTTGCAAAGTCTAAAAAATAGGCTTCTCGTTGTAGTGTTCTACCATCTGCTGTACTACCTTGCATAGCAGGACTTTCGTAACTGCCACCAGACAGCTCAACCAAATCTACCGCCAACTCATTCATGGCTAAAATAACCACTTTTGCATCGTCTGCATCAAACCCACCACGTTGAAAATCGGCTGAATTTATTTTGACCCCAATGGCAAAATTGGATGACACTTCAGCACGAACCGCTTTAATGATCGCAATCAATAGTCGCATACGGTTTTCAATTGAGCCGCCATATTCATCTTGGCGCTTATTGGTCAGTGGTGATAAAAATTGAGAAATGAGGTAACCATGGGCGGCATGAATTTGGACGCCATCAAATCCCGCCTGTTCGGCTCTGATTGCTGTGTCTACGAAGCGTTGAATGAGCTGTTCAATATCTTGTAGCGTCATGGCATGTGGTTGGCTAAATAGGCCAGAGTGTTTACCCAAGTCAATGGCCACATCAGAAGGCGACAACACATCACCACCCATGGCAGCATACACTTGACGGCCAGGATGGTTGAGTTGCATCCAAACGTGCGTGTTGTTTTGTTTGGCAGCCTGTGCCCATGCTGTAAAAGGAGCGATATTGCTGTATTTATCTAATACGATGCCACCAGGGCCTGTCATCGCACGGCCATCCACCATGACGTTACCAGTGATCAAAAGAGCTGTGCCACCTTCAGCCCAGCGCTGATATAAGTGCAAAAGTACATGGCCAGGAATTTGGCCTTCATCCGCCATGTTTTCTTCCATAGCAGCTTTAGCCAAGCGGTTAGGAAGAGTGGCGCCACAAGGCAATGTGAAAGGGGAAAAAACAGATGATGTCATGATGGCAACCTAAAAATTTCATTTTGTGAAGCACGAGTTCTACTATGGGTTTCACTATAGACTTATGGTTTAAATGACTATAACCTTATAGTTGAAATAATAGCTATCGGCGTGTGGCCGTCATCATCACATTTTTTCGGCGCAATAGCACTCAAGGTAAATTACTGGTGTGTCGATTTAATTATTTATCGAATAAGTAAATAAACAAGGATGCTTCTTCATTGACTGTACTAGCGCAATATTCAGATGTACCAACAGAATCTAAACGTGAGATGGCGAAAGCCAAAACGCGCCGTGCATTATTGAAAAGTGCATTAAGGCTGTACAGTTTAGAGGGTGCTCAGGGCATGAGTATGAATAAAGTGGCCAAAGGTGCTGGTATTGCGCAGCCAAGCTTTTATAACCATTTTGACAGCCTAGACGCGCTGCAAAATGAACTGAGTGCTCAGCTAAAAGACAACTATCTGTCACCCATGCGCATGGCGTGGGTCGATATGCTTAAAGATTATGATGTATTAAGTAAAGCGCAGTTTAATGAGCGCTGTCAGCAATGTTTGGTGATGATTTTTGATTCGGCGTTTCAAAATATTGCACTGTTTCAGCATTTGCTAGAGGATCGCCCACGGTTTACTGCCAATATAGAAAACCAATCTTCGTTAAACAACGGATTGGGCAATTTAGTTACCGAGATACAAGAAGAGTGGACAGAGATATTTCTTCAAGGATTGCAGCTATCCAATCGTTCTTGTGAACGCAGCGCTGTCAATCTTTGTGTTGATATTGCTGCTGCACAAGTACATGAGCTCATATTAGGCTGTCATCAGCAGCGCTACTCAAGGCAGCAAGCGATTGCCACATTGAGTACCAGCTTTGATGCGCTGTTCGCCAATTTTTTGCACGGAAGCAATAGTAGTGAATAACGATAATAAGCGAAAACTATTATCGTAAAAACTAGGATTAATCAAACACAACAGGGAGAGTTATTATGGCCACAACCATGGCTACACCAACGTTAGGCGAAGAGCAAACGCATTTTAGAACTTGTACATTGTGCGAGGCGATGTGCGGTGTTGAGATAAAACACGACGGCGAAAAAGTCTTGTCGATTAAAGGCGATAAAAACGATCCCTTTTCGCAAGGTTATATTTGTCCAAAAGCAACGGCTTTGCAGGATTTGCACGAAGACCCTGACCGTTTGCGCCAGCCAGTCGAGAGAACGGCCGATGGCTGGAAAACCATCAGTTGGCCAGAAGCATTGGATAAAGTGGCCGCAGGTATTCAATCCGTACAGCAAAAATATGGCCAAAACGCATTGGGGGTTTATCTTGGTAACCCCAACGTACACAACATGGGCGGTATGCTGACCATAAAACAACTGCTTACCAGCTTAAAAACTCGCAGTCGTTTTTCTGCCACCTCAATCGATCAATTGCCGCACCATATCGTCAGTATGCACTTATTTGGCCATATGCTACGCATTCCAGTTCCTGATGTGAACCACACCCAATACATGCTCATTATCGGTGGCAATCCGCTAGCTTCTAACGGCAGTATCATGACTGCCCCGAATATGCGCCAAAAACTAAAAGACATCAAAGCCCGTGACGGCAAAGTGGTGGTGATTGATCCAAGACGTACAGAAACCGCTGACATCGCTAGTGAGCACCATTTTATTCGCCCCGCGACAGACGTGTTGCTATTACTGGCGATGCTGAATGAAATCTATGCGCAAGGCTATGCTAAGTTAGATAGCAAAGTCGCTGCATTGGCACCTGAGATTGACCGACTTGCTTTGTTTGCTAAAGAATACACGGCTGAATCTGTAGCAGATATTACGGGTATTACCGCTGCTGAAATCAAACGTATTGTGAAAGAGTTCTGCGAGGCAGAAAGCTCAGTCTGCTATGGCAGAATGGGTATCTCGGTGCAGGAGTTTGGCCTACTGAGTCAGTACCTGTCTATGGTCATTAATATCGTCACAGGACGCTTAGACGAAGTGGGCGGGCTGATGTTCCCTAATCCTGCAATGGACGTTGTGAACAGCTCAGGCCCAGGCTATTTGGGTAAACGCCACAGCCGCGTGAGCAACTTGCCTGATTTTAATGGCGAGTATCCTGTGGTCGCCATGGCAGATGAGATGTTGGTCGAGGGCGAGGGGCAATTAAAAGGATTCGTCACCGTTGCGGGTAACCCTGTGCTCAGTACCCCAAATGGTGAAAAGCTAGACAAAGCGCTGTCAAAACTAGAGTTTATGGTGTCACTCGATTACTTTGTGACCGAGACCAGTCGTCATGCCAATATTATCTTGCCACCTGTATCGCCATTAGAGCGTGACCATTACGATGTTACGTTTAATGGATTTGCAGTGCACAATGTCGCCAAATACTCGCCTGCTTTGTTTGAGAGATCAGAAGAGACGAGACACGATTGGGAGATTTATTTAGAGCTGGCCGATCGCTTGGATAAAGATGCGCCAGAAGCAACGCAAAAAGAGCGTGCAGCGATAAAAGCATTTGGGCCGAAATTTGTTTTAGAGCAAGGTCTAAAGTATGGGCCTTATAAAGATGTCACGTTAGATGTACTCATGGAAAACCCGCATGGTATCGATTTGGGGCCATTGCACAGCATGTTGCCAGACGCTATTAAGCATGCAGACAAACAGATTCATCTTCATGTGGATTTTTATAAGGCAGATTTGGCACGTGTCAAAGAAATGGTGCAAGAATATGACAGTAGCCAAACGCTGCTCATCGGCCGCCGTCATGTGCGTAGTAACAACTCGTGGTTGCACAATAGCCATCGATTAGTAAAAGGCAAGTCTCGTTGTACGTTGATGCTGCATCCTGACACAGCGGCGCAGCATGGTATCGTTGATGGTCAATCTGTAAAAGTCACTTCACGAATCAGTAGTGTGATCATTGCAGCAGAAGTGACCGACGAGCTGATGCCAGGCGTGGTGAGTATTCCGCATGGCTTTGGTCATGGCCGTAAAGGGGTCAAGCAAAAAATCGCCCAAGCACACGCAGGGGTGAGCGTGAATGATTTGACCGATGATACCTTGATTGATCAGTTAAGTGGCAATGCGGCAGTTAATGGTGTACCAGTACAACTGGAAGCGCTTGAATCAGCAACGGATGACGCATTGGCTACCGCATCATAAACCTTGATAGATAGCGTAATCACTTAAGAATTGTCCTAAATTTAAAGTAAAAAGAAGGCGCTTACTATAGGTAAGCGCCTTCTTTTTTGCACAAAATCTTAATCTATCGCTTATTTGATTAAGTGCTCATACCGACAAAGTCAAAATCAACGTTAGGGGTTTCGCCTTGGATTAATAAACTAAGGGCTTTTGCAGAACCACAAGAATGCGTCCAACCCAGCGTACCATGCCCAGTATTGAGCCATAAGTTGTCAAAAGTAGCTGAGGCATTATGGCTGCCGTGTTTGACTTGACCGCAGTGCGCACGGCCAATCAAAGGCACGTTCGATGGGGTCATAGGGCGTAGTCCTGTCCAATATTGTACCGAGTTTGCAATAATGCCTTTGGGGAACAACTGCTGTACGCGTCGAGTAATGGCTTCGCAGCGAGTGGTATTCAGATCTAAGTTATAGCCATTAAATTCTGCGGTGCCAGCCACACGTAATTTATCACCCAATCGTGAGGTGACCAGCTTAAACTCATCATCAATCAAGCTAACAAAAGGCGCTAAATGCGGCGCTCGTGGGTTGACGGTATAAGTAGCCGAATAGCCTTTTGCCGGAAATATTGGCGCGTGTATACCCAAAGGCTTTAGCAATGACACGCTATAGCTGCCAAGTGCTAATACATAAGTACCTGCAGTAAAGGTTTGGGCGTTTTCACCTGCTGGACGAATGGTGATACTGTGCACGTGCGGATGCGCAGAGTCTGTATCGGTATTGAGTGCTAAAATCTCGGTATCATATAAAAACTGTACACCAGCATCAATACAGCGCTGTGCCAAACGTTGGGTAAACAGGTGCGCATTGCCAGACTCGTCACGACTGGTATAGGTTGCTCCAGTCAGCTTATGAGCAATTGGGTAAAGCGATGGCTCTAAATTGACGGCGTTATTGATATCAATCACGTAGCGCTCACAACCGAGGGCTTGCATGCGTTCGGTTGGTTCTATAGCTGCATCAAACTCTGCCTGATTAGTATAAAAATGCATGATACCGCGAGTTTGCTGTTCGTAGTCAATGCCGATATCCGCACGCAGCTGCTGTAAGGTATCTCTTGAATATAGACCTAAGCGTACCATTTGTACGAGATTGGCATCGGCTCTATCGGCGCGGCACTCTTGCAGAAACTGCATCGCCCATTTGAGCTGAGCTTTGTCAGCCCGCAAGCGATACAGAAGCGGTGCGTCTTCTTTAAACAACCACTTGAGCGCTTTCATCGGAGTTGCAGGATTAGCCCAAGGTGTGGCATGTGACACCGATATTTGACCACCATTTGCAAATGAGGTTTGCAAACCTGCTGCGGGTTCACGCTCAATCACAGTCACATCATAGCCTGCTTGACGAAGATACCATGCGGTGGTCACACCGACCACGCCTGCTCCAAGTACTGCAACATGTGTCATAGGGTTCTCTACTGTGATTGTCTAATGGCCTGACAGCAATGGGTCAAACTTCTAACACCATCTATAGGGCAAGTTTTTATTTGGCGCGGGCCACATCAGCTTGCAGGGCGGCTGGCAAGTCTAGTGGCGTCAGTAAGCTATCAACAAGGTATTCTGGACGAGTGATGACCAATGCTTCAAAACCTTCGGCATTGGCAATCGCATTGACCACTTGGATTTTATCAATCTTGTTACCTGCAGCTGGTACCTCACCAGTGCCTTTTACATAGTGCAAAAATGCTTTGGGTGCTGATTTAAAATAAATACGAGCGATAACTTCTTGACCCAGATAGCAGCCTTTGTCGTAATCCATACCGCCGCGCTGATGCAGACGCAGCTCTTGCGGTTGGAATTCACCTTGAGTGGTAGCTACGATCCAATAGTTACCAGTGGCAATACTGCATTGCATCCAAGCTTGTGTATCCTCAGTCGTATTATGATCGTCTTTATGGCTAAAAGTCGGTACATTATCAAGGACACAAGGATAAATTGGCATCGGCGCGCTGGTTTCAAATTTAGAAAATGCACCATATTTTTTAAGGTGGGCTTGTAGAGCATCCGCGCAGTCAGCACTAATGACCACATCATATTGCTTTTCTGCTTGTTTCTTAATCCAAATACCAAATTCAATGCGTCCCTTTAAATTACCAATGGCAGCAGCTTGATAGCTGAGGCCGAGCTTGGTGACATCACAGGTCAACTGTCCTTGAAAGAATTTTTCGGCATCCTCGCCTTGAATGGTTAATTGGGCAAACTTTGGTAATATCGATGCATTTGAAATTTGAGTCATTATTATTATCCTTAAACTAAATGAAGCTAAGAAGAGTACCACAAAAAACACGGTCATAAAAAAGCTCGTGGTTAAGTGGTGAGTTAACAGTTAAATTGGGCTCAGTACCCAGTTTTCAACCGTACAAATTGGTTAAAATTGTCGAGTTACGGTACAATGTTGGCTCTAGTAAAAACCTAATCTGTCATGGCTGCCGAGGAAATAATGAGCTTACCAAATTGCCCTAAATGTGATGCTGAATATACGTATGAAGATGGTGCGTTACTGGTATGTCCAATGTGTGCTCATGAGTGGACGGCGGCTGAGACCGATGCTGCGCAAGCTGAAGAGCAAGATGCAGTTATTCGTGATGCTGTCGGCAACGAGCTACAAGACGGTGATGCGGTGACTGTGATCAAAGACCTAAAAGTCAAAGGCTCTTCACTCGTCATCAAAGTAGGTACCAAGGCAAAAAGTATTCGTTTATTGCCAGATGCTACTGACGGTCATGATATTGACTGCAAACTCGATGGCTATGGCCCAATGAAGCTTAAGTCTTCTGTTGTTAAAAAAGCCTAGCGTTCCAGATATGCTTGAAAAATTTTATAATAAACAAATATAAAGCAGACGTTTAATCACAAAAAATTGTCGCTATAAGTAGAGAATAACTATGAGTACTAAAAACGAACAGCTCTTTGCACAAGCCAGCAAACATATCCCGGGTGGTGTTAATTCACCTGTTCGCGCCTTTGCAGGAGTCGGTGGTACGCCAATCTTTATGCACCGTGCCAATGGCAGCAAAATTTATGACACCGAAGACAATGCCTATATTGATTATGTCGGTTCTTGGGGGCCGATGATTTTGGGTCATGCGCATCCAAAAGTAATCGATGCGGTCAAAAAAGCGGCCGATGATGGTCTAAGCTTTGGTACCCCAACACCGTTCGAGACGACAGTTGCAGATAAAATTTGCGAAATCGTGCCTAGCGTCGAAATGATTCGTATGACCAGCTCTGGTACCGAAGCAACCATGAGTGCGATTCGCTTAGCACGTGGTTACACCCAGCGTGACAAAATCGTTAAGTTTGAAGGTTGCTACCATGGCCATTCAGACAGTCTGTTAGTAAAAGCAGGTTCAGGCATGCTTGATATCGGTGAGCCCACCTCAAAAGGCGTACCTGCTGATTTTGCTAAGCACACGATTACGATTCCTTATAATGATCCGCAAGCGATTAAAGATTGTTTTGAGAAATGGGGCGAAGAAGTCGCTTGCGTTATCTTAGAGCCTATCGCTGGCAATATGAACATGGTCATTCCAACACAAGAGTTCCATGATACGTTGCGTGCAGAGTGTACTGCCAATGGTGCAGTATTAATCTTTGATGAAGTCATGACTGGCTTTCGCGTCGGACTTGGCGGAGCGCAGGCACACTTCGGTATCGACCCTGATTTAACTTGCTTTGGCAAAATCATCGGTGCAGGTCTACCTGTTGGCGCTTTCGGTGGTAAAAAAGAAGTCATGTCTTGCATCGCCCCACTTGGCAGTGTCTATCAAGCGGGCACGTTATCAGGCAACCCACTCGCGATGCGTGCTGGTATTGCGATGTTTGAAGACTTAACGGCAGACGGTTTTTATGACGAATTAGCAGCGAAAGTTGATCGTTTAGTAGACGGTTTCCAAGCAGCGGCTGACAAGCATGGTATTAACCTTCGTACCAATAAATTGGGCGGCATGTTTGGTATGTTCTTCGTTAGAGACAAGGAGACTGCTGTGCCTCAGAACTTTGATGACGTGACAGAGTGCGACATGACTGTATTTAATACCTTCTTTCATGGCATGCTAGATCGTGGTATCTATCTTGCACCCTCTGCTTATGAAGCAGGTTTTATGTCAATCAAACATAGCGATGAAGACATTGATGCGTCAATCAAAGCGGCTGATGAGATATTTGCTGAAATGGCCAGTGCTTAATTTATTCTGACTCAACGTCATAAGTAGCATTGATCAAGGCAATCAAAGCCATAAAAAAACCAGTACCTTAAGAGGTGCTGGTTTTTTTATGGCTACTTATTTTCTACAGTCATCTATTTACTTTTGATGTTCTTAATATCGGCATCTAATTGTACGCGGCGTTGCTGTGTATAAGTGGTCAAACAACCATTGAGCGCCATTGGGTAAGCACTACCGCCACGAACTGAACTGGCAGAAAACTGGCAAGCTTTGTCTCTAAAATCGATCCATGCTAGCTGCACCTCTTTTAGTTCTTTTTTCTCAGAGCTGTTAAGTAAGCGCTGAAAATTACGGTAAGATTGGTTTAGCTTTTGGTCTTCTACGGCCAATCTAGCTGCAGCGCACTTATTCATATCTGTTTGAGTATAGGCATTGTCGCAGGTGTCTGCTGCAGACGCTTGAGCACTGACAAATAGTCCTGTTGACAGTAAAGCAAGACAGCCGACTTTTTTAACATGGCTCATGATAAACATATAATCTCATTATTTGTATGAAATGGCATTTAGCATAGCATGGCTATATTCCGGATATATCTCGAATTTATGAGGGGTTTAGTAAATGTGTGTATGTGATTGCACCTATATTTTTAGGCTGATTCAGCTAAGTTTTTAACCTATATACTGGTCATAAAAGTCGATGCATATGGCCCAAAAAATACTGCTAATAACAGAGCCCATAAAGTGACTCAGCCGCTTAAAAAATCATGATTAGAGTATGCTATGCTGAGAAAAATATACTCAGCAAGGACGCTAACTCATGACTACCAGCACCAATGATATGCCTAGCAGTAATACACCACCGTTATGGCAAGCCTCGTATGAGAAACACGGACTAAGAAATAATCTAGATGTGTTAGAGGGCAAGCACAACCTGCTAGAGTTACTGCAACCCAAGATAGAACAACATAGGGATTCTGTGGCTTTTAGTATGGGGCCCGCTACGCTTACCTTTGCACAACTGGATATTGCCAGTCGCCGCTTTGCTGCTTTTTTACAAGCAAAAGGAATCAACAAGGGCGATCGTGTCGCGGTACAACTACCCAATATATTGCAGTATGCAGTCGTGTTGCTTGGCTGTTTGCGCTCAGGCACCGTACTGGTAAACGTCAATCCAATGTACACCCATTATGAATTGGCACACCAACTGACGGATGCTCAAGTTAGCGTGCTGGTTGTCCTTGATGGGATGACCGCCGCTTTCGATCAATTAGACGATGCAGTGAAATCGCAGCTGTCACTGGTGGTACATTGTTCTGTCAATCCGAATGCTGAACCTGCGGATAACGACATTGCCTTACTTACCCAACTTGAAGCCTCAGCTGATACTACTCGTCAATTCAATCAAACCAATCAAGCCAAAGCCGATAATGCTGCAAATGATATCTCAGAGCAGAATGTCAGCTTTGCGCATATTATGAATACATACCACGCTGAGCAGTGTCAGGCTGTGACGATTACACGTGATGATTTGGCCTTATTACAATATACAGGTGGCACGACAGGCAAACCAAAAGGCGCCATGCTGACACACTATAATGTCATGGCCAATATCTGCCAGTGCTATGCGATGTTTGGCATGGCGATTGAAGCCGGCCGTAGCGAGCAGATCAAGATACTGAATCCTTTACCGCTCTATCATATTTTTTCATTCACTGTTTGCGGTTTGCTCGGGATATATGGTGGGTGGGAAGATATATTGGTTACCAATCCACGTGACATCGATGGGCTAGTCAATACTATTGAGCAGCATCGTCCGCATGTCATTCCTTCTGTGAATACCTTGTTTATTGGTATGCTCAACCATCCAAAATTTGCTGGCCTTGATTTTAGTCGACTGGCCTTATCTATCGGTGGTGGCACCGCCATCATCAAGGCGGTATCTGATCAGTGGCAACAAGTGACAGGCATGATGATTCATGAAGGTTATGGAATGTCTGAGACGGCACCAGTTATCTCGTTCAATCCACCCGGGATTACGAATTTTAATGGTAGCGTTGGTCTGCCGTTAGCAATGATGAATATCAAAATTATTGCTGAAAATGGATACTCCTGTGCGATCGGAACACCTGGAGAAGTCGGCATCAAAGGACCACAAGTGATGCAAGGTTATTGGCAGAAAGACAATACAGATACCTTTACTGAGGATGGTTATTTCAAATCTGGCGATATTGGCGTCATGGATCACGATGGTTTTTTGACACTCGTCGATCGTAAAAAAGACATGATATTGGTCTCAGGATTTAATGTTTATCCTAATGAAGTAGAAGCTGCATTAACTGAACATCCAAAAGTGCTAGAAGTGGCCGTCATTGGTGTCGAAGACAAACACAGCGGTGAAGTTCCCAAAGCTTTTGTGGTCAAAAAAGACCCAAGTTTAACGGCTGATGAACTGATGACTTTTGCTATTGAGCGTTTGACTGGCTATAAGCGTCCGCAGTCTTATGTGTTTATCGATGAGTTACCGAAGACAGCAGTCGGTAAAATATTACGTAAATCTTTGCGATAAATGAATACGTCATTTCACTAATGAATGTGGAATGACACGAATAAAATCCTCAAAACGAATAAAAAACTGGGCTGCTATTTTAAGCAGCCCAGTTTTTTAATGCGTGCTGTATGTAACGATTGAATTTTATCGTGATTTATCAAACTTGCGATCTCTCAAGCTTAAGTTGCCGCGCACCACATCGCCATACATTCGGAAGTCGCTAGCAAAGCTTTTTAACGGAAACTTAAAAGAGGCAGGTTTATTTTTTTCAAAGAAAAAATGACCCACCCACGCACAAGCATATCCTGCGGCAATACCTTTGAGTAACGGTTTGGGAGAACGGGTTTTGACAGACTTGGCCAATCCTAATAATCCAAAACTACTACCTGCGAAGTGCAAGCGACGGCAAGCCATGTTTTGATGCTCATCCAAATAGAAATCATAAAATTTCTGCTTAGTCGGCGTATTGGTTTTGACTATTTCTTTTTTTGCATTGCTATTGATCTGTGTATCAGCAGTTTTGGCCATGTTCTGTGTGGCAGTTGCATTCATTTTTAGCTTCCTTGCTAGTGGTGTCGTGTATGCCATATAAATTAAGGCAGATTTTAACACTGGTGAGTAAATTTCTTTCTATTGAGATGTGGATTATAGGTGATAGCCTATTTATAAGCTGACACCAAGTCACTGTTATTTATTATAATATTGGTGGCTTTCAATGTAGCAAACCCATATTATTAACACAAGCAATAGATGCTGAGTGTGCCTCGTTTACTGTAGATATGGTGTCATGACACGTTCACTGTGATTTTGTGTCGCTTGCGAGTGTTTGGCATAAATGCTTTAATGGCAAAAATAGCGTCTATTCGTATAGATAGCCCTATTTTATGCATCTGTAATTTTTGCACAGATCAGCCGCCTGATTTTAATAAGTATTCTTTTTCCTTTATCTAACATGGTAACGACTTCTCCTATGCCTATTGACTACCTTACGAATCCACCGCTTGCTGATGACGAAATGATGGCAGCCATTGATATTGGCTCCAACAGCTTTCACCTAGCCATTGCGCGTCTTGATCATGGTGAGGTGCGAAAAGTAGTGTCTATGTCTGAAAAGGTGCAGCTGGCCGCCGGATTAGATGAAAATAAGATCCTAAGTGCAGCAGCTGAAAAGCGTGGTCTCGATTGTTTGAGTCGGTTCGTGGCGCGCTTGGACTCAGTGCCTCCAGAGCGTATTCGTGTGGTTGCAACCAATGCGTTGCGCCAAGCCAAAAATGCCAACGACTTTATTGCACGTGCCAATAAGATTTTGCCCAAGCCTATTGAAATTATTGCAGGGCGCGAAGAAGCTCGATTGATTTATTTGGGTGTTTCGCACACCAATGCCAGTAGCGATAAACGCTTGGTGATGGATATCGGTGGTGGTTCGACAGAGTTCATTATTGGTCAAGAGTTCGATCCACTATTGACTGAAAGCCTACAGATGGGCTGTGTGTCTTTTACGCAAAAGTATTTTTCTGACGGATTGATTACCAAAGAAGCCTTTAATAATGCCATCTTGGATGCCCGCAAAGCAGTGTTGGCGATTAATGGGCGTTATCAAAAGACGGGCTGGAGTAGCGTGGTTGGCTCCAGTGGGACGATAAAAGCGGTGCGTAACGTTCTAGTGTCCAAAGGCTGGGCTGATGAGCAAGAATGCATCACTTATAAAGGTGTCAAAAAACTAGAAAAGCTACTGCTTAAAATTGGCAACGTTGATGATATTGACTTAGAAGGTGTTAAAGAACACCGTAAAGCAGTATTCCCAGCAGGAGTAGCTGTGCTGCTTGCTATCATGGATGTGTTGGGTGTAGAGAGTATTACTTACTCAGATGGTGCGCTACGTGAAGGGGTAATGTACGACATGCTCGGCCGCTTTGTGAGCGAAGATGTACGTGATCGCAGTGTGATGGCATTGATTAAACGTTATTCA
This sequence comes from Psychrobacter sp. TB55-MNA-CIBAN-0194, assembly GCF_040309505.1. Lineage (NCBI taxonomy): Bacteria > Pseudomonadati > Pseudomonadota > Gammaproteobacteria > Moraxellales > Moraxellaceae > Psychrobacter > Psychrobacter sp. TB55-MNA-CIBAN-0194. The sequence goes on along the minus strand of NZ_JBEOOW010000003.1, from coordinate 12,705 downwards.
GGCGACAAAAAGCAAGCCAAACAAGTGGTTAAGACCAGCCGTCATTTATTTGAGCAAGTAAAAGATAAGCTTACGCTGACCAACGATGACTGTGACTTGCTCAGACGTGCGGCCTTCTTGCATGAGATAGGACTAGCGATCAGTCACAGCAGCTATCATAAACACAGTGCCTATCTGCTCGAATATTCAGATATTCCAGGTTTTTCGCAAGTCGATCAAAAACGAATGGCGCAGCTGATGCTCAATCATCGTCGTAAGCTCAAGGCGGATATGCTTGAGCAGACGTGCACTATCGGTGGTGATCAGCTCGTCTATCTCTGTTTGCTATTACGTCTGGCAGTATTGGCGCATCATAGCCGCAGCGATTATGAGTTACCAGAATTAGAATTAAAGGTCATGGATGATAACTGTTGGCAAATTACCGTTATCGATAGCAGTGAGCACTATGCTTTCTTATTGTCTGATCTCCGTACTGAAGCGGATCAATTTGCCAAGTGGGGCGTGAAGCTGAGCGTGGTTGAAGCTTAATGCTGATAGAAATTACGGTTGTAATTATTAAGCTAAAGATTCGCGTAACAAAAGCTGCTCTGTCGGTAATGTTATGCGATTTAAGATGTGCTACTATAGCCTCTATTGAGTTTACAACTGTACTTTTATTATCTGCAAACTCATTATCTGTAAACCGATAACGATGCCATTGTTAAATATAATTACTAAAGGGAAAGGTCTATGAGCACTGTCTGGGATAGTGTGCAGCTTGCACGACACGCCAAGCGTCCATTATTTATGGACTATGTTAATCAGCTGTTTACCGAATTTGATGAGTTGCATGGCGACCGTGCTTATGCCGATGACAAAGCCATACTTGGAGGTTTGGCTCGTTTTGACGGTCAACCTGTGATGGTAATTGGTCAGCATCGTGGTCGCAGTACTCGCGAGCGTATTGCTCATAACTTTGGTATGGCCAATCCTGAAGGTTATCGTAAAGTTATTCGTTTGGTCAAAATGGCTGAGCGTTTTAATATTCCGGTGATGACCTTTGTAGATACCCAGGGTGCATATCCTGGCATCGGTGCAGAAGAGCGTGGACAAGCGCAAGCCATTGCAGAGAGTATCGCAGTATTTTCTAGCCTAAAAGTACCTATCATTGTTACGATTATCGGTGAAGGTGGTTCAGGTGGCGCATTAGCCATCGGTGTGGGTGATAAAGTAAACATGCTGCAAAACAGTATTTACTCAGTTATCTCTCCTGAAGGGTGTGCGTCTATCTTATGGAAGACGGCTGAAAAAGCACAAGATGCTAGTGAAGCATTGAAATTAAACGCCATCAACCTATATCAAATGGGCTTAATTGATGCTGTCATTGAAGAGGGCGAAGGTGCTCACGTGCAACCGCAGCCAGTCATGACTGCACTAAAAGCACTTATTGCTGAACAGTTAGATGAACTTAAAGATCTAGATGCGCATGAACGTTGTGAGCTACGTTATGAAAAGCTAAAAACGTTTAACTCTGAAGTGATGTTGCCTGCTTAATAATCTAATACTGTACCAACCTAATATTAAACGTCACGAATACGTGGCTTTTCATATTAGAGTCTGAGTCTTAGTGCTAAAATAAAAACGTGTCATTTAATGGCGCGTTTTTTTGTGGCTGTTAGGGCGTGTCTTCAATTCACTCGATAGTCATCTAAATGGGCTAAAAATGGCTAAATCTTGCCAAACATCGGCAAATAGTTGGTTAATATCCCGATATTATCTGTACTATTTTTCTTGTTTGACGACAATTTATCTCATTTTTATCACCATTTTTAAAATGAAGACACGCCTTAGTATATAAAGTACCTAACGTAGTCTAGAAATTAACGTAGGTGCTAATTTATTAGTATGACTGTTAACGTATCAATATATAACCACTCAATAAATAAGGCTGACTATGACCAGCAGTGCAATCCTTTCTTACTCTATTGAGCCAATCGCTGAATTACCCGCTGATGATAAGCTAGCCGAAGCGTTATTGAGCAGTTTGGCTGAGTATGGTGAACAGCTGCACGGTCGACGACTTTGGCTAGCATGTAGTGGTGGGCGTGACTCACTGGCATTAGCAGCATTATGTGTGCAGCTCTATCAACAAGAGAAATTGCCATTTTTACCGCAGCTCTTACATGTAAATCACGGTCTGCAAGCGGATAGTAACGCTTGGGCATTACATGTCGCTGATTGGGCAGCGGCTCAAACGATACCGTGTCATATATTACGTGCGCAAGTGAACGGTCATGACGAGCAGGCGGCACGGCAAGCTCGCTATGACGTCATGCGCGCACATATCAATCAAGGTGATGTTTTGCTACTGGGCCATCATGCTGACGACCAAGCAGAGACCGTATTGATGCGATTGATTCAAGGCGCTGGCGTGAATGGTCTATCGGGCATGCAGCCGTGGCGCGTACAAAGGCAAGGCGGGCAGCACAATATACTATGGCGGCCTTGGCTAACTATTCAGCGTGCCCGTATTAGCGCCTATGCTCAGCGTCTACAACTGCCTTATATTGATGATCCAACCAATGACACAGGCGATAACGTGCGTAGTGGGTTACGCCGTGACATCATGCCAGTATTGGCGAGATATAACCCCAATGTCGTTGATAATATTGCTCGTAGCGCACAGCTACTGAGTGAAGCTCAGGCAAGTGTCAGGGCACAAGCAGCTGCAGATTTGCAGCAGACAGCGGTTGCTTCATTACAGTTGCGATCAGCTCAGCAAGTCTTAAATATTGATGAATTGCACAAACTACCACTGTATCGCCAACGCCAATTATTACATTATTGGCTAGGTCAAGATGAGCCATTACCGCCGGCTAAGCAGCTCGTAGATGATGCATTACTTCTAAGTCAACGTGATGATCATGATCATCAAACGGAACTTTTTTGGCAAGGTCGTCAGCAGTCTTATACTATCCGTCGTTATCGGCAGCAGCTTTATCGTCTAAGCAATGAGTGGCTGACTTGGCTGAAATTGCCACTTATTGAACAGAGGCGAATACTAACTCAAAGACCTTCTCCTGATATCGCTGTTGAGCCACACGACTTCATTACTTTGCGTAGTAGTCAACGTGCTATCTGGCAGTTGCAGATTCCGACGGATGCGTTGGTGCGATTTTTACTAGACGATGAGGAAGGTGAAGCAGTACACGATACAGTATCTCCTATCTTACAAATCGCCCCATTGCACCGCAATCAACGCCTGAAGACAGCGCTGGCATCGCGTCCACAATCTGGCAAGAAGCTTTATCAAACACTGGGCATCCCATTATGGCTGCGTGAAAGTTTGATCGTGGTTAGTATTATTTGGCCAAATGAAAAAGATGAGCTGCCTATAGAATTACCCTTGTTACTAGTCTCTCCTTTTGATAGCTGGGCATTGAGCAGTGACAATCTAAGCAATAAGTATTCGAGTATTGCAGATAAAGTTATCCAGTTGTCTAAACTTGTGAAAAGCAGTGTGAATATAAAAGAGATGCTGTAGGAATGCGACAAAAATTGTTCTAAATATGGGATGAAGGTCTTTCAATTTATTGAGTTTTTTAGAGTCTGCTTCCTATACTGACTTGTTCAATTTATCAAACAGCCCTAGTGGCAGTATGGTAAACTGAATGTCATTTTGCATAAGCTTATGTTAGTTTGAGTATCTTTGAATTTTTGAGCAGGAGACACATATGTCAGTATTAGATAATAAAAAAATCAGTTTTATCGGCGGCGGAAACATGGCACAAGCGCTTATTAGCGGGCTTGTGGGCTGCGGCATCAAACCAAACCTAGTCACAGTCGCTGATCCTAGCAGCGATGCACGTGAGCAATTATCTGCCAAAGGTCTAAACACTGTTGATCCAATGGCTGATCCTAAATCTGCTGTGATCGATGCTGATATCGTGGTACTAGCAGTAAAACCACAGATGATGAAAGTGGTCGTGAGTGCCTTTGCAGATGTATTAGACACTCAATTAGTCATTTCAGTAGCGGCAGGCTTGTCGACTGATCTTTTGTCAAATATGCTAGGCGGCTATAGCAATATCGTTCGTGCGATGCCAAACACGCCTTCTATGATTCAAATGGGTGCTACTGGCCTTTATGGTACAGCTAATATCTCAGCAGAACAAAAAGAATTGGCAACTGCTGTTATGGAAGCCTCAGGTTTGGTCATGTGGGTCGAAAACGAAGAGCAGATGCATGCTGTAACAGCGGTATCAGGTTCAGCGCCAGCTTACATGTTTTACTTCCTCGAATCGATGATTGATGGTGCAGTGGCGTTAGGGTTAGACAAAGAACAAGCTTCAGCACTTGCTATGCAAACCATGATAGGTGCTGCGAAAATGGCGATGAACAGTGATGACACGCCTGCTGAACTACGCCGCAAGGTTACCTCACCGAATGGCACGACCCAAGCTGCGGTTGAGTCAATGCAAGCCAATGAAATTGGTCGTCAAATCAGCGAAGCCATGAAAGCCTGCTCTGATCGCAGCCAAGCGCTTAGTGAAGAGATGAGTAAATAGTTAGACAACACCCAACAATACGATTGCTGGTGTCCAGATTATTGTAATCTACAAATTGTCGTACTCACACCGTATCCAATTTATAGAGGGTTGACTATACTAAGCATCTGATAATGACATTCGTCATCCTCTAACCTGTTAATAACGTCACATTGAGTAGCACTTCATGAACAACATGTTATTTCAAATCTTTGATTTGGTCACCACCTTTGCAATGATGTTGGTGTTTATTCGCTTTATGCTACAGTTTGCAGGTATGGATGCGAGCAATCCAATGATAGCCCCTGCTTATAAAGCGACCCATATTGTCGATGTTTTTGGACGTATTTTTCCAACGGTTGGTCAAGGTCGTATCAGTATTGCAGCAATTGTACTGATGTTTTTGATTCGTCTGATTGATATCTCTGGAAAGGCAGCACTGACCCATAAAGGCATTGCACCCGTACCGTTATTTTTCACTGGTACTGTCAGTTTGGTTTTAGATTTTTTGCGTATGTGTCGCTACTTGGTTATTGGTTCAATTATCGTCAGCTGGATTGTCGTGTTTACGCAATCTCAGCACCCAGTTATCGGTATTATTATGAATCTTGCGGAGCCAATCTTGGAGCCGTTTCGCCGTATCACGCCAAACATGGGTATGCTTGACTTATCACCGATGATAGCCTTTGTTGCTTTTATTCTGCTAGAGATGTTTATTGGCGGTTTGGCAGCGAGCTTCTTGCCGATGTTAGGCTAAGCCAAGTTTCTTAAGCTAAAAGCTACATTGTCGAAAATACAATACATAAAAAAAGGCGCTCTATAAGACATAGATCGCCTTTTTTTGTCACTGATAAAAGTCATCAGTATATAAAGACATTAATCAGTTGCAATCAGATGAAACGATTGGGTATCAGTTGGGCGCGAGCATTGTCAGGGTGCGGCGTATCAGCAGCACGCAGTGTTTGGGTAATCCAGCTATCGGCTGCCTTGACTGCATCAACAAGTAAATCTCCCATTGCTAAGCGTCCAGCGATAAAGCTGGCTAGTGAGCAGCCTGAGCCGTGAAATTCGCCTTCTAGACGCGGCAAAATGCTTTGGTGTACCATTTCACCTTTTATATATAGATACTGCTCAATATCACCGCTATCAAAGTCATGTGACGTTTTTACCAATACGGCATGGGTACCTTGCGCACACAGTTTTTGTGCGCTGATGTGCAAGTCCTGCTCACCGCTTAATGCACGTAGCTCATGCGTATTTGGCGTGATTAAGGTTGCGTAGGGGATAAGTGCTTTAAATGCAGCCACCAAGGTTTGCTCATCACCTAGGCTGCCACCGCTATTGGCGACCAATACTGGGTCCAATACAAAAGGTGTCTCAGCAGCGATAACCTGCTCAGCAAACAATTGGGTCAACATCGCGATATTATCAGTCGTACCAAGCATACCTGATTTGATGACGCTAACAGGCAGATCATCGAGCACCGCTGTGGCTTGGTTCTTCACCAAGCTAGCGGCACAAGCCTCAAAGCTAAATACCTGTTGCGAATTTTGTACGGTGATTGCAGTACAGGCAATGGCGGCATGAGCACCTGCTTGGCCAACGGCTTCAATATCGGCTTGTAATCCAGCACCACCGGAGGGATCCAATCCTGAAAAGCAAAGAACCACTGGTCGCATAACACTTCCTTTGATGTATTTAAAATATGAATAACAAATACTATAGCCATCCACTGCTGAAAAAGCCATAGTAAGTGAAAGATTGCATAGTTGAGTTCAAATAATTTCGATACAATGAAACCGAGTGCAAGTTATACATTAGTATGGTTAGAGAGGATGAAGATGTAGCGGATTGATATGGATTGGACTATATATTGAAAATTAATACATCGATCAAATGTATCGATAAATAGTAAATGAGCACATATTGATTGGCTCAGACCTCGTTTTTGCTGATTTTAGAGATGCTTTAGTCGTTAAAAAGGGTATAAGGCAATATAAACAAATAAATATCATAAAAATTGCATTAAATAGCTAGACAATGCTTGCAATTATTTTTGGTTTTGCTATAATCATCGCCCACGGGATAAGACGTATTATCAGCAATAATACTATTTTTTAGAACTTAAAAAGTCTTACGTCGTTTGGTGAAGTGGGTGAGTGGCTGAAACCAGTTCCCTGCTAAGGAACCATACGTTTGCGCGTATCGAGGGTTCGAATCCCTCCTTCACCTCCATTTATAGTGTTGTTTTTAGAGTAGCATCGCAAAAGTTAGTTGTTAGTCTTTATAAGTTAAAAATTAATTTTATTTTAATGAATAAAGATGTTGACACAAGCGATATTATCTATATAATGACCAACCTAATTTACTGTAATTGTTATTAACAACGCAGTGGATGATGTGCAAAATACGCGCCTGTAGCTCAGTTGGATAGAGCACTTGGCTACGAACTAAGGGGTCGGGAGTTCGAATCTCTCCAGGCGCACCATTTGCATACTAGCTTATTTTAAGCTAAAAAATTAAATCAATCGCCTGTCTTATGACAATTTGGCGATTTTTTTATGTCTATTACTTTTGTCTTAATACTTCCTGCCGTGATTACATGCTTGACCAGATAGCATCTGAGGATAATGTACGATACAACCGTGAATTACGGTACAATGGAGCCATTATTCACTGCTTGCTATGAGCTTGTACCATGTCAAAAAGTTTATCTAAACGCACATCTAAAGCAACCACAAAATCAAAGCCTCAACGTAATGCTCCTATGCAGAAAATACCTGATGAAGAGCCAACGATCGCTAAGCCTACCACACGTGTCGTGGCGGTACTCTACGACGGCATGTTGATTTTGGCATTGTTGTTTCTAGTGGGAACGATGTTGACCGTGATTGGCACATTGCTGACCATGAATACAGGTACAGACTCTTCTCAGGCACAGTCGTTGCCCACTTGGTATCAGAACGTCATTATGACGCCGTCATTTGTACTGACACTAGTGGCGTTCTATGGGTTGTTTTGGCGTCGTGGTGGGCAGACATTAGGTATGCAAACTTGGCGATTAAAAACCGTGAATAACTCAGGTCATTTATTGACATGGGGACAGTCATTTAAGCGTATTTTGGCGGCATGTTTGATGCCATTACTGTTTGGTATTATTGGTAGCTTAATCGGTGGGTCACGTGCGATATTATTGACCAGCGCCTTATTAGGCTGGGTTTTTAATTACGCCTTTTGTTTGTTTAATCGTCGCGGCTTAGCAGTGCAAGATATGTTATCTAATACCATAACCCTAAAAATGCCAAAAGTCGCACACGAAGGGTTATGGCGTGGTTTTAGAAACCGCAAGCAGTCACAAAATAAACCTTAATATATAACCATGATATATATAGCTACGTATGACTTATTATGTATGGATATGTGCGAGCAATCACGTCAACACTTTATAAATTGACGGTTTGAATCAGCCATCCGGTATAGCCCACAAAAAATAGCATTAACATGGCACCAGAGGTTCGTCCAAATGGTCGATTGGTGACAAAAGCAAATCCACAAAGTACCACTAGTAATACCGTAATCAGGCCCATGGCCATCACGTCACGTGAAAAAATCACTGGGTTCACGGTGATAGGGGCAATGACGGTTGCCAAGCCAACCACGGCAAGGGTATTAAAAATATTAGAACCAATAATATTGCCCAGTGCCATGTCATGTTCACCTTTACGAGCGGCAGACAAGCTCGATACCAGCTCAGGTAATGAGGTGCCGACTGCAACAATCGTCAATCCAATGACCAACTCACTCAGTCCCCAAAATGTTGCGACCTCAACTGCGCCCCAAACAATGGCTCTTGAACTGGCAACCAACATCAACATGCCCAAAAATAAACTGCCCAAGCCTCTTATTACACTCGGTTCTTCATGGTTTGTACTCGCATCATCTTCTGTTATGACATCGTCATCATGTTCATGATTGCCTTCTCGAACGCTCAATACGATTTGAGTGGCCAATACTAATACCAATAATACCAATAGTACGATACCATCCGCTTGGCTGAGTGAGCCGTCACGCAGCTGCCATGCTGCAACAGCCGTAATCATCAGCAATATAGGCAAGTCACGCTTGACGATGGCCTTACGGATGATAATGGGGCTTATTATTACGGTTGCACCCAGTACCAACGCAATATTAATAATATTAGAGCCATAAGCATTACCAAGTGCCAACTCAGGGCTGCCTTCTAACGCTGCTAGTACCGATACCACCATCTCAGGTGCTGATGTACCAATACCCAAAATAAGCACACCAATTAAAAAACTGGGTACTCGAAATTTTTGTGCCAAGGCTGTTGCGCCATCAATAAAAACATCAGCGCTCCAAACCAAAATTGCTAGACCAATCAAAATTGCAATGACTGCCAACCACATTTAGATAACTCCTTCGTTAGGGATAAAAATAGATATTGGGTTTTGAATAAGCTTACATCATATAAAAATGGCATAAAAAAAAGCTGAATCACAATCTGGATTCAGCTTCGATATAAGTACAAGTATTTTAATGGGATTTTGACAACTACAGCAACTGTATGATTAGGTATTTACTCATACTTTATGTAACAAGCTTTTAAGTAATTTCCTTAAGCAATGTTCTTAAGCCACTTGTACAGGAATGATGTTTGCTGTGTCTTTTACGGTGTTGTCTTCATTACAGTAGACCAGTTTTGGCTGATAAGTTTCGGCTTCAACCTCATCAAAATGAGCATAGGCACAAATAATCACGATATCGCCCAAATCGGCCATATGAGCAGCAGCGCCATTCAATGAGATGATGCCTGAACCTGCTTCAGCACGAATCGCATAAGTGCGAAACCGTTTGCCATTGGTAACGTTATAGATATCGATAGATTCATTTTCGCGCAGACCTGCAAGGTCTAATAAATCGCCATCAATACCGCAAGAGCCTTCATAATGAAGCTCTGCATGTGTGACGCGGGCACGGTGCAATTTGCATTTAAGCATATTAAGTAGCATGGATTGCTTCCTTAGCGTGATGAAAGTAATAAGTTAATGGGGGCAAATCTACCCAAAAAAAAGGTAGTATTACCCAAACCCGTAGCTGAATGAACAGTTGTGGGTAAGTTGTTGATTAACTGGACAGAATTGGGATCAAAATACATCTGCCAGAATAGGCGGTATCATACCGTGTTATTCGGGTAGTTTGAAACCGTTTATCTGAGAACGCGCGCGTTCAATATCGCCATCTAGCAGTAATGGTAGTGCTTCGAAAGCAGCCGTTAAGGCGCTATCGATACCAATTTGCTCATCAGGAGAGGCTTTTGAAAGGACATGTCCACTAACTTTAGATTTATGACCAGGATGACCAATACCCACGCGTAGACGATGAAAATCGCTACCAATATGCGGCGTAATATCACGCAAGCCATTGTGACCACCGTGGCCACCACCTGTTTTTAGTTTAATGCTGCCAGCAGGAATATCGAGCTCGTCATGAGCAATGAGCAACTGATCATTATCAATGCCATAAAAATTCACCATCGGCACAACCGACTCACCAGACTTATTCATAAAGGTGAGAGGCATCAATAAGCGCACATCATGCCCATGAATTTGCCCGCGTCCTGTGACACCATGGAATTTTTTGTCAGGGCTCAGGTCAATATTGAACTGCTGGGCCAAATGATGGACGAACCAAAATCCTGCATTATGACGCGTAAACATATACTGCTGACCAGGATTACCAAGACCGACAATAAGCTTTATGGCCATAAAAACATCCTGCTTGAGTTTAATAAATGAGTGGTAAGGCTTGCGTATCAAAGTATCGAATTATAGACGTATCGAATAAAGAATATTACTTTTATACCCAAACCGTACTTACAAAAACAGCAGGAGATATTCATCACCTGCTGTTTTTTTGACTAAGCGCACCAGTAACTATATAACAAACGATAGGTCGCTATATAGAGTTTGGTTATTACTCGCCGTCTTTCTTGTCTTCAGACTGTTCAGTAGCAGGTACTTCAGCTGCGTCAACTTCTTCAGCATCTGCATCAACTTCTTCAACTGTCGGTGGTAGCATGTTAGCGATAGTACGGTCATGGCCGTCTTCTAGCTCAAGCTCGTTGATAACAACGCCTTCAGGAAGTTTGATGTCTGATAAACGAAGCAAATCACCGATTTCCATACCAGATACGTCTATTTCTAGATACTCAGGTAGTAGTGATGGAATGCAAGAGATTTCGATATCAGATACTAGCGTTGACAAAACACCAGCTTTTGCTGTGCCTGGCGCTTCTTCTTTACCAGCAAAATGAACAGGAACGTTCATAGTGATTTTTTGACCTTTCACAACGCGCTGGAAATCAGCATGCATTGGAAAGCCTTTAGCTGGATGACGTTGCAAGTCTTTGATAACTGCTTGATGCTCTACGCCGTCAACATTGATAGTCAAGATGTGTGAGAAGAACGCTTCAAATTCAAGCGATTTTACCAACTCGTTGATTTTGATAGAGATAGAGGTAGGCTCTTCGTTGCCACCATAGATAATAGCAGGAACTAGATTCTGCTTACGTAGGCGGCGGCTCGCACCTTTACCTTGTTGTTCAGCAGAACGATCAACTGCGTTTAGCTCAAAATGGTTAATGCTCATGGATATAATCCTATAAAAAGAATGATGAAGTGTCTGGTCATAAAAAAGTGGATTTGCGACCAATCCACTAATACGTGATGATAGCTAAGCATTGTCAGTGATAGTTACTACCAAAAACTCTACGCTTAGCCATTTGCTTGTCATAACGATTTTTATGATAATTATTATCACGGTTGTCGTTACTTCACAGCATGATCAGCACTTTCGATAATACCAACCTGATTGAATAAAACAAACGGGCGGCACAGGCGCGCATTATACGTGATTTTGTAGTAATAATAAAGACCTACGAAAAAGGGCTGTGTAAAATTATTAAGCAAAAAATAGCGCCAAGTAATGAAACTTGACGCTATTTTTATGACGAGCACCACTGTTAAGTGTTAGCCATCAAACATTGCACTAATAGATTCTTCGTTATTGATACGGCGTAGACTTTCAGCCAGCATTGGCGCGATGCTTACTTGGCGAATTTTGCTACATGCTTTTGCCGCATCAGACAATGGAATCGTATCAGTCACAACCAGCTCATCTAACGCAGATTCGCTGATGTTTTTCAATGCATTACCAGATAGAACAGGGTGAGTAATGTAAGCTAACACGCGACGTGCACCGTTTGCTTTCAATGCTTCAGCGGCTTTACATAGTGTACCTGCAGTATCAACCATATCATCAACAATCACGCAATCACGGTCGCGAACGTCGCCGATGATGTGCATTACTTGTGATTCGTTGGCACGAGCACGGCGCTTATCAATAATTGCCATGTCGGTATCACCCAACTGCTTGGCCATGGCGCGTGCACGCACAACACCACCAACATCAGGTGAAACAACCATAATGTTGTCATAATCTTGTTTTTGTAGGTCATTCAATAGCACAGGCGTGCCGTAGATGTTGTCTACAGGAATATCGAAGAAGCCTTGAATTTGATCTGAGTGCAAATCAACAGTCATTACGCGGTCAATACTGACGATGTTTAGCATATCAGCGACGACTTTAGCAGAGATAGGTACACGAGCTGAGCGTGGACGACGATCTTGACGCGCATAACCGAAATAAGGCATGACAGCTGTGATGCGACCAGCACTAGAGCGACGCAAGGCGTCAGCCATCATCATGATTTCCATCAAGTTGTCATTGGTCGGTGCACAAGTAGGCTGCATGATAAACACGTCTTTACCGCGCACGTGCTCTTTGATTTCCACGGCAATTTCGCCATCAGAAAAACGCGTGATGTCAGCTTTACCAAGAGGTATGTGAAGATGATCGGCTACGGTTTTTGCTAATTCTGGGTGGGCATTGCCCGTAAAAATCGCCAAATAAGGCATGACAGAAGTCCTATTGATTGACTCAAGCAGAGACCGCTAAGCAGTGTCAAACTGCTCAAATTCAGAAAAGAGTGGTGAAAAGTTTTGATGACTACTATTACAGTAAAAAATGGCAGGGGTAGCTGGACTCGAACCAACGGATGTCAGGATCAAAACCTGATGCCTTACCAACTTGGCTATAC